>MNDT01000051.1 GCA_001915065.1 archaeon 13_2_20CM_2_53_6 | reverse complement strand
CTGCGTCCGCAAGATGGGAGATGTTACTGGAGACAGAGTGGTGGACATAAACGACCTCATTGCCGTCTGGCAGCACCAGTTTACAAACATAGCACAGTACGATGTGACCGGCGATACTCCCGTCCCGATCGTAGACATTCACGACCTAGTCCTTACCTATACTCACCAGTTCACATAGGGATCATGATGAAAAGTCGAGCCATCTGGATCATCCTTGCGTTGCTAATCTTAACGTTTCCCTCAATCGCCTCTCATTTTGTCAACGCAACGAACAATGCCATAATGACCGCGCCCAGCATTGTCAACCTGGGCCTAGGTGCAGGGAGTGTTACGACCTTCGCGATTAACGTATCGAATGTCGGTCCAAGCCCCGAGACTCTTCATGCTTGGCAGCTATACCTTAAGCTGAATGCAACACTTCTCAAGATTACTCAGGTCATCGAGGGTCCAGCGTTGAGCGATATCGCCAATGCCTTGGGAGGGAGTACATTATTCACCGGTAAGTTTAACGCAACGACCGGTCTAGTACAATCCGACGATCTTATCGTTGTGAGCAACTATCCCGACGCCGGCTTCGTTGGCAACGGGACCCTATTGTACGTAAAAGCCCAGGTGTTAGCACTTGGGACGACCAGTCTAGTGATGAACAATACCGCGCTGATCTCCATTGTCGGCAGTACCGCCACGGAAATTCAACACACAATAGTAAACGGGCTCTTCTCCAACATCCCATACAACATTCCACCTAAAGCCTCATTCGCAATCTCGCCTTCTCCTCCGGTCGCCACTAGACCAACCACTTTTGATGCCTCGGGCAGCTACGACTCCGACGGAAGTATCGTCAGATATTCATGGAATTTTGGCGACGGGAATCAGACAGCAGTGACCGTGCCGGTAATAATCCACACCTACGCTATCTCAGGGGGACCCCTCCACGTCAACCTCACGGTGACCGACGACGGGAACCCTACCGGGGTAGCCGCCAACGCATCCACTATAGAGACTATCTACGTCAGCGGCTACAACACGCCCCCGAGAGCTCTATTCACCTTCTCACCCAGCAACCCGCGTCCCGGCCAACCTGTCACCTTCAACGCGACGGCCAGCTACGACCCAGACGGCGACCCGCTACTCCCGAACCCCCTCTGGCTCTTCAGTGATGGTGGCTCAGGCGGGGGCTATATCGTCACACACACCTTCAACAAGCCCGGCAACTATACCGTGAGCCTCACTGTTACGGACACGTGTTCGTGTCGTCTCTCGGACACTCTGAACCAGACCGTAACTGTTTCGGGAGAACTCGTCCCGCCAGTACTGAACAACTTTCCGGTTTGGGTAATTCCTGCAGGGGGCGTGGGTGCAGTAGTTGCCGTTGCCGTCGGGCTCTTCTTCCTCAGGAGTCGGCGCATCAGAGCCGAAGAAGCGGAAGATTCGGCGCAACGATAAGAATATAAAGAAAATCACGCCAGCAATCACTCGTCGGCTTTGGGGCTCCGAGGTTACATAGCAAGAAGATCCGCATATACCCTCGTACTGCTCCTCTTCGTGATAACCCTCAACTTCATAATCTTCGAGGTGATGCCGGGAAGCCCGATCGACGCACTAGCCTCAACAGGAAAGCTCCACAGCACAACAGCACGCGACAGCGTCATAGCAAAATTCGGCCTTGACAAAGATGTCTTCACGAGGTTTCAGGACTACGTCGTCAACATGCTGACCTTCCAGTTCGGATACTCCTTCTACACCGCGGCGCCCGTCTCCAACGAGATCGTCGCAAGGCTGACCGACACTCTTCTCCTCATCGGGGTCTCAACCGTTCTGTCGATAACTGTTGGAGTATTCCTCGGAGTCATCACGGCCAGCAGGAGGGGTGGGGTATTCGACTCGGCAGCCGTGACAGGCTCGCTGGTCACTTTTTCGCTGCCAACCTTCTTCATGGGCGTCACGGCCATCCTCATCTTCTTCTATTACCTCCACTGGTTCCCTCTTGCCCACGATCAGCCTGACAACTGGACCCTCAGTCCACCAAATACTGGTACTTTCAGCGGACTTGTCGAGTATATTCAAGGGAGAGCGCAACACCTATTCCTCCCTGTAATGGTGCTCTTTCTCTTCCAGTACGGTGGCTATCTGCTTCTCACGAGAGCGACAATGACAGAAGCTCTGACCGACGATTATATTCTGACCTCTAGAGCCAAGGGCCTAAGCGAGAGAACCGTGCTCTTTAAGCATGCTCTCAAGAATGCGTCCCTTCCAATTGTGACATCGATTGCCCTGGGCGTGGGCTTCATTCTAGCCGGAGCGTTGATCACGGAGAGCGTATTTGCCTACGAGGGTATGGGCTGGTGGATTCTCCGTTCCATAAACAACAATGACTATCCTGCAATGCAAGCCATCTTCTACATTATCGCCCTCATGGTCATTATCGCCAATTTCGCCGCAGACATTATTCTTGGACTAATCGACCCCCGGATAAAGTACGGGTAGGGCGTAATTGGAAGCCAGAGAGGTCCGCCTCCGAAAGGGCCTAGGCAGAATCCTTAACGTTTTCTTCCTCATTAGAAGAAGTAGAAGAGCCATCTTCGGAACATCCATCATCGTATTCTACATCCTCATAGCACTCTTCGCCCCGCTCCTCACAAGCAACGATCCTGTATACGCCCAGAACTTAGCAGCCAATTATGCTGCTCCATCCTGGTATCGGACCCTAACCTTCGAGAAGGGACTCAGTGCCAACCAACTTGTTCCCTCCCAGACTTCAACAGGGGCATTCGACACGCAGGATTCAATCTCGCAATACACGCTAACCACGAACAACCCGGGGGCGGTTAGCTTCCAGTACTCTCCCACAGTGGGTCACAATGCCGCAGGAAGCCTCCAGGTAAACGTAGCCCCACGAACGTCAGGGAGCATCTATGGAGGCATCAACTTCACAGTCGAGTCCCGGTTCAACTATCCATATGACGGTCCTCCGGGAAGATTCGTGGGAACCGGCTCAGTCCTCTTTCATCTATCCGGAGCCACTCCGAGCACTGTAGCAGCCCTCTTCACAATCGACAGAATTGGAAACCAGTCATATCGTGTGGCTTCCGCCGATAGTCTGGCACAACAGCCCTATAACTTATGGTATACTCCGAATCCACAAATCGACTCGCTGGACTCATCGCTCCAAACCTCCTCGATCTTCCGAGCAGCCAGCCAGAGAGGAATACTCCCGAACGCGCTCGTCTTCTCTAGCATGGGATCCTATTCGTTCAAACTCGTCGTCACTATAGCTGACACTGATCTTTCTCAACCGTTCTCGGGGATCGTCTACTTGGACGATATCAGCCTGAGGCTTTATGGAACTTCCTACGGGCTACTCGGGACTGATTACGTAGGGAGAGACCTATTCAGTCAGCTAGTCTACGGCGCCCGAGTATCCCTTCTAGTCGGGCTACTCGCAGCCGGCATTGCCGTAGGAGTAGGGCTCGTCGTGGGCTTGGTGGCAGGCTTCAAGGCCGGAGTTCTCGACGAGGTTCTCATGAGGTTCACAGACATGCTACTGGTCCTCCCAGGCCTCCCTCTAATCTTGGTGCTCGTCGCAATTCTCAGTCCCAGCCTCACGTCAATAATAACAGTCATCGCACTCCTCGGCTGGATGGGCTTCGCCAGAGTGATCAGGTCCCAAGTTGTGACACTGAAGGAGAGGCCTTTCGTAGAAGCCTCCCGAGCGGTTGGCGCAGGGACCGGACACCTCATACGCCAACACATCCTCCCCAATGTTATGGGGCTCACCTATGTGAGCCTAGCAACAAGCGTCCCTGCAGCCATTACCTTGGAAGCAGCCCTTAGTTTTCTCGGGCTCTTCGACCCATTCGTCATGTCATGGGGAAGAATGCTCAACAATGCTGAGAGCTTCCAGGGCTTCTTCTTCTGGTGGTGGTTCGTTCCGCCAGGTATTTCCATAGCGCTCCTATCGCTCTCCTTCATACTCGTGGGTTACGGCATAGACGATATCTTGAACCCCAGGCTGAGGCAACGACGTTAATCAGTCACCTACACATTTTCTAGGCCGGAGACTTTGCCCCTAGTACGAAGAGTAACCAGAGTCAAGACGCTACTGATACTCATAGTGGCGGCCCTGGTCGCTGGCCTCCCCAACGCGGCTCTCGCCACATCTTCAAACGCTTACCAGATCTCTGTGACAGGAGACCATATATCGGTAGGTATCTCAGGCTCCCTATTCCAGAACATCACCACAACATCTCCGTTCAACCTCACGATCGACCATTCCAACTCAACAGCTCTAACGCAGGACTTGAACAACTCTCTACGACGGTTGGATTCTCAAGTCTGGGTGGAGAGCCCTAGTCTAACTGCATCTTCCAACGGAACAATCCTAACTTATAGCCTCAACTTCTCCGTTTTAGGAGCTATCCATTCCTACTTCGGAGGCTCTGCGAGTGCTGACTTTGCTTGGAGATCATTCAAAGTCCAAGAAGGAGTCATGTCCAACGGGGTTGCCTTCAACCTAGTCGGCAAGAGCGAAGTAGGACAAAGCCTCGTCACCCTTGCAAAGAACTCCCTGCTCCCAAATCCGAGCCGCATCGAGACCGTAACGTTTCAGATGGGCAGAGCCCAAATTTCGCCACTCCAGATTGAACAACTAGTACCGAACCTGAACCTCCTCGACTTCTCATCGCTCTCAGCCTCTCTCGACCTATGGTCAGGAGGCTTCAACACGGACTCCCAGATGACGGCGTGGACGAGCCACGTGGGGTTCGATATTCTCGCCAAGATCAGCATAAACGAGGCGACTGGCGAGACCGTGACGACCACGGAGGAAGCGATCTACTCTGTCGGAGCAACCCTGACCGCTCCTGGATTCGCCTCTCCGAAGGGAAACCTGGTGTATTTCGGGTCGAACCTCCTCGAACCCGTCTTTGCCAGCGTGATCATTGTCGCATTCGCGGCATGGGCGTTAACGGCTCTTGCAGACCGAAGGTTAACCCGCAGTCGCCGGCTAGGAAAGAGACGAAAATAGAAGTCTTGCCTCCCCAAAGCTTATTCATAGCTTTTCGATTCCGTATCGCATAACAGGTCAGACAACCCATTGTCGGTCTTGGAGGTCAAAGATCTAACAGTAAACTACGAGACCAAGAGAGGACCAGTGAGGGCAGCCGAAGGAATAAGCTTCAGCGTCAAGAAGGGCCAGTCCCTCGGGCTCGCCGGCGAGTCAGGCTGCGGCAAGACCACAGTGGCACTCTCACTCATGAGACTACTTCCCAAAGCTGGAAGGATCCTGAAGGGCCAGATAAACCTCGACGGCAGGAACCTTCTCAATCTAACCGACAGAGAGATGAGGCAAGTAAGATGGAGGGACATGTCTATAGTTTTTCAGGGAGCAATGAACGCTCTCGATCCCGTATACAAGATAGGAGACCAGATAATCGAAGCGATAAGGACCCACGATAAGGAAGTCTCAAAGGAAGAATGTCGAGAACGGGCCGCGAAACTTCTGGAGCTCGTAGGGATCGATCCGGAAAGAGTCGACGGATATCCCCACGAATTCAGCGGCGGGATGAGGCAGAGAGCCCTCATCGCCATGGCGCTTGCCTGCAACCCCAAACTTGTAATTGCTGACGAGCCTGGAACCGCGCTTGACGTCATAGTCCAAGCTCAAGTCCTACGTCTGATGAGGGACCTGAAGGAAAAACTTGATCTCTCCATGATTCTCATATCACATGACCTGTCGATAATAGCTGAGACCTGCGAACGGGTCGTGATCATGTATGCAGGAAACATTGCCGAGTATGGTAGTACTCCAAGTGTATTCCACGAGCCTCTGCACCCGTACACTCAGGGTCTGCTGCAGGCGTTTCCAGATATTCGAGGCGAACGTAAAAGACTGTCTTCCGTACCAGGTCAGCCCCCCGACCTTCTCAATCCTCCCGTAGGCTGTCGATTCAACCCGAGATGCCCGTACGTCATGGACGTCTGTAAGAAGGTTCAGCCACCTCTGATTGAGTTGAGACCGGACCACTATGTGGCCTGCCACCTGTACCCCGACAAAATGTGAGACAATTGAAGGAACAGGACGAATTGCTAAAGGTCGAAGGCCTGACAAAATGGTTCCCGGTCAGAACGGGCTTTCTCTCAACCTTGGTTGGTCAGCAACTGTACGTGAAAGCAGTTGATGACGTCAGCTTCACAGTTCGAAAAGGGGAGATTCTAGGGCTGGCTGGAGAGAGCGGGAGTGGAAAGACAACAACGGGTCGGCTGATCCTACGGCTCATAAACGTGACAAAGGGGACTATCGAGTTTCGAGGAAGGAACATCGCAAAGTTGTCATCGCGCCAGCTCAAGAGGGTCCGTCGCCAGTTACAGATAATCTTCCAAGACCCGTACGAGTCCCTCAACCCTAGAATGCTAGTGAAAGATATCGTTGCAGAACCAGTCCAGGTTCAACACGACTATAAGACCGGTGAAGAGGTCGAAGAGAGAGTCAAGCAAGCCCTTAGAGAGGTTGAGCTTGTTCCTCCGGAAGAGTTCATGTATCGTTACCCTCACGAGCTAAGCGGCGGGCAGCGGCAGAGAGTAGCAGTGGCCCGAGCATTTATCCTGAATCCTGAACTTGTCGTAGCAGACGAGCCTGTTTCAATGCTAGACGTTTCCATCAGAGCTGAAGTCCTCAACAACATGGTCGACTTGGTCGCGAAAAGAGGTGCCTCCTTTGTATACATCACCCATGACCTGGCCTTGGCCAGACACATCTGCGACCGAATAGCAGTCATGTACCTCGGAAAGATCATGGAGATCGGCCCAGCAGATAGCGTAATCGCCAGCCCGCTCCATCCCTACACTGACGCACTAATACGAGCCGTCCCATCCCCAGATCCCGACAAGAAAAGGGGCGAGGCCGTGATTAGCGGAGAAATACCAAGTCCGATCAACCCGCCAAACGGCTGCAGATTCCACACACGTTGCCCGTATGCCTTTGAACGATGTACACAGGACGAACCCCCGCTGATTGAAGCGGAGCCCGGCCATTGGGCTGCCTGCCACCTAATAGGAGAGGCCAAAGGCTACTAGCTCGATCTAGCCCAATAGATACTGGTTCATTGATCCTAAAGGTCGGCGATGAGGTCGTTCCTTCGGCGGTCCCAACGAAACCGGTGATGGGGCTTGAGGACTATCTCAGTATTGCCCGGCAACCTCGTTATCCCACATGATCGAGATCAGTTGCGGGCTCTAGGCTTCTTACTCTTGTGTCTTCTAGAAAGCCTAGCGTAAGCCAGAACGGCCATGCCCGCACCTATGACGCCGATCAGCGTGGCTTCCAAGAATATCAGGGAAGAGTTTTGGGGCTGAGGGCTCCAAAGGCTAGTTGCTACTATCATCGCGTGAATCGCCACGGTTCTATTTTGGTGTAACTGCAGAATTTCCGCAAGAATTCCCGTCTGGGCATCCCAATAGTACGAGGTGCTTCCAGATCCGACAGTCGTGATGTTGGCAAAGTTCGTCCGTCTGATGGTCTGTACGTACGTTCTTTCAAGACTGTTTTGAATGACCAGTGATTGAACTCCGTAGATCCCTTCTCCAATACCCCTACTTGGGAGAATGATGAAGAAGAATGCTGGGAAACCGGATTGAGCCGTGTTGTTCTGTCCTGTCGAGATGTCTACCCACAGGAAGTTACTGGAGTTCGTGCCATCGTTGTAAAAGTCTGTGGATTTCACGGTAACATTTGTTCGAGAGACCTGTATCACGGTTAGGTTGGAGACTACTGCGTTCTCAGATAGGTCTCCACTAATCTGGTATTTGGTCCAGTCCCCCGGGCGCACTCCTACGGAATACTGCGCGGCTCCAGTGGGAAGCATAGATGGAGCTAGCGTCAAGGTCAATATGAGTAGAAGTGCAAACCTCATAGGTCCAACACGGGTGAACTGAACTTCTCGGTTCTCGAACTGCTCCCAGTCGACAATATAACCTAATCCGGAAAGATGCCAGAAGCATTTATGCCTCCCAACAGATCTTTATTTTGAGTGACTGGAGCTTCGATGAAGGGCCGACGCCTCCTAAGGGTCCTGTTTGTTCTATGCGTCACTGCTCTGTCCACACTTCCCATCCTCTCCCACATTCCCACTGCTCGGGCAGTTTTCTCGAACAATCCAATAGTTCGTAGTGGCTGGACAATTCCGTGGAACGTCTCCTTGGACGACGGGATACAACTCTACAACGTGAGCTACAACGGAGTTTTGCTCCTACGGGATGCAAGACTGGCTGGGATAATAGTGAATTACTATCCCTTCTATAATCAAGCCTGCTACTTCTATGACGAGTTGAGGTCTGCATGGATCGGACCTCCGAATCCGGCGCCCTACGCTCTATACTATGACAACCTAACGGCCGGGGGATTCCAGATCAGAGGCTACTACGAAGTACCAGGCTACGATTACCAACAGATCTGGAGATTCTATCCTGACGGACACTTTCTAGCACTGCTTCAAATTGGTAGAGGTGGATGCAATGAGATCCACTACTACGAACCTCACTGGCGCTTGGACTTCGCGATCGGAAGCGATGTGAGAAACATCATACTCCAATACCAGACCGTCGGATGGGTGCCAATCCGACAGGAGACCATTCTCAACGATACCGGGATGCGAGACTCTTCACACATGTTCACGAGCTGGGAGGTGGCTCAAGGAAGCAGAGGGGTCTTCTTTACTCCAACGGATATCCAAGAGACGCTCTGGACCCCCGGGACCATCATCGTGGTCCAGGATCACGCGAACGAGATCGAAAAGAGCCACTTGCCTGATCAGGTCGATCAAGACTTATCCTCATACGTCAACGGCGAGAGCGTCTTTAGAAAAGACATTGCCGTCTGGTATATGAGCAGACACTACGACAATCCGTTCCTCCAAACGAACCTCGCGGCCCCAGTTCTGACTGGGCTTGTCTTCTACGCCTCCGGTTACTGATTCCGCGAGAACGAGCGTTGATTTGGCGTGGAGTATTCACGCGAGTTGGTAAGGAATCTAGACTCTCAGGATTGTGCTGCTTAAATATTCCAGAGGACGAATGCGGTCTCAAAGAGGAGTCCCGTTCTCCCGATTGCGAACACGGCTGCTTGTCCTCTCCCTAATTCTCATCTCCACCAGTCCCTTCACAAATTTCACCGTTTCGGGACAGCAATCGAATCTTCAATTGCAGCTCATCAACAAGTTCAACGGCGCAGTCACGAGCGGAGACTTGGGGCTCAGCATCACTCGAGTGGGCGACCTGTTTCATGATGGTTACAACGAGATTTTGATTGGAGCTCCTGGTGAGTCTCCGGGAAACCGTACAGGGGCGGGAAGCGCGTACTTATTTTCAGGAAAAAATTTCACTCTCATTCACAGATTCGATGGTCAGAATTCGGGCGATGATTTTGGAGCCTCAGTCTCAGGCACTGCAGATCTCAATGGCGACGGATATGCTGATCTCCTCATAGGTGCGGACATGGCTAGTCCGGGAGGCCGATCGCGCGCGGGGAGCGTATACGTGTTCGAAGGGCGGGATTTCTCTCTGATTCGCAGGCTTGATGGGGTGGTCGCGGGGGAACTTTTTGGAGCGTCCATTGCTACTGTTGGGGATCTTCATGTCGACGCTCGTCCGGAGTTTGCTGTTGGGGCGATAGACGCATCTCCTGATTCTCAGAGAACGAATGCGGGCAGCGTCTACGTGTACTTTGGCAGTAATCTTACTGTCTATCGGCGGCTGGATGGTGAGATGGCCCATAGCGAGTTCGGAGTGTCCCTAGCTGGAGTAGCCGATGTTAATGGGGACGGTATTCCGGATCTTCTTGTTGGTGCTGACCTAGCTGATCCGGGTGGTAGGGTTAACGCTGGAAGCGCTTACCTATTTTCTGGCCGCGGACTCAGTCTGTTAAAACGGTTCGATGGAGAGGTGGCGGGGGACTTTTTTGGTACCTCTGTTGCCGGTGGACTGGGCATCCCTGGCGATGGGAGGCCTGACCTGATCATCGGAGCTCCGTCTGCCAGCCCTGGAGGTAGGGCGAACGTTGGGTCGGCGTATCTCTTCTCCGGATCGAATTACACACTCGTTCATCGCTTCGACGGTCCCTCGTCGGGTGACGATTTCGGTTGGGCTGTATCCATGGAGACAGACCCGAACAATGTCAGCCCTACTCTCATAATTGCCGCAGACCTTGCCTCTCCAGGCGGGAGAACGGATGCCGGTAGCGTCTACATATACTCGGGAATTGACTTTGGTCTTATCGTAGAGATTGATGGCGAGTCTGCTGGCGACAATATGGGATGGTCAGTTTATGGGGGCACTTCGTCGGATTACCTGTTCGGCGCTCCGTTCAACTCCCATGGAGGTCTCCTAGAGTCCGGAGCTGCCTATCTATACAAGGGATCTGGATTCGTCCTGTCCGCAAGTCCAGCCTCCTTGGTGCTCTACTCCGGGTCATCCTTAAAATCTACAGTAAGGTTGTACAGTCTCGGAAATTTCTCCGGGACAGTATCTCTCTCTGCCTCCACCTCACCTCAAGGTCTCTCGATTTCTCTCAACCAGACGAGTGTAGACTTGACCATGCAGAGCAGAGTCTTTGTCTCCCTTGGAGTAAATGCGACGGGGGCCCAATCGGGAAACTACGACGTGACGATAACCGGAAACAGCGGGTCCGAGGCTGAGACCACCAGGGTCCAGGTCCGCGTTCTTGCGCCTGGAGCTACAAATCAGTTGACGCTCACGGCAACGTCAAACATAACCGGTGGCACCGCCCCCTTAACAGTGTCGTTTAGCTCTCAAGCTTCCGGCGGCATCTCACCCTACTCTTACTCATGGTCCTTCGATGACGGACAATCATCCGCGGTATCCTCCCCCGTACACACATACTCCCTTCCCCGCTTCTACTCAGCGAACGTTACCGTTACGGACGCCGGCGGAAGGTCCGTTTCCCAGACAGTCGGAATAACCGTTCTAGCCCAGCCTCCCATTCAGAATGGCTCCCTCCTCTCGACCTACCTCTCATACGGGCTGGCTGGGTCCCTGGTAGCACTAGGCCTCATGGTCGTCCTCTATCTAAGGCGAGACGCCCAGTTGAAACACGGTTCCTCGGGTGATGCTACTCGGGCAACCAGTGGAAATCCGTAGACGGCTTCCGCTCTACCTAGATGTAAAACCTTTTTACCCTTAGCCCCCATTTTTCCCCGGCAGATCTGAATCTTATGGATCCAAGGCCAGCAAGAAGCATTCTCATACCTGTTCTGATATTGATCTTTATCTTAGCATTTCCAAACAGCATGATCGCTCTTCCTCACGTGTCAGCCTCCGGTACGATTCCCGGTACAATGGGTCCAGGAACAGGCACGGTCTTGATTCACGAGTATGACAGCCTAGACCAGGAAATGCTCGCGTTCCAGGCGGGTGCGTTGGACATTGTGGATTGGCCTGTTCCCTTTCCATACTTGAAAACCTGGACTCAGACAGTTCCAGGCTCAACATCCTGTGACACCAGCGTTCCCAGTGTAGTCTGCCAAGGCCAGGTTTTCACCTGGAAGCATAACGATATCGGGATGTTCGAGATCGACGTGAACAGCAACGCCAGCCTCGTCTCCTCGACACAGGGCTTCCGCCAGGCGCTCGCGTACCTGGTTGACAGACAGAACATAGTGCTCAACATAGCGGGAGGATTTGCCCAGCCTATATGCGCAGGCACCGCCTTCGGCCAGCCCGGTTCTGTTACCTGTCAACAGCTGGGGTATCCCACGCCCTACGGCGACTACAACCCTAGCAAGGGCCTTCAGGTCCTCTATGAGAGCGGATGGCGGTTCGATCCCCTGTGCTCTACGATAGTGAATGGAATAACAGTCTCCGGATGCTTGGCCTCACCTCCTACTCAAGCCCCATTGGGAGGGACAGCATGCGTCGACAGCAATAACCTGTGCACTGCACCCATCAAATTCCTTATCCGTATCGATGATCCCCTTCGCACTCAGGCAGGGCAAGCTCTAGTTCAGCAGATGCAGAACCTTCCAAACTCTTACACGCCAAAAACGGGAGGCAGTCCAGTCACTGTCTGCCCAAGCAACCCATGCATCCTTAACGTCTCACCGAACGTGGTCGATCGGCGGGTAGCTAACTCGATAATACTCACAGCACCATGGAATAGGTGGAATCTGTACACGGGAGGCTGGGGACTGGACTTTGACCCTGACCATCTTCCCTTCCTCTACGGCAGCAGTCAGGCCCCGGTTGGCTGTGGAGGGGCTTGGCAAGGAAACTTTCCGCTAAATTTTGACTGCTTCGTAGACGCGCAATACGACAACCTCGCAGCTCCCATCAACACCGGCGCCACGTACACCGACGTTATCAACGCAGCTGTTGCCACTCAGACTTATGCTTGGGGTTACAGTTCCGGCACTGGAAAGATAACGGGGAAGATGCCGACCGTTCCTCTATTCTCTACTTCTGGAGACAAGGCGGCATGGATCCGAGACTATGGAAGCCCTCCAATACTGACCAGCGGCGCCACGGGCACGGGCTCGGAGTCTTTCACCCAGAGAGCGTGCTGGACCAACTTTGTCGGGAACAATCTGGGTACCGGACTAGACAATTACTACACGCTTACCGGAATGTTCCTGAACAACTGTCAGCCCCCCGGGTCCTCCTACGCCAATTTCAAGGGGCAAGGTGTCCTGGACTGGGGATTCAAGAGTACCATTCAACAACCCAATATCGTTACCAGTGTGTGGCTCTGGGACCAATTGGCCATGCAGCAGACTTATGACAGCATGCTGACCCGAAGCCCCGCTAGCCCTCAAGAAGTCGTGCCTGTCCTTGTGAACAGCTTCGGCTCGGGCACCTACTTCAATACTGCCCTGAGCCAGGCTGCAGCTGTCGGGGTCTTCAAACTCAGGCAGGGAGTCCTATGGAACGACGGTCAGCCTCTGACGGGTCAGGACATCAAGTTCAGCATCGAGTACGCTCAGAAGAACCCCGGGATCAACTATCCATTCGTTCAGAGCGTCTACAACACAACCATCATCTCGAACGCCGATGGATCCCAGACAGTTCTCGTGTTCTTCAACAGCCTCGGCGCCCTCTTGGCTCAGAACGTGGGATTCCTTCCGATCATCCCTCAACACGTCTGGTGCGCAGACTACAATCCAGCCGCTGGACACAACGTTGGCTTTGGGATTTCCCCTAGGGCGAATTGCTCGTTTCCCGATGCAACCCTCTTTCCGAGCTTCCAAGGCCTCGGCTGCGGCATTACGTGTCCCAGTGGTCCGATCGAGTACGTGGGGACAGGACCCTACATGATCGCAGGTTGCTCGGGCGCTGACTGTACTAATACCATATTACTAAAGCCAAACCCCTACTACAAGGATGGAACCAGGTTCTGGAGTTCCGCCACGGGAGTAGGTTTGCAGCCCGACGTGGGTAGGGATGGAATTGTGAACCAGTCCGACCTTGACCTCTTGCTGCAGGTCAACGCGACAACACCCAGCGATACCCTCCGATTCAACGTAGACTATAGAATGTCGCCCGAGGGCAATATTACCTTCAAAAACCCATACGGTACGGGATGCCCTACGGCGTGCCCCTCGGTGACCGTGCGCATCAATGGACCGGTAATAAACTCTCTCGATGTCTACATCATACAACGCTTGATCTTTGAGGCTCAGCAACAAGGACTCTGCGGAAATCCCTGTACCTCAGGCGGTCTACCCTGGCCCCCCACCGGGAGTCTGACCTACGTCTGGCCAGACCCAACGCGGGACAATAGAGTGGATGTGAATGACCTCGTAAGCGTATACCTCGCCCAGTTCAAAGCCGTCATGCCAGTGTCGAAATTATCCGCAAACGACGTGAACTATGATGGAGTGGTTGACATCCACGATCTGACCAGTACGTATCTTGCACAATTCACAATACCACCCGGCATGGCCGACTGAAAAGGCGGTCCAGACACGTAACGGCGTTTCACGAGCGAGCGCAAGTGCCCGCTCCTCGCTCGTCCATCAAGCCCTACGAGGACGATTAAGCCCGTACGTCTCTCGCGACAGTAGGTCCACGAGGAGTACATTACGACCGTTTGCTCGCACGCTTTCTCCGTCCCCTGACGAATATCGCAGCGACCGCAACAGCGATTATCGTAGCCGCTCCGGCCGCGATTGCCCACAGAGGAAGGCTTCCTCCAATGGAAACAGCAGACGTCACAGTGACTGGCAAGGCGATTGAATCGGACAATGTCCCGTTGGTTGCTGATACAGTCGCCGTATACACCCCCTCGGGCGTAGTCCTCGAAGTGGAAATCGTTAGGGTTGAACTAGCCGACCCGTCAGCAGAGAATCGGATGCTAGTAGGGTTCAAGCTCGCCACTGGCCCCGTCGGCAAAACCGAAGCTGTTAAGTTGACTTTGCCTACAAACCCGCCCAGGCTGGTGACAGTAATAGCTGAGGATGTCACCGAGCCCTGCATTAGCGCAAGAGAAGACGGGCTTGATGCGAATCCGAAATCCTGGACCACGAACCTTCCAAACATTGTCATCGGGTGCACAGAGCAGTAGTAAGTGTATTCCCCACCCGGGAAATTGATGGAAAAGCTGAAAGTCGTCGGAGATGTTGAAAACGGGGCCGAACAAAGGTCAACCGTCCCGCAGTCAGAAGCGTCACCACCTCCATCATTATCCACGTCCACGACAAACTGGTGAGGTAACATGTCTACAGAGGATAGTTGCACGGTAAGGGATTGGCCGTGTAGGACTGTAATTTGCGGGTTGCTTCCTGAAGGATACGAGTAATTCCAGGCGAATGCGTTCCCTATTAGTGACACCTGAGGGGTTGCTGGCGTCATAGGGATGGCGGGTAGGTTTGCCGTCTGCAAGCTAAAACCGAGTACGAGGAGCAGCATAGTCAGAAGCGTTGGACCTGCATTATTACGGAGGGCCAATGCAGGCTGTCGTAGATTTGAGCCTTAAGAACTTGAACTCTGAGCCAGCATTCAAGCCTTCGAGCAGATCGAGAAAGCCAGCATCAAGAGTAGTAACGGCCAGGACATTTTCAATGGTGCGGGGGGTGGGATTCGAACCCACGAAGGCCTTCGCCACAGGGTCCTAAGCCTTGAGCAGGCCTCGGATCTGCCTTCTGCCCATTAGACCTGGCTCTGGTACCCCCGCAGTTCCGTCGCCTGCCGGGACCCAACCCTAGCGACGGAAGCAGAGACAAGTTAAGACTATTCGCTGCGGGCCAACTGGCCGGAGCCGATGATCCCGGATGAAAACTGCGTAACCTCCACGCAAACAACCCCAGCAACAGGCGCTAGTCCGTTGACTCCAGCGCGAGAAACCCTCCCGGACCCTGACTCCGAAGACCAGGCTCAACGACCCCACCACGAAATCAGGCTCTCGCGCGACTGTTACCATCCATGGTTACCAAAACCGTTACCACCAAACAAATCCTAAAGCAGCTAATACTGACGACGCAGAAGAGCTGTTTGGGGAGAAATCCATCCGGAAAATCGCCCAGAGCTAACCGGGATTGCGAATCTGTCCACCCATCCCCATTTCTGCGCTATTCTCTTCCGCGTAACCAGCGCTTTCGACGACCCGTGACCAGCCCATTCTGCGCCCAGAATCTTGAGACTCGCCCGGAAAACAAGCCACCTGGCAGAATCCTCCCCCCTAAAATCTGAAAAGGGAGTTGCTCCTCGCGACACAAACGGATCTTTCGCGACAGAAACGGCCGTTGGGCACGGTCAGGATATTGGCGTTGAGCTCTCCCAGAGGTATTCGAAGTAGCTCTTCCCGAACCTCACCAGTCCGATATGGTCCGAGGAGATAGCCAGTGTCAACCCCTTCTCCGGGTCCTCGCCCAGCAAGATTATGATCTGACTATCGTCCGAGATGATTCCGCCTCCAAACATCTGCTCCCTAGTCCGAACCTGGACGAGCCCCTTAAGCCGTCGAACGGTCTCACGGCCCGTCGTCACGGGAAGCATAACCGACACGTTGACTCCCTTCTCCCTCATCAAGGCGAGTATCGGCAGAGCCATCGACACTATCGGATCCGGGACGACCGGCATAGCCACCATCAACTCCCTCCTCGTACGTCCGAGCGTCTCCCTAATCTTGTCCAGAATATTGTCTTGGCCCCTAACGATCCAGATGTCCGGTTTCTCTTGCACTCCCTTCTTCTCATAGAGCGGCTGAAGCTCTTGTAGTGCATCCGCCTCGCTCGATCTTATCGTGGTCTCAAACCGGACCCTTGACGATTCTAGAGCGGTAGAAGGAGCCTTAGCGTAGTACTTGGTCGGACGGCCTTGCTCCAACTCGACCCATCCCTTCCGCTCAAGATTCCCAATAATCTCATAGATCTTAGAATAGGGAATAGAAGCTATCCGGCTAAGCTCGCTAGCCGCTACGGCCCCAGACTCTACGAGGGAGACGTAGGCCTTGGCCTCGTACTCTGTCAGCCCAAACTCCTTCAAAGCCCTCCGAGTCTTCTCACTCACAACCAATAGTCAACCACAGTCCTTCAACGTCGATAACAGTACAGATTGCCGCTTCGCTCCAGTAATAGGGTGTAAATACCTTCCCCAGCCTGTTTACAGATGGAACCCGTCTAACACTTTGATCGACAAACAGAGCGTCATTGATAGTCTGCGCGGAGTACTCGATCCAGAGATAGGGATCAGCATCGTCGATCTCAACATGGTCCGAGACATCACGATAACCGGAGACGATGTTAGGGTAAAGATCGCTCTGACCGTTGCTCATTGTCCTCTTGCCAAGACCCTCCAGTCCGATGTGGAGAAGGCATTGAAGAAATCGGGCTCAGTCCACTCGGTCACAGTTGAGACGACATCGATGTCGAAGGCTGAGCTCAACGATCTCAGAACGATGCTTCAAAACAGGACTACCAAGACCGGGGCTGAACCCAAGGCAAGCATCGGCCCAGGGATCGAACGCCTCGGGAAACGCGAGATACGGAACATCATCGCAGTAGTCTCAGGCAAGGGCGGCGTAGGAAAATCATTCGTCACAAGCATGCTCGCCTGCGAGCTCCGCAGACAAGGCTACGAGGTGGGAGTCTTGGACGCTGACCTCACAGGGCCCAGCATCGCAAAAGTCTTCGGACTGTCCGATCGCCCCTCCAAGACCCCCTCAGGAGCCATCACTCCTATCCAGACCATGACCGGGATCAGAGTCATGTCGATCAACCTCGTCCTCGACGATCCGGGGACACCTGTCATCTGGCGTGGCCCAATAGTCAACAGCGTCATCCGCCAGCTCTACTGGGAAGTGGACTGGGGACCCCTCCACTATCTGCTCGTGGATCTTCCGCCCGGCACAAGCGACGCACCATTGACTGTGTTCCAGTCACTCCCCCTTGACGGAGTAATCGTCGTTTCGTCGCCCCAGAATCTAGCGTCAATGATCGTGACGAAGGCGGTCAACATGGCGAAGAAGATGAACGCCGAAATCCTCGGGCTGGTAGAGAACATGAGCTATCTCGAGTGCCCCGAGTGCGGCGAGAAGATCAATGTTTATGGACCCTCCCAAGGGGAAAAACTGGCAGCCGAACTGGGGATTCTATTCCTTGGATCAATCCCGATAGACCCGGTGATAGCGCGAAAGTCCGACGAGGGACGGATCGAAGACTATTCCTCGCCCGCTTTCCAAGCAATCACGGACAAACTCCGACTCAGAACCTCCGAGCAGGTACAACAGCTCACGCAAGGACTACCGATCGCATGGTCGGTCGAGCCCGCGAAGAGCTAAGCCCGCCCCACGCGTATTAATATCCAAGTCCAAGCCTAGTAATAGATCAATAATCCCAGTTCAAAGCGTGTTGTGACCCATATGGCTGGAAAGAGAAACAAGAATAAGAAAGGAAAGACAAAGAGAGTATCCAGGAAATCGAGCCGCTCCCCCAGACCAGCTGAAAAACAGTCTCCACCAAAACACGCCCTCAAAAGCTTGAGCGGAGGTTCGATGATTCCAAATACCCCCCCGGCTTCCGCGCTCCTAGCGCCGCCACAAGGTCGCCCGGTCTTCTCTATTGAGGTAGGCTCGATTAACGGTGAGACTACCATTGGTGATTTGATCGTAGCGTTTCCCGGAACCAGGCATGTGCTAATGAAGCATGGCCTGAGGTTCGATGTGGAAGATGCCGGCTACCTTTACATGACGCTGAACGTCTTCTCAGCAATACACGGTCTAGCAACCAACAACCTCGTGCAAGAGCTCGACACTGCTTCGAGGGAGCCACCCATACAATCTTCTCCTCAACAACTACAACCAATCACCACAGCGCCAACCGCCTAGACAGGGATCACTACCTGGCGTAGGGCCAACATCTGCGTTAGCCACAGGCCAACGGAAAAGACAAATCCCAGTTGCTTCCATCATAGATGTGTGGAAGCGCGAGCAAGAATAATTATCACAGGATTAGTACAGGGAGTCTTCTTCAGAAGAGAAATCAATGATCTGGCCAGAAGACTCGGACTCGCTGGATGGGTGCGGAATCTTTCCGACGGGCGGGTCGAGACACTAGTCGAGGGTGAAAAGAAGGGACTTGACGAACTCATACAATTCTGCCATGTCGGACCGAAAGGGGCCAGAGTGGGAAACGTCGAAGTCCAATGGTTAGACTACAAAGGAGAATTTCACGGTTTCAGAATTACCAAGTAAAGCCCGTTCTTAAGAAAGAGCAGGTCTTAACATAGGGAGTCTACAAGCTAAAGACTGGAAAGGTCGGGATCAGGGCATTGTAACAAAAAGGTAAATCAGACCTGCTTGAAGCGTTAGTTGCTCCGGTGGTGTAGTCCGGTTTAGCATAGCGGCCTTTCGAGCCGTTGATCGCGGGTTCAAAAGCGGCAGGGCTGCTGGAAGTCCCGCCCGGAGCACCACTAACGCGTATTTCTCTAGCTGTCTCGTTCTCATTTCACAAAACAATTCGAAGGATTCGAGGCGTTGTTTTGGTGCTCCTGGAGAGGAATGGCTAAAGGTTCTCGTAATACTTCCCCGCTACCAACACGGCCTCCTGGGCTCGACCTGCAGCCGTCTTATATTCAGGCTTTGCGTTTCCCGAAATTGAGGCGGCCTTTTCGAAGAACTTTCGCACCCCCTCTGCGTCTCCTCGGTAGAGGGCTATTCCGCCGGCTATCCTGTACCATACCTCGGCCCTTAGCTTATTACCGGTTGACTCGAAATTTGTGGCTTGACTGACCGTCTCCTCTAGTGAGGTAGTGATCTTCTGGGGGTCTAAGAAAAGTAGTCTAGACATCGATTGGTACATTTCATTGTCGTTACCAGTTATTTCTTGGAGTCTGCTGAGCACCGCGGGTTCTGGGCTTGGTCCGGAGTGCGTTGCGGGTCTCTTTTTTCCAAACAGACCGAGTGTCAGTTTGACCACGCCCTTTCCTAGTCAGGGTGCAACTAGTAAATGGAGCCCATTTAAGAGTTCATTCCGAAAGTTTCATACTGACCATTCATCAATGGATCCAGTGATTGGAGAAGATGAGTCTGGAAGACAAAATGGTCCGCCGACGAGAATTGAAGGAAAAGTCTAGAAAGAGGAAGAGGGGCCCATATCGGAAAGCTTCCAGCGGGAAATTGATCAGGTACTAGATTCTACTCTTCAGATCGTGGTTTCATACCGCAACGGAGCCCGGAGCCAGAGAACTTAGACTGTTCCCACAATCGAGGGTGCCGAGCCCGCTTATGTCTCGAGTAATAGAAGCCGGCTAGATCACGTGCGAATAGGTATACGTCTGTACTTTCCTATGCTACCTGGCTCGATACTTACGAGCTCCGAACAGCTGTGATTTCCGAAGCATATTGTGCAGTGTTCGACATCCCACGCTTGGTCAACTTTGTGGCACGTTTCGCACATGAGGCCAAGTGCACGAACGTCTGTGCAGGCTTGGCATAGCTTCTGAGACACGGCAATTGGGCTGGGACTTTTGGAGAGCATGGAAGCAATATCCCTGCTCATCCTCTGCACTTCAGGGGCAGACTCAAGTTGAATCGCTTCTCCGCGTACTTGATGTTGGTATTTGCTGACAGCGGCCTGAGTCACTCCAAGCCTCACGGCCACCTGCTCCTGCTTCATCCCATATTGTTCGATGAGTTCGCGAGCCACCATAGCTCGGATTGCGGGAATCACAGACTTTGACGCGATTTCGCAGGGGATTATCAAAGAAGCATGCGTTGCTTCTCTCGCAAGCTATTTAAACATGACTTATGTCATATTTGCCATCAGGTTATCTCCCTAGTTTGTCGCCACGAGATTTTGTGAAGAATCGAGCCGAAAAAGAGGAAATTCGCGCGCCGACGAATGTATAAATGAAATTATGGCAACCTAGTTAGGTGATGCTCGATGATCACAGTTGATGACGTTACACGGGAATTGGAGAAGGTAGTAGACCCAGAAATCGGGCTTCCAATAACCGAGATGCACCTAGTTGACGAGATAACCATCAAGGAAGACGGAGAAATATTCATCAAATATCATCTCACAGCACCATTTTGCCCTCCGATATTTGCTGAAGACATTGGAATGAATATCCGTCAGCTCACCTCCAAGCTTGATGGAGTAAAGAAAGTCACAGTCGTACTACACGGCCATGCTCTAGCCAACGAAATCAACCAGAGGGTCAATCCCGACTACAAGCCAGTGGCCTAAGTTTTGCCAACTCCTTTCGCTAGTGTATTCGACTGACGCCTCCGATGCACTGCGACGAGTTCGACCTCGTAAACCGCTCAGTCAGACGGTCACGGAAGTGAGAAGAGCCTCGAGGTGAACTTCAAAGGTAGTAACTACTCTCTCAAGTAGATGTCACGTCGTCGCGGCGCTTGACTGAAGGCTCGGGGCAATACGCTGCTCTCGACATAAAAAACTTCGATGTCAAGAGTCTTTAGCTTGCAACAATTGATGGGTACGATATGACCCAGATATGGAAACATCCTCATTAGATTGGATAATGCCTTCTGCGGTGAATTCCAGGTCGGTCGGCTTAGCATATATAGTGTTCCTTTTTACCAAGGGTACCACCACATCTTTGTAGTGGACTCTTCAAGAATCGTATCACCCGTTATCGGTCTGAGGCAAGAATTTTTGTATGGTTCCAAGCTCTTGGAGGACGAATAGTCTTTGAGTATATCGAACAGCTTGACTTGGATGATCGGCGGTCCTCAGGGCAGCGGCATCAACTCTGTCGCTGAGAACTTCGCCAAGGCTTGTATCAGAGGTGGCCTTCATGTTTTCGCGAATATCGAGTATCATTCCAACATCAAAGGAGAGCACAGCTATTATCGGCTCAGAGTCGACTCAAGGGAACTCCGCTCCCACGTGGACTGGGTCGACCTCCTAGTCGCCCTTGACAAGGAAACATTGTTTGGCGATCTCACAAAGGCCCATCCAACTCATTCGGGGCACCGGCATGAGGTCAGCCCAGGAGGCGGAATAATCTACGATGCTGGTCTAAAGTTGTCTCCCGATTCCTTTGGAAGAGACGACATTACTCTCTTCCCGATACCGTACATGGACCTCCTGATTGACGCGTTGAAAGAATTCGGAAAGGAGCGCGAGCTTAGCAAGTACCAGGTCATGGTCAACACGATCGCGCTAGGTGCCTCATTGGGATTGGTCAACTACGATTTCGGGCTGGCTTCTGAGGCGATCAGGGAAGGTTTCACTGGAAGGAAGGCGGCTCTTGGAGAACTGAACATTAGTGCAGCCCAGCATGGGTATGACTATGCCGAGAAGATATTCGGCCACAGCGCTTTTCCGATAAGATTGCAGAGGCAGGCCTTGGGCGGAAAGCGAATGATGATCCGCGGGGTTCAGGCGGTGGCTATAGGCAAGGTAAAAGCGGGTTGCGGTTTCCAGACCTACTATCCGATAACTCCTGCCACGGACGAGAGCGAGTATCTTGAGTCTCACCAAGGCAATTATAACATGATAGTCGTCCAGGCGGAAGACGAGATTTCAGCGATCAACATGGCGACGGGCGCAGCTCACGCTGGTCTACGATCTTCAACCTCGACCTCTGGGCCCGGCTTCTCTCTTATGGCCGAGGGATTGGGATGGTCGGGGATAACTGAGGCACCAGGTCCTGTGATAATTCTCTGGCAGAGATCGGGACCGGCAACAGGTATGCCGACGAGGACGGAACAGGGTGATCTCCGCTTTGCCTTGCATGCCGCTCATGGTGAGTTTCCCCGGATGATAATCGCCCCGGGTGATGTTGTCGAATGCTTTTACGACACTTTCGACGCGTTCAACTACGCAGAACGTTATCAGGTGCCGGTAATCGTGCTGGCAGACAAATTCCTCGCCAGCACCTACAAGGACATCCCATTTCTTAACACGGACGGAATGAAGGTTGATAGAGGCGACCTTTTGCAGGAGCTGGACATTACGAAGAACCCCGACTACAAGAGGTATCAGTTAACAGAACTAGGCATCTCGCCGAGAACGAGACCTGGTCAGAAGGGTGGAATCTTCTGGACGACAGGCGACGAGCACGACGAATATGGTCATATCACTGAGGCTGCTGGTCTCCGCGTCAGGATGATGACCAAGAGGATGAAGAAAATAGAATTGGCCGGTCAAGTGATTCCGGATTCAAAGAAAGCAACGCTTCACGGGCCGAGAACCGCCCCCATCACAATCGTGGGATGGGGCTCAACAAAGGGAGCTATACTCGACGGGATGGAGGAGCTCAGCGCAAACGGAGTCGAAGCGAACTTCTTGCAAATACGATACGTGAGCCCGTTTCCAACCGAGCTTGTCCAGAAAGTATTGTACGAATCTCGTCGTAAGATTGCGATAGAGAATAATTACTCGGCCCAGATGGCGGGACTGATCCGGGAGATGACCGGAATAGCTGTTGATAACAAGATCGTCAAGTTCGACGGAAGACCATTCTCGCAGAACGAAATTTATGAAGGGGTCAGGGACATTGTCAAGAACGGGATGAGCGAGGTAATGCTTAGCCATGCTTGAGCTAAAGAATTACAGGACTCAGGTCCACAACGACTGGTGCCCCGGTTGTGGAGACTTCGGCATCGTCAACGCGATACAGATGACGCTCCTCGAGATGCAGCTAGAACCACACCGGATCGCGGTCTTCTCGGGAATCGGATGCTCAGGGAAGACGCCGCATTTCATCAATGCATACGGCTTCCACACTCTCCATGGTAGGGTCCTGCCGATTGCTACGGGCGCAAAGCTCGCCAATCCCAGCCTAACTGTCATTGCTGTTGGAGGAGACGGTGACGGTCTTGGAATAGGGGCGGGGCATTTTGTCAACACGGGACGTCGCAATCTCGACTTTACTTATGTCCTTCATGATAATGGTGTCTACGGGCTGACCAAGGGCCAGGCATCGCCGACCCTTCCAAAAGGGCTCAAGACAAAGTCGATGCCGGCTCCCTCGATTCAGGAAGGTGTCAATCCGATCGCGATGGCCGTGGCTTCGGGATATACTTTTGTCGCTAGGAGTTACGCTCTGGATGTTAGACATTTGAAAATGACGCTCCGCGCGGCCATCGAGCACCGGGGGAGCGCTTTTGTCGACGTTCTCCAGACGTGTCCGACTTATAATGACATTAACACGAAGGAGTGGTATGCCGGTGATGATCTTCCCACGAAGGCCCCTAGATTGTACAAGCTTGAAGAGACAGGCTATGACGGTCGTGTATCAGACGCGACCATCAGAGATGTGGTAAACGCGAAAAAAGGAGACGCTCTCCTGAAATCATTCGAGTGGGGTGAGAAAATTCCGATCGGTGTCTTCTTCAAGATGGAAGTTGCCACCTTTGAGGACCAGCTTGCGACCCGAATGCCTGCTCTGGCAGAGAAGCCGTTCGTTGAGCAGGACATATACAATAGGGATATCGCGCTGCTGCTTGACGAGCTAGCCTAGCTCGCGACTTGCTCAATGGTCAGCCTGGAAGGCTGTATGGTATGCGCATGTCTTGGCTTCCGGTTCTGAATCCCAGTTTCATCGCCAGCGGTGGGCGGCGTTTATGCTCTGCGAGCAGCCATCTCTTCCTGACGCTCTCCACTGTCTTCACAGGAATCGCCAGCTCTCTGCTTATCTCTGGGGGCGGCATCCATCTTTCGAGTCCCCAGAGAATCAAGTCCAGTTTCTCGTAGGCAAGTCCCAATTCCTTCTCTGCTGTCTGACCCGGCCAAAGCTCGGGGGAGGATTGTTTGGAGTAGATTCCGGGCGGGAGTCTTAGGTGTCTAGCCAGGTCTCTAACTGTGGTCTTGTAAAGGTCACCCAGAGGCTGGATGTCACAAGCACCATCTCCATATTTTGTGAAGTATCCTAGCATGATCTCGCTCTTGTCTCCTGTACCTACTACGATCCCCTTGCTAGTGTTGGCATGGTAGTAGAGAATCGCCGCTCTGAGGCGTGCTTTCACGTTTCCCAATGGTAAGGTGACGTTGCCCGTTGAGGGATGCAGTACGCTTATGATGGCTTTGATAATGGGCGTGATGTCAAGAGTTTCGAGCTTTATTCCAAATTTTCTCGCTACTTCTTCGGCGTCTCGTACGTTAGCTGGGTTTTTCGTCTCATCTTCCGGGAGGCAGAAGCCCAGTGTTCTTCGTCCTCCCACGGCCATCGAGCAGAGAACGGCCGCGACGCTTGAGTCAACACCTCCTGACATCCCGACGATGAGGTGTTTCACGCCGATTCTCTCGCTGTGAGTCTTGAGGAATCGTACGATCCCCTCTATTGTCTCGTCGCGGTCGTGGAGGGTTAAGGCGTCTGCTCCGAATCTCGGGCTCATTGCTCCAGCCTACGTAAGGAGGAAGGATAAAACGGGGATGCTAGCTGACTAGGCGGGAGGGTCGTTCCTCTGAGGATAGGCTTCGGAATAGGGTTAGGAGTCTCTCCATCGAAACGAATGGTTCTCCCGCAAATGACGCTTCGCTGGCGGCCTCTTGTATCACGTTCTTCATGTCTCGGGGAGTGATCACGTACTGGTCTCGTACAGCGATTCCTCGGTCGGGTATCGACGCCTCATAGATCTGGCGTCGTGATCGGATCACTTTCCAGATCTCGTCGAAGGATTCTTCCGTTAGCCCACCGTTGTATGTGGAGACTGCCGGGTCGACCTCTACCTTGGCGAGGTAGGAGTCGAGGAGTCTCTTCACCTCTTCGCGGGTCTTAGGGGGCGGCACGTAGATGATTCGTTTCATTCTATCCAATAGCGCCGAGTCGATCACGCTTGGGTAGTTGGTGGCGAATATTACCGCGACGTTGCGGTTGACATGAAAGCCCTCGCCGAGCTCTGTCAGAATCTGGTTGAGCATTCCCTGCACGTCTCTTCCGGCGTCGGTCGTGGCCTCCATTCTAGCGCGTCCTATGGCATCGGCCTCGTCTATGAAGAGGACTGTTGGCGCGGATTCTCGCGCGAGTTTGAAAATTTCCTTGACATTCTTTGCGGATTCTCCCAGCCACTTTGAGACGATCTCGTAGCTTTCTATCTTGAGAAAGCTAGTATTCTGTCCACGGTTACTAATCGTTCCAGCCACAGCCTTGGCCATGTAAGTCTTTCCTGTGCCAGGAGGTCCAAAGAGTAGCACTGACCCTGCTTCTTCCAGCATCCTGGGATCTCGTATGATCTGTTCCCTCCTGCTCCTCGTCCCGGGATCCAGTATCCACTCGATGGCCTGTCTGAGGCTGTGAAGCTCTTTTCGTAGTCCTATTATATCCTCGTAGAAGACCTTTGGAGCCTTCTCGACTTGGTATTCTAGGAGGCTGCGGTCCTTCATCCGTTCTATGACATCGACTATGACACCTTTGGTCGGGGAGAGTACAGCGTCTACGCTCGTGCCGACTCGGTCTCTTAATTCGGGAGGGATGCTTACCTGGAAGGCTTGGCCGCCGGACAATCGTACGAGGGCTGTGTCTCCTTTTACGTCTTCAATTGTGCCGATTGGCCGCATGCCCTGTTTGAGTTCTTCCATCAGGTTGTGGTAGCGGCGGAGTTCGGGCTGGAGATACTCTATCTGCCGTTCCTTGCGAGTAAGCTCCTTTTCGAGTTCGAGTGCCGGAGGATATTCTGGCGCGTTTTGCTCAGCCATGCCAGGGTCTGATTACTGATAGTCTGTCCGAAGATAAATAGATATGGGCATCAGAATCCCATGGGGCTCTGTGGTTTGTCAAGTGCCCGGTAGATGGGGCATCCGATGGGGAACGGCATAGTCCATGTGATTCGTAGGTCCGCTACTAATTCTTGGGGGCTGGATGTGAGAGTCCGGATCTTCTCCAAAGTAAGCCTATTCTTGAGAGTTTGAGTTGTATGCCACGGCCGCCTATGATGTCGAACTGGACCAGCCGAGGTGTTATGTGACGTCGGTCCATCTTTCGGACAAGTAGATATCTTCGGAGCATCTGTCCCTCCTCCACCATTCTCAGCTCCACGACTCCGTCCACTAGACTTTCCACCTTGTGGAAGAGTTCTGGGTGGACGCTTCCGGTGGAGAGTGTGAGGATCAGTTTTCCTCCAGCTTTCTTGACTTTTGCAGCGATGCTCTGTATGAAGCTGATCGCGTGTTTACTCTCCGTCTCGCTGAATATGGGAATGAGAGAGTCCAGTACTATGGTTATATCGCGATTGCCGAGTCTCTCCATCACTGCGGTCAGATAGATGCTTACGCTGGTCAGGTCGAACGGCTGGGGGACTACTCCTTCGGTAATTCCCGCGGTGGCTGAGTAGCAGTCGACAAAGTCCAACTTGTTCATTGACTGGTATTTCTTCGGGTCCCATCCGAACTCTTTCATTCTTTCTATGATGTTGGAGGGGAACGTGTCATAGGTGATGATGATGCATGGTTTTAGTCTGCACAGTTCGTCGTAGAGGATCTGCTGTGCTAGCGTTGTCTTTCCGCTGCCTGGGTCTCCGGAGACTAGGATCGAGGAGGCGTCCGGGAGGCTTCCTCCGAATAGGGAGTAGAAGTCTTTGAACGGAGGGTTGGGCTTCTCCAGTTTGGGGTCACGTCCATCCTGATTGGTCGTTGCTTCGACCCTGTTCGACTGTGATGGTTGTTGACGATGGCGGCGGGTATGAATAGGGATTGTAACCGCAGCCAGATTTGTCGAAGCACCGTTCCGCTCGGGAAGTGCTCAGCGAAGAGTTAATCAGCCATCGTCAGGCAGCGAGCCTTCTGCATAGGCGACTAATGGTTGAGGCTGGCTTCATATGTTCTGATGCAACTGGCTGCTGGCAAGGCCAAGACTGCTGCCGAGGCGATCTCGAAGATCGAGGGTGTGAAGATGTCGCATGCTGTTACCGGGCCCTTCGACGTTATCGCCTTTGTCGAGGTTCCGGACCTGACCACACTCTCCGATCTCGTTCTGGAGAAGATCCAGAAGGTTGAGGGGGTCGAGAAGACTCAGACCGCGGTCGTCGTGACGCCTGATGTGTTCGGTCCTAGCCCCCTGAAGACTCATGTCAGAAAAAGTCCCAGCCGCTGAAGGAATGGGTCGAGACCGTCACAAGGATTCTAGACTCGAATCCCAAGATTGCCGAGAATCCTTCCGAGCTACTCGAGATGGTGAGGATGGCCGAACGAACAACTAGCCTCCGATGAAACCTCGCGCACAGCGCTGAGCGCTTCTGAGCAAGAGTTAGTGGAAGGACCAAGTGACTAGTCTGATTGGGTCTCGATAGAATAAGTCTTTCTCAAACGAGACTGTAACTCTAGCAGGTTCTTGACGATACTGATGTCCTCAAAGTCGTCCGCTGATGCTTGTGTTCGGTCTTTCTCGTTTGTTCGCATGGACGACTTTCGGCGTTTGTAAGTATAAGTGTTATCAATATCAACAACGGTCTCACAGTCGTCTGTCAACATGGGTAAGCCTCGTCAAATTAGGAAGCCTAAGAAGAAGAAAGAGTAGGGTTTCGCCCCTCTATATCTTGGGTGGGGTAGCGGGTTTCCTGACCTTTATCGCGAGAAGTATTAGGAAGAATGCTATTCCGAAGATTACCAGTAGGACTATCGCGGTGCCGGTTGTCGTGGTTGATGAACCAGCGTTTACTTGGACGGTGTACGTGGAGTTGGTGGCGGCGTCTGGGCTATAGGGTCCGTATTCCTGGTTTTGGTAGCGGACTGTTAGTCCGAATGAGCCTGGGTAGGCTATATCCCCGAGGTTCACGTTGCCATTGCTGTCGCTGACATAGTTTTTGTTCGTGATTGTGCCGTTGACGAATGTGATTGTGACGTTTGCTCCGGAGACTGGGCTGTTGTTGTTGTCGACGATGTGGATTGTTGCTGGGTAGGCTTTGAGCGAGATTGTGGCTGAGGCGGGTCCGTTTGTCAAGTCGAGGGTCTGAGTGGTTGTCGTGGGAATGTTGGTTCCCTCCCATCGAGCAGATGTGACCGTGTAGAGGTCTGCAGTGACGTATTGTCCCGAGTAGCCGGAAATTGTGCTGGTGCCGGTCGCTTGGCCTTGTAACGTGACGTATGCTGGTGCTGGGTTTAGTGGGTCGCCTTTTGCGTTTGTGAATGAGAGTGTGGCCGCGTATTGTCTGTCGAAGACGGCGGTGAATCCTGCTGTGCCGGTGTAGTTGTAGAGTATGGGTCCGATGACGAGCATCGGATTCGTCGTCCAGACTGTTGCGAACTGCGTTCCGTAGTAGTTGGACCAGTTCTTCCAGACGTAGTGGCCGCCTGTTGAGGCTCCTGTGAAGGTGCTGTTCAAGACGGCGAGGGTGTGGATCGTGTTATTTCCGAATGTGAAGGTTGGGGGGGAGGATCGGGGGAGGGGAACGGTGCACGCGTGCGTGCTGCAGTAGAAGCCTGTTGTGCTGTTGCTGATGTTGTTGTCGATCCTGATCCAGATTGTTCCGTCGCCTGATGGGACGTTCGAGCTGGCGGTCAGCTGGCAGCCGCTGCTGCAGCCGGAGGTGGCGTTTACGTTTCCAATCAGGGTTGGAGCGAGGAGTGAGGCGAGTATTGTGAAGAGTATGACTGGGGCTCTTGCTTTCACTGTAAGCCTAGCCTCGATGTTGAGCGAGAAACGGGGTTGTAGGCTTAGAAGCTCGTGAACCGCGAGAGTCGGACTAGGAGTAACAGCCTGCTTAACAGCGGTAAAAGCGTGAGCCGCGCGAATTGAGCGGTGTCCTCGGGTTCGGCCTGTCGAAGGCCTTAGAGTGAAACTAATGCCTAGCTTGGGGGATTTCTCACGGGGAGGGCTGTTTTGTGTCGCGAGGATCAACTATTTTTGGGATTTTGGGAGAGCTGTCTCGCTAGGTGGCTTGTTTTCTAGGTGAGTCTCAAGAGTCTGGGCGCAGATTGGGCTGGTCAAAGGTGGTCGGAAGCGCTGGTTACGCGGAAGAGAATGGCGCAAGAACCGGGTCCGGTGGACCGATTCGCGATCTGAGCTTGTTCTATGCGATTTCTCAGAATCGACAGTTCTCCAAATAGCACTCTTGTGTCGCGGGAATTTTTTATTTCTAAATCCTAGACAGGTTCGTCTTCCCATCTGAACCCTTTCTGGGCGAGATTATCGGTTTATCTTGCAGAACGGGCTTATTGGCTGATTTCTATAGTTGCCGTGTGGCGGCCTCCAAGCGTGCGAAACCCGCCGCGTGGGACCTCCCTCCCCGATCGCGGATCCGGGCTTATTCTGAACGACTTGAGCCGACCTAACTTTCCTGATGCTGGCTAGTGAATAGGTGTACCCGAGTTTTCTCGGGACTCGTGGGTAATACTGGATCGGTTCTCTCTTTATATCACGTTGCCGGGGTAGTCTCTGACAACAATGACTGTTCAGCTTCAGAGGTTCAAGATGCTGGTTGGTGGAGAATGGAAGGACAGCAGCAACGGTCTTGCCAGTTCTATTCTTGACCCGTCAAACAACCAGGTGATAGCTGAGGTTCCCCGCGCCACCAAGCAGGATGCTAGAGCTGCCGTTGACGCGGCCAAGACAGCGTTCCACTCTCCAGAGTGGCGGGACATGGACTCGGCCAAGCGAGGACGGATCCTAACGAAGCTTACGGGTCTCGTCAGGGAGAACTCGGATGAGCTGGCACGGCTGGAGACGATGAACGAGGGGAAGACGCTCCGAGAGTCGAAGGGGGACGTCGCATGGGCTGCGCGAGCCTTCGAGTATTTCGCTGGGTTAGCGGACAAGATTGAGGGGGAGACTATTCCAGTTCCGCCCAGACGGCTCAACTATACCTTGAAGGAGCCTCTGGGAGTAACGGTCCACATTGTTCCTTGGAATTATCCGATCGCCCTTGCGGCGAGGAGTCTTGCTCCCGCGCTGGCCGCTGGCAATACTGTCGTGATGAAGCCTTCAGAGATCACGCCTCTGACCGCCATCAAGCTGGGCGAGTTGGCCGCGAAGGCAGGCACTCCAAAGGGAGTTGTGAACGTTGTGACGGGCTCGGGCTCTGAAGTGGGTGCTCATCTGGTGTCTGACAAGGACGTGGACGGGATAATCTTCACCGGGTCCGACGAGACTGGGAAGCAGGTGATGGAGGCCGCGGCGAGAAACGTCACACATGTGCTCATGGAGCTTGGAGGCAAGAACCCCCACATCGTATTCCCCGACGCAGACATTCCGAAAGCCATCAAGGCCGTCAAGGACGGCATATTCACCAACGCGGGCCAGATGTGCTGGGCAGGGTCTCGAGCATTCATCCACGAATCCATCTACGAAGGCTTCGTCAGAGAACTAGTTGACAAGACAGCGGCCATGAGGATCGGGCCGGGATTGGAGGATTCTACCGAGATGGGACCCGTAGCCTCAAAGTCCCGACAAGATATTGTTCTGGGCTACGTCAAGGATGGGACAGAGGAAGGAGCCAAACTTCTGCACGGTGGAAAGAAGCCAAAAGATCCGCGACTCGACAAGGGCAACTTTGTCGAACCCACGATCTTCGAGAACGTTACTGGAGAGATGAAGGTCGGCAGCGACGAGATCTTCGGACCAGTACTGAGCATAACCAAATTCAAGACAACAGACGAGGCTGTAACAATGGCTAACGAGACCGACTACGGCCTCTACGGGGGCATCTGGACCAGCAACCTCAAGACCGCTCACGATGTCGCTTCAAGGCTGGAAGTGGGCGGAGTTGCCATCAACGAGTATCTCGTCACTTTTCCACAGACTCCTTTCGGAGGCTACAAGGACAGTGGAATAGGCCACGAGAATGGAATAAGGGCCTTGGAATACTACACGCGAACCAAGAACGTCTCAGTTAACCTAGGATAGCAACTCCCTAGCCGTCGAGTTTGTCAGCCCGGTTTCTCGAGCTGGTAGAAGACCCCTTCACCCGCCTGTTTGGCTTTCAAGATCAGCTCCAAGTCAGGCTTCAGCTCCTTCAGGTCGATATTGCGGCTGATTGGAGCGAAGACTCTGAGCCCATCGTCGAGCTCGGCAAGTCCTAAAATGTAAGGGGTGGATTGTTCAAAGGCGGGTGGCGCAAAATAGACTTCTGTAAAGGTGACGAGTTTCGCCTTTCCGTCGATCGGGACCCATTCGACCTCGCTCTTACGACAGTCGGGGCAGTCGACTCGAGGTGGAAAGTACAGCTTTCCACAATTCTTGCACTTTGTCCCAACGACGATTCCCTTCTCCAGGTACGATATTAGCGGCGTTACCTTGGTCTGTGACAAGTAGCCTGATTGTCCGAATTTTTCGAAACCCAAGCTTAGCTTGCTCCTTTCCTTCGAACCCATTCAGTCTTGCCGTGCTCCCAGTTACGAGTCCACTCTTCCACTGCTTTTTCGCCAGATCCAAAACTCTGTCGGACCGCGATGGCGGATTCGAGCTTCACTTGTTTTCGCGACAGTCCGAAACCAACGACTCGGGAAAATCGTCTTATGTCCTCAAAGCGTGATATTCTCAGGTCGAAGACCCGTTTCTTCGAATGGAAAAACCCATTCTCGTAAGGTCTAGGTCGCGGCTTACCTTTGTACACCAACGTTGCCTTGAGTTTAAAGCATTCTCCCAAAATTGTCCGTGCATAGCTTAGGAGCGGAATGCTTGTTGATGTTGCGACCACAATTTGAACAAAGAACCATGGTTTGCCTCGTTTCTTAGTTGTTGTAATTGCAGGGCATCCATCGCTGTCTGCAAGGCCTCGCAAAAATCCAGAGGGATGGTCTCGTATGTACGGATCTAGCTGGGAAAAGGTTTGTTCAAGGAACTTGCAGAAGGATGTGTTTGCAACGGTCGTTTCGTATTTGTCTCGGTCTGCGATATGCCTAACGGAGTAGGGTTTCTTTCCCAGAATCTGTGAGCAGGTTGAAGAAAACCTACGAGCGAATTCTCGGTCTTTCACATGCAAACGCAAGACAGAACGGTTTCCCTGTTTGGAAATCGAACCGTCCCCCATGTAGACTCCAATAGCATAGGACAATTGTTCCGAAGAAGTAGGTCTGAAAAGCTCATAACGAGTCCAGGGCTTTCGATGATCCACAAGCCAGCCTCTGATAGTTCCATCAGCTATGCCAGTCAGGTACGAGATTTCCGCTGGAGAACGGCCGTCTTGTGGGAGACGTATGACGTCATCGTAGTCCCTAATTCTTCCCTCTAGACTCTGATCATTCAACTGTTGGAAATCTGTTTGCAGCTCAATATCACGCTCGCTTTTCTTCGTAGAGTCGTGTGAATGTATTCATGACCGCAATATCGTAACGGAACAGTACATGCCGATCCCTCCTATGTTCTGGGCGAGTCCAATCTTAGCGCCGTCCACTTGGACGTCACCTGCTTCTTTTCTGAGCTGCTGAACGATGCTTGTGATCTGTGAGGCTCCCGTAGCGCCCACGGGATGTCCTTTCGAGATTAGTCCTCCGTCTATGTTGACTGGAATCTTTCCGCCTAGCTCTGTCTCCTCGTCTTTGAGCAGCTTGGGTCCCTTCCCTGGTCGGGCAAACCCCAGGTCCTCGTAGTTCAAGATCTCAGTGATCGAGAATGAATCATGAACCTCTGCAACGTCAATGTCGCTAGCTTTGACTCGTGCCATCTCGTATGCTGACTTTGCAGCGTTCTTCGTCACTTCGAAGCTAGTCATAGGCCCATGTCTGCCTGCGAGGGCCATCGGGCTTGAGGCTAATCCTAGCCCTGCTACCCAGACTGGTCTGTCAGTGATCTTCCTAGCTTTCGTCGCGTTGGCGACGAGGAGGCATGCTGCGCCGTCAGCGTTTGCGCAACAGTCGAACAGTTTCAGCGGCGTCGACACGGGACGTGATTTGAGCACGTCCTCGATGCTCACCGTTTTCTGGAACATTGCTTTTGCATTCTTTGTTCCATATTTCCGATTCTTCACGGTAACAGCTGCCATGTCCTCCTCGGTTGTCCCGTATCGAGCCATGTGAGCTGTGGCGTACATTGCATAGTAGGCGGGCATTGTTGTGCCGAAGGGAGATTCCCACATCACATCTCCCGCTCTGCCCATCAGTTCTTGGATTTCGCGGGAAGCGAGTTCTGTCATCTTCTGAACTCCCACAACAGCGATCACATCGTGAAGTCCAGACGACACTAGTGACCAAGCAGTTCTCAATCCCACAGCGCTTGATGCACAGGCTGCTTCGACGTTGAACGTGGGCTTTGGATTCAGCCCCAGATATTCCGCGACGACCCCCGCCGGAGATCGTTGTTTGTCATAGTGGGTCGCTGAGCAGACTACTGAACCGTCAATGCTTGAGGACTCGATCTCTGCATCGTCGAGCGCGTCGCTGTAGGCTTCGAATGCAAGTTCCCGGAGAGAGGCGTCGCTTCTTTTTCCAAACTTCGAATGTCCAACACCGACAATCGCGACTCGTGCCATAATCCTGATTCCGAAATTGTCTTCAAATCGTGCTGTAGAAGAAGGTTGCTTGTAGGGAGGCTACATCGCTTCTTTCGACTCGGCGTAGAGAAATGTCATTCCGCCAGTCGCAATCTTCATCCCGTGGCGGCCCGAATCTTTCCCAGCCTGGGACGCAATGGCGTTCTTAAGACTGTCCATGTTGTCGAACTCTAGTTCGGCGACTTGGTAGTATGCGGGTTCGCCTCGTGGAGCGGTGACGACCTTATGGACTGTGTACTTTCGTAAGCCTGGCATCTGTTTGGCGATTGGGATGTGATCATTCCAGTATTGTTTGTCGAAAAGTTGCGGGTCTGTGGGTTTGCCGAACAGGACGATGATCTTTGCGGTCATATGTTGTCCTCTAGAAGCTGGTTGCGATGGTCTCGTTCTTCTTAACCTGTACCTCGACGCCCTCGACGCCGAGTTCTGGGATCGCGGGGACCTTGATGCCCATCTCTTCTATCTCTCCTCTCTTCTTCTCGATAGCCTGTTTCCAATACTTGATCTTCTCTTCCATCGTCAGGACCCCGAGCCCGGCGTTCCGGGCTATCTCTTCCACTTCCTGGTCTACTTTGTCAAAGTCTGAGGGTAGACGCCAGAATTCCGCCTGGTGTTGGTAGAGTAGAGGCGAGAGGAAGATGAAGCCCTGCTTCATCTGCCGAGTTACCGTAAGCTTCTGCTCCTCGCTGAACTCTTGAGCCATTGCTCGGAGAAGGGCCATTGTCGCCACCAAGTGTCGCGTCTCGTCTCGCGTAATGTTCTGGAACGACTGGCGGTAGATGTCTAGCTTGCTTGTCTGGCGCATCGCGTTGAATATCGTCTCGGCGCCTATCTCTGCGAAGAAGAAGCCTGCGAATAGTAGCTCGGGGGTCAGATACTCCCAGGCCCCCTTGAACCCCTTCCAGTATCGTCTTCCCTCTTCGTAGAGAGCCTCGATGTTTCTCAGCGCTTTCTGCTCAAAGTCTGACTGGGGCTTGTATCCGTAGGGCCAGTTGGGGCAGAGCTTGTTGCAGGCTCGTCTGCAGACTTCGTCATGACGGCATTCATCATATGTGATCGACGCGAGCATCTTCTTGGTAGGGTCTTCCAGGTTAAGCTCGGCGGCTCGGACCGCTCCAAATCCGAAGGCTCCAATGCCTGACTTTTCGAACAGTGCGAGCTTGGACATCCAGTACGCTTGGGCGATGCGCTCCTTTGGATCGAAGTTCTTCCCGTCGAGTTCTTCCCAGGGAAAATTGGCCGGATTCCAATGCTGAGCGAAAGATAGGTCGAAGGCCTTGAACATCTGCTCGTTCTTTATGGTCCAGTTTCCGGGGAAGATATTGAGTTCGGGTGGCTTCTGCTTCGACGCCTTAGGCATCGCCGTATTCTATCCGCGATGGTTCGGTATGTTACTTAAACCTGCGAGGCTCTAGATCACGTGAAACGCACTTGTTCGGTGAACCCGAGGGATTTGTAGGCTAATTGCCTGAGAATTTGGGCTGACGTTTCTCGAGAAATGCTCTGACAGCTTCTAGGTGATCCTTGGTTCGGCCTGCGATTTGTTGGTTTTGAGCCTCATATTCCAGGGCCTCTGATAGTTCGAGTCTGGCTGCTTGGTTGACGACTCTCTTTGAGAGCCCTAGCGCCCTAGTGGGTCCGTTCGCCAGCTTCTCAGCCATCTCTTCCACCGTCTTGTCCAGCTCTGCTGCGGGTACTGTCTTGTTGACGAGGCCGAGGGTTTCGGCCTCCTTCGCTCCTACTGTTCTTCCGGTCATGATGAGTTCGAGGGCTCGTCCTGGGCCGAGGTTCTGGGTGAGGAAGTAGCTACTTCCGGAATCTGGTACCAAGCCTACTCCGATGAAGGCTTGTTTGAGGCCCGCCTCCTCTGAGGCAATTCGGATATCGCAGGCGAGGGCGATGCTCGCGCCGCTCCCGGCGGCTATCCCGTTGATTCGTGCGATTATCGGCTTCTCCATATTGCGGATCCGGAGAATGATTGGATGGTATTTCTTTCGTAGGTGGTCGCCGAGTGAGGGGTGTGCTCCTCCAGCATATCTCTCTTTTAGTCCTGAGACGTCTTCGCCTGCCGAGAATGCTCGGCCGGCGCCGGTGATCACTAGGCATCGGGTCTCGGGGTCCCTTTCAACCTCTTTGAGGGCCGCGTTGAGTTCTTCTCCCATCTTCTCGTTGAGCGCGTTGAGAGCTTGAGGGCGATTGAGTGTGATTCTTGCTATCTGATCCTTCTTCTCGACGATGATCGTTTCGTAGCCCATGTCATCGTCCCTTGAACTGGGGCGATCTTTTCTCCGTGAAG
>MNDT01000035.1 GCA_001915065.1 archaeon 13_2_20CM_2_53_6 | reverse complement strand
CACCGATCCTAGCAGAATCTCTAGACTGGGAAGATATTCGACGGGCGTGATACTGCGGAGGCTTCTTTCTTTTCGCCTCACATCATCTTTCCCATGAGCTTTCATTAGCAACTGCGTTGCGAGGCGGAAAAGGGGGACGGTCTTCGCCGCGAGTATTTCGTTTGGAAGCGTATCCTGCACGATTCTGTCCAACACGTCTTGATTGCTCAGTGTAGTGAGGACTAGATCTAGAGATTCACGTTTGACATTCGCTAGGTTCGGATCCGAGGTCGCGAGTTGCTGTATTGCGCTACGCTCGCTTGCACCTTTAGCGACCAACCGAAGTGCTCGATAGGCGAGCTTGACGGTGCTCGATAGATCCGCGCCTGACACGGACCGGACGGCTTCGTGGGAACCTTTTAACGAAACGCTCGGACCGGTCGGATTGGTGTCATGTCAAGCCTCGACCAGTACATGGCGAAGCCGGAACCTCTTCCACCTAGGCCGAGGCAGGACCCGAAGGCGCAACTCTACTTTAGACCGAGTATTCCTCAAGATCTAGCCGAGTCATATTTCATAGGCGCAGGCTATGACGGTGAGAGGCGTGTTGTCTATCTCAAGCTCTACGAGCCCAAATCCCAGAAGATACACTTTTGGTACGACAACACAGGCCATGTGCCATATTGCCTCTCCAAGGAGCCTGTGGCCTCATTACAGAAGAACCAGGGCATAGTGAAGCATCAGGGCTTTCTCAAGTTTGAGCAATCAAACCGGTTCGACGCTCTTGAGGGCAAACAGATTCCAGTCACCATAATCTACGCGAGGGACCCGCTATCAATTGGCGGTCGCCCCTCTGGCTGCATCCGGGACATCACCCAAGCTTGGGAGGCAGATATACGCTACACGGAGAACTACATCTACGATCGGCGACTCGAGCCGGGAATGTCCTACGTTATCAAACGAGGCAACCTCACAGCTCTACAGTCTGGAAGCAGCTCAATCAATATTCAGACCATTTTCGGCGAGAACGATCCAAGTTACCAATCCGTACTCGATAGATGGCTGAGACTGCTTGAGTTTCCAGTTCCCGACTATCGCAGAGTAGCATTCGACATCGAGGTCGAACAGTCAAAGGACACTAGGGTACCAGACCCGACTGAAGCAGAAGACAGAGTGATATGCGCGAGCTTCTCGGCCAGCGACGGGTTGAGAAAGGCTCTACTGCTGAGGCGGCATGGGTTTGACGCAGGCACAGCCGAATCTACTTCCGGCATACTCTTGGAGTTCTACGACACGGAGGAAGAACTGCTCTCGGCTATATTCGGAATACTGGACGACTATCCCGTCATCCTGACCTTCAATGGAGACGACTTCGACCTCAGATACCTATCCCACCGAGCGCAGCGACTAGGCTATTTCCGCGATACGATTCCTATCGAACTGGGGAGAGAGTCAGCCGGGGTCAGATATGGAATACATCTTGACCTCTACAAATTCTTCTTCAACAGGTCCATTCAGGTCTACGCGTTCAGCGGCAAGTACAGGGAAGTCACCCTAGACGCGATCTCGGAAGCGTTATTGGAAGAGGGCAAACTTGAGATCTCAACACCAGTCTCCAGGCTCTCCTATTCCGAATTAGCCGAGTACTGCTACCAGGATGCTCAGCTGGTGCTTAGACTGACCCAGTTTGACGGCGAGGTCGTGATGAAACTCGTCACTGCCCTTTCGCGAATCAGCTTCCTCCCGATCGAGGACATGTCTCGCCAGGGCGTCTCGGGGTGGATAAGGAGCATGATGTTCAGAGAACACCGCCTTCGAGGCTACATCATTCCGAGATCTGAAGAGATAACGGAATCGAAGGGCGCCACCAGCACGACTGCGGTTATCAAAGGCAAGAAGTACAAGGGTGGAATGGTGGTCGATCCGATCCCGGGAGTCCACTTCGAAGTCGCGGTACTCGACTTCGCGTCACTATATCCCTCGATAATCAAGACATGGAATCTCGGCTACGAGACGATACTCTGCAACCATGCCGAAGACAGGACCAACAAGATACCCGACACAGACCACTGGGTCTGCCGAAAGAAGAAGGCCATGGAGAGCCAGCTCGTTGGCTCTCTCAGGGATATCCGGATCAAGTGGTACAAGCCAAAATCCAAGGAAAAAAATCTGCCGCCTGAAACACTGAGCTGGTACGTAGTCGTCCAAAACGCGTTGAAGGTCGTACTAAACGCAAGCTACGGGGTCTTCGGTAGCGACAGATTCTCACTCTACTGCCCTCCGCTAGCGGAATCGACCGCAGCTGTGGGAAGGTATGATATTACGAGCACAATCAAAGAAGCTAAACGCTTGGGGATCGAAGTCTTCTACGGGGACACAGACTCACTGTTTCTTGGGACCCCCGACCGGACGAAGCTTGACGAGCTGATCCAGTGGTCGAGGAAGGAACTCGGGATGGAGCTGGAGGTGGACAAGAACTACCGGTACGTTGCTCTGAGCCTTCGGAAGAAAAACTATCTTGGGGTCCATCCTGACAACCGGGTCGATATCAAAGGACTCACTGGTAAGAAGAGGCATACTCCAGAATTCATCAAGGAGACGTTCAACCAGATGATTGGCATTCTAGGTCAGGTGCAGACACCGCTCGATTTTGACGATGCTAGGAGCAAAATCAAGAGCCTAGTCCAGGACTCGTACAGCAAACTGCGAAACAGGAAATACTCTCTTGACGATCTAGCGTTCAACATGATGATCGGCAAATCAGTAGCCGGCTACACAAAGACCATGCCACAGCACGTCAAAGCGGCTCAACAGCTCAGAGACAAAGGTGACGAGATCAAAGCTGGCGACCTAGTCAGCTTCGTCAAGGTATCTACCAGTGCCGGGGTTAAACCAGTACGCCTCGCGAGCCTCCATGAGATAGACGTGGACAAGTACACGGAATACATTCGCGCCACGTTCGAACAGGTCCTCGATGCGCTCGGACTCGATTACGAAGAACTTACGGGGGCTAAGAAGCTAGAATCATTCTTCCCGGGAAGCGGCTGAAAACATGCTCACCATCATCCCAGTCAGAGGAATTCCAGACATCAAGAAGGGCGATGACCTAGGCAGACTGCTCGTGACCAGGCTGAAAGAACAAGGTGATACGTTCCAGCCGGGTGATATTACTGTAGTCGCCCAGAAGATAGTCTCCAAGGCCGAAGGAAGAGTCGTGTCCCTTTCAAGGATTGCTCCTTCAGACTTCGCCAAGACGATTGCAAGCAACGTTGGAAAAGACCCGCGGCAGGTCGAGGTCATTCTGCGAGAAACCGAGAAGATGGTAAGAATGAAAGGAGGCCATCTGATCACCGAGACAAAACAGGGCTTCATCTGCGCCAACGCAGGGGTTGACCAGTCCAACGTGGGAGACAGAGACTCGGTGACACTCCTCCCGCAAGATTCAGATGCTTCGGCCGACCGAATCCGGAAAACGATCCATGAAATCACAGGGAGAATCGTCCCCGTCATCGTAACAGACACTTTTGGCCGTGCCTGGCGGATGGGCCATGTTAACTTCGCCATCGGGGTCTCTGGCATGAAGCCGATCCACGACTATCGTGGAACCAAAGACATGTACCGACGAACGCTGAAAGTCACCGAGATGGCTGTCGCAGACGAGCTGGCATGCGCTGCCGAACTCGTTATGAACAAAGCAGACCGAGTTCCAGCAGCAATCATCCGGGGCTACAAAGCACCGAAAGGCCACGGTCGAGCCAAGGATCTGCTGAGACCCGAGGAAATCGACCTGTTCCGCTGACCGCACCGCGCTCTTCGGACAGCTGCCCACGAGATCAGAGTAACCAGGCCCTCGATGTAGCTATTTTGCTTCCAGGAGGGGTTGCTGCTTCCTTCCCAGCAGACGCTCACGCCAGCCTCGCTTCTCCTCAAGCGCCAGAGGACGATACGTCGTATTCGAAGAACCTATCACCAAGAACATCTTCAACCCATATCCGATATCGACCCAACCCTCAGAATGGAGAAGCACTCCATGGGGCAACCTCGCACGCGGACCATCCAGCAGGGCAAGATGAACAACTAGCTCATTTTCCCGCCTTTCAATCTTGATTGTATGTGGCATGCCTTTCAATTGACGAACCTCCCAACATTATCGGCTAACAGAGTTCATCTACTTTGCCGCCACGCTGGATTGGCATTACTTGGAGAACCGGAGCCGAAGGTAGCCAAACCCTTTTCTTCCGTCAAAAGCTGCAGAAAACCGAGTTTACATAGATGGCCCGCGAAATTCGAGCGGCAATTGCCGGTGTAGGCAACAGCGCCTCCAGCCTCATACAAGGAATCGCATACTACACTCAAGAGAAGAAACCAGTTGGCCTCGCAAACAAGAAAATCGGACCATACGGCGTACAAGACATTCAGATCGTCGCCGCCTTTGACGTAGACAAGAGAAAAGTCGGCAAGGACCTCTCTGAAGCCATCTTCCAAGAACCGAACAACACCCGCAAGTTCATCCAGCCATCCCACCTTGGAGTCAAAGTCCAGATGGCACAACCACTCGACGGTATCTCACCAATCGCCGGAGAAAAAATCCTCCTCAGCGACGCTAAACCCTCAAACCCAGCCAAAGTCCTGGCGGACGCTAAAGCGGAAGTTCTGGTAAACCTGACACCGACCGGGGCAACGCGAGCTAGCGAAATGTATGCTCGAGCAGCCCTTCAATCGAAGTGCGCGTTCATCAACGCTACACCTGCCAGAATCGCGTCGAACACTCAGTGGCAGTCCAAGTACAGAAGGGCAAAGGTGCCGCTGGCGGGCGATGATATAATGGACCAGGTAGGATCCACGATTCTACACCGGAACGTGCTCGCCCTCCTTGTGGATCGTGGCCTACATATCGGCGAGACTTACCAACTTGACATCGGAGGAGGAACAGAATCAGAACTGTCATTGGACAAGAAAAGATATGAGATTAAGAGAAAAATCAAGACTTCGTCAGTAGCAACCGCTGTCCCATACCAGTTTCCCATAGTCGCAGGATCCTCAGACTTCGTCGACTTCATGGAGAACCGACGAACCAGCTACTTCAACATCAAAGGAGAATACTTCGGAGGAACAGAATTCTCACTAGACATGCGACTGTCGTTGGAGGACGGGCCCGCTTGCGCGGCAGTCGTATCCGACGTTATCAGAATGGTAAAACTATCGTGGGATCACGGAGAGACCGGCCCGCTAAACGCGGTCTCGGCCTATGGATTCAAGGCTCCACCGAAACGGTTGCCAGACCAAACCCTTAAGCAAGAGTTGGCAGCCATGACGAAAGGCACAAAGAATCATTGAGGAACAAGCGGCAAAACGATACGAACTTCCGCGAAGACATTCTACGAGCCTCCAAGAACAATTTCACTCGGGTAATCCTCGCCCTTGACCTGCAAGGGTCGCCATCCAGGAAACTACTGCGAACTGGAAAGAATCTCGTGGAGATAACTGCTCCGTACGTATGCGCGGTGAAATTTGGCCGCCCAACTGTTCTTAATCTGGAAACGGAGAGTACACGGTCCCTTATCAAAACCTCACACGCAAATGATCTACCCTGCATCATCGATGATAAGCTAGGTGATATTGACGAGACCAACTCTGCAATATGTCAAGCCTACTTCAACATGGGATTCGACGGCATAATCGTGAACCCGATCGCAGGGTGGAAGGGAGGCTTGGAGCCAGTCTTCAAGATCGCGCAGAAGGAGGGAAAAGGGGTCATAGTCCTTGTCTACATGAGCAATCCAGGCGCCTCTGACGACTTCGGCCAGCTTGTTCTACCTACTCCACGGGGAAGGCCTAGGCCGCAGTACGAGATCTTCGCCGAAAGGGCAGAAGAATGGGGCGCTGACGGGGCGGTTGTGGGAGCCACGCGACCCGAGATTGTGAGAAAAGTACGCGCTAAACTTAGCGATGGTATCCGAATATACTCTCCGGGAGTCGGAACACAGGGTGGCAAAGTGGTCCAAGCGTCCAGGGCAGGATCAGACTTTTTCATAATCGGAAGGTCAATAACTCGGGCGTCGGACCCGGAAAAGGTCGCGCAGAGTTTTGCGCGAGAGTCAATGACATTATCCTAGCCTTGGTTCGACTGCCATAGCTCGCGACGCAACATTTCGCGCACAGCTGCACGTATCGCATCGCTCCGATTGTGGTAAATCCCTGCTTTGACGAGCTGATCGACGTCAGCAATGAGCCTCTCAGGAAGCTTTACCGTCACAAGTTTCAAGGAGCCATCCCTGATTGCAAGCCTATTCCGTGGTCTGGACCGGAAGTACGAATAAGGGTTTCCCGAAGCTTCGATAACGTATTTATCCAGACACAGGAGGGAGACGACTGACCATCATGGGCGGCGCTAAGAAGAAGAGCATGGCTCAAATGGAGAAGACCCAGGTCGGATCAGACAAGAAGGAAGAGCCCGCACAGCCAAAGAAGGGCAAGACCAAGACCGTTGCAGAGAAGAGACCTCGAGGGCTCCAGGCACCCGAAATTGGCGATCCAAAGTTTCTCGGCGAGGTCCAGAAGATGGGAGCCATTACACCATTCAGCCTAGCAAACCAGTTCAACCTAAGACTGAGCGTCGCCAAAGACCTACTGGAAGAACTGGAAAAGAGAAAGCTAATCACCCTCGTCGGCGGGAATGCCAGAATCCGGATTTATCACCCGGCCGCAGCCTAACCCTTCCTGATAGTAACAATAGTTCCCTCCTTAACATTACGAAACAACTCCAGCCCTTGAGTTATTTTCCCGAGCCTGTTAACAGGACTATAGGGCTTGGTGGGGCCATAGAATACACATACAGCGCTACCCATCGGCCAGTATGCTATCCCACCAACTTCAATGCTGGTGCGTGGATTCTCGCTCGGAGCCTTTACCGAGATCTGAAAATATATCTCTTCACCATACCGAACGATCCGACCCCCGATCGGAACTTGCCTCAGAATCGCATCGGCAGTTCGAGGACTGGCAAACCTGTGAAACTCGCCGGTCGCGTCTCCTACTCCCTCGATTGAGAAGACTACCCTCGGCCGCGAGACTTCAGATCCTGGTCTGTCCGACAAGATTACGATTGCTGGTTGCCCAAGATATATAGGTCGCACGGATTTTCCGTGCGACAGACCTCGGGACGCATCAATGAAGAGGATTATAATCATGGGGGCGGCGGGGCGAGACTTTCACAACTTCAATGTCTCTTACAGAGACTCTCCCGATTGCGAGGTCGTTGCATTCACCGCTACACAGATACCCGGAATCGAAGGCAGAACCTATCCGCCCGAGCTGGCTGGCCCCAGATATCCTGGTGGTATTCCGATCTTCTCAGAGGAGGAACTGCCTCGTCTCATAAAGGAGCTAAAGGTAGACACGGTAATACTCTCCTACAGTGACGTCTCCTACAGCGACGTGATGCACAAGTCATCAATCGCAATGGCAGCAGGCGCGGACTTTCAACTTCTTGGCCCTCGATCGACGATGCTCAAATCTAGGCTGCCCGTCGTATCAGTGTGTGCCGTCCGAACGGGAGCAGGCAAGAGCACGGTATCTCGGAGAGTCGCCGCAGTTCTGAGAGAACATGGAAGGAGAGTCGGGATTATCCGACACCCTATGCCTTACGGCGATCTGTCGAGGGAAGCCTCTCAAAGATTCGCCAGCTTCGAGGACTTGGACAAGGCTGACTGTTCGATCGAAGAACGCGAGGAGTACGAGCCTCACATCGCGAAAAACTTCGTGGTCTTCGCAGGAATCGACTATCAAGAGATCGTGACTGCAGCCGAGAAAGAGTCTGATGTCATACTCTGGGATGGGGGAAACAACGACGTACCATTCATCCAGCCTAACGTCCACTTCGTCGTACTCGACCCACTAAGACCCGGACACGAACTGGACCACTATCCCAGCGAGATCAACTTACGACTCGCGAATGCGGGAATCATAAACAAGGTGGACACTGCAGAGCCGAAGAATGTGCAGATAGTAGAATCAAACCTTAAACAACTCGCCCCAAGCGCAGTGGTGATCAAGGCCGCGTCGGAAATAACGGTCGACAAGCCAGACTTGGTCAAAGGCAAACGGGTCTTAGTCGTCGAAGACGGTCCAACAGTCACACACGGCGACATGGCTTACGGTGTGGGGCTCATAGCCGCAAAACGATTCCACGCCGCAGAAATCGTTGACCCGCGAAGATCCGCGGTCGGAATTTACAAGGACACGTTCAAGAAATATTCTCATCTAACCCAGGTACTGCCCACCATGGGTTATGGGCAGCAACAAATCAGAGACCTTCAGGACACGATATCCAAGGCTGACTGTGATAGCGTGATCATCGGAACGCCAGCCGATATTCGCCGGATCATCAAGTTCTCCAAACCGACAGCCATGGTCAGCTACGAACTGAAGGAACAGACGAAACCGGGAATACAAGAAGTATTACAGACATACAAAATCATCTAACGCACTACTCCGCTATGCTATGGCCTTGCGTAACATATCGGCAACGAAATCCATCTCCTCCTCGCCAAGCCTTGGGTGCACCGGGAGCGAGAAGACTTGACGGGAGGCTTTCTCAGTCTCAGGAAGCCGCCCTTTCCTGGCAACATTTGAGTCTCGATAGAAAGGAGTAGAGTGGACAGGTGTAGAGTAGTAGACCGCCGCCTCGATATTCTTGTTCCAGAGCTTGTCCACTATCTTGTTACGCTTTGCCGCGTTAACTCCTCTCAGCCTAACCGTGTATACGTACCATGCGTGCCTTCGCCCGTCAGGCTCCTTCGGAAGGATCAGTTTCCCCGACATCTCCAGTTTCTGTGTCGCTAGTTCCGCGTTCTTCCGCCTCTTCTCGAGGAAGCCCGGAAGCTTCCTGAGCTGCGCCTGACCAATCGCAGCGGCGATCTCAGACATATGATAGTTATGACCCAGCCTCACGGTCCAATAGGGACGCTGTTCGCCATGAGACCGGATCATGCGTAGAGCCTGAGCATACTCATCATCATCAGTCGTGATCATGCCGCCCTCACCAGTTGTAAGATTCTTCGCTGCATAGAAGCTAAAACAGGTCATGTCCGCAACAGACCCAACCCTCTTCCCGTCATACTGGGCGCCATGAGCTTGAGCCGCGTCCTCAATCACGATCAACCCCTTATTCTTCGCCAAGTCCACGGCGCTCTTGAGATCCGAGGGCAATCCGTAGAGATCAGTAGGAATAATCGCCTTGGTCTTCCGAGTTACGCACTCCTCAACGCTTTCAGGCTTAAGGCAGTAGGTATCCTTGTCAATGTCGGCAAAGACCGGCGTAGCACCGGCAAGAACAACAGAGTTGACCGCGCCCACAAAAGTGAAGGAGGGGAGAATTACCTCGTCGCCAGGTCGGACATCCGCCGCGAGGAGAGCTGCGTGGAGCGCCGCAGTCCCGTTGACCACGGCCACCGCGTGTTTTGCGCCGACGTATTTTGCGAAGCTCCTCTCGAATTCGAGAACTCTGGGTCCCATGCCGCTCTTGTCAGTCAGCACACCACTCCGTAGAACATCCACAGCAGAATCGATTTCTTCTTTCCCAAGAAATGGCTGATTAATTCTGATGAGCTCCCGCAATTCTCCTGAATCTCCGCATCATCTCACTTCTTGAGGATTAGTCTAAAAGAGTTCTCTACCACACAACGGATTATTAACTCGTATAGAGAAATCAAGCGAATGGATCGTATTCGGGAGGAGAGGATTCCTATCCACCAGAGACTTTTGCAAAGACTCCGATGACTCGGCCATTGACGACCTGCAAAAATCGCACCTTAGCTAGAACTTAGTCATCCGTCGTCGCATATTCGCGACGACGTTACTTCAACGGATTCTGAAGACATCGAGTTGGTCAGATGTCATAGATCATGAGCACTGAGGCAGCTTGAAGCTGCTAGACCCTGTTGTATTCCGCGGGAATAGTTCGGTTCACTTCTCTGATCGTCGACGAGAGGGCCAATCGTCTTTTTTGCATCCGCAAATAGGCTGAAATGAGCTTGGATTGAGCCGATAAGCCTCCCGAGTCCCTCTAGCAGAGATTCCTTTTGGTTTCAAGCCTCTCGCGGTTGAAAAAATTTATATCACGCGCGTTTGGTCTCGCCTCAATCGCAAAGAGGAGTAAGAGGCAAATTGTCCGCAGAACTAGCAGGTCAGCAGATAATAATTCTCAGAGAAGGAACCAACAGATCTAGAGGACGAGACGCACAGA
>MNDT01000022.1 GCA_001915065.1 archaeon 13_2_20CM_2_53_6 | reverse complement strand
AAAGCGGAACGCTCGTGGGAGACTGTGTATGTCGTGTCACGGACCCGGGTAGCAGAGAGGATCTTGCGAGGATTATCGGGCAGGCATACATTGGATACTTTCTCGGTAGAGGGTCTTGGGGCAAGGGGTACGCTACTGAGGTTGGCAGAGCCCTCCTCTCATTCGGCTTTGACCAATTGAAGCTCCTCAGAATCTGGGCTTGGTGCGACACTGAGAACTCTGCTTCCGTTCGTGTCCTTGAGAAGCTCGGCATGAGACGGGAAGCTCACTTTCGGAAGAGCGTGATGGTTCAAGGGGACTGGCGGGACTGCTTCGTCTATGGTATCCTCCGGGACGAATGGGACCCTATAGCAAAGATCTAGGTGGATCGCTTTGGCCTATTTTCCTCGGAAGTATTGGGATTCTGGAGCCGAAAAGTGGGACTAGACAGTCACAAACAAGAGTTTTCCACACTACTTCTACTACTACTAAGCCGACCTATACATCAACGATCTTCTCGAAAATTCGAGATTGTCCCTAGAACTTGGAGCGGGGACATGCGGATCGACAATCAGTCATGCATCACCCGATAAGAAAATCGTAGCCACAGATTACTCGCCCAAAATGCTCGAACTCGGGAGGGAGAGGCTACGGATTGCTAGGCTGCTAGGCCAGGTCGACTTGGTAGCGGCGGATCAATGTCATCTTCCCTTTCGAGACGATTGCTTCGACTCCGTCTTCGGTCGAGGCGTCGCTCTTTCTTATGCAACGGACCCTCAGAGGTTCTTGAAAGAAGCTAACCGGGTCCTCGAGAGGAACGGTCGATTGGGCATCGATTTCATGAACGCACTGGTAGCTCGAAAGACTAAACGGAGGATTCATCGGTTCGATCGGATCAATGGAGCCTTCTACTATGTTGAGATGTTTAATGAAGACGGTAAACAGAAACGGATAGGCTACAGACTCCCAGACAATCTAAAGCCTCCTGACGATTCACTGAAGGATCCATTCTACGGAGGATTCGAATCAAAGCCTGACTCGCTAACCTGGAGTCGCTCCCGAAAGAGGAATGGTGGGCAATATTCTACACTCCTGCCGAGGGGAAGCGATTAGCCCGTTCAGCAGGGTTCAAAAGTATCAAACTCTTTCCGCTAGGGTGCTTCACGAGAGGTCTACAAAACCCATCTCTCGCTGCATTCCTGCAAGAGAACAGAGACTCGCTTTCGAGATTGCAGAAAGAAATGGCCGGAATCTTCAGGCTGGATTCTGCGGTACACATTTTCATGACGGCAAACAAGTCCTGATCCATTACCGTATGATAATCCTACTCGTGACGAGTTGGCTCATTCTATTTGTATACGATTGAAGTTGCTGAGAACATTGGGACAGGATGGCCGTAAAACCCGCCTTGAGCAACGCTTTCCTCGTACCGTTCTACCCTGAGACCCGCTTTCTCCAAGAATGAGTGAATCTGTTCTCTGCCAAAACCGGCATGTAGATCTGGTGGCGATCCAAGGATCTTCCAAGGATGACGTAGGCACCATCTGAGGTTAGATTGCTTCAACCACGTCATAGGAAACGAGGAGAAATCGACAATGATAATTCTTCCGCCCTTGTAGCAGATCCTCTTCGCCTCTAGAAGAGCCTCTTCAATTTGTTTCACTTCGTGTAGGACCCCCTTGAACGAGACCATATCCACCGAATCTACGAGAAGAGGCATGCGGATCGCATCCCCGGCGAACAGTCTAACATTCGCGACGCCGAGTTCTACTTCAACCCTCTTGACACGACTTCTAGAACGCTCGATCCCATATACGACTCCGGCGTCGCCCACAATATTCGATAGAGCAAGTAGTTCCTTGCTACTACCGAAACCTATGTCAACGACCCTCGAGCCTTTAGGGATAAGCAGCTGATCCAGTAGACTCAAAGGTGAGATCATCAGCCCTTATGGGTATTCCAGTGCTCTGACCTTCGGCTCACTACTGGAGAAGTTGATTACTAGATCGCGAAGTCTCTGATGTTGCTTCCATCCATGGATTTTGACCTCGATCGGCTTCGAGTGATAGTCTTTCAGGGTGATCTTGAGATAGCCGCCGAGACCGCCCGTCCTCAAAATATTATGGCCATTTCCCGGACTCTTCATCAACAATTCTTCAATCTGGTTTCTTCGAAGTTCGAAATCTCTTCTCCTCTTCATCAACTTCGACGGGTCCGAGGCCTTCCGCGACAAGATTCTCTCGGAGGTTCTACCTGTCAGGGCCGTTATAGGCCAGTTAGCGAGATGAAGTACTAATGGTAGAAAGAGGGCTAGTAGTGCTGCTCCGGACAGCGTCTCAAGGATAACGACGACATAGAGCACGCCGATAGCTGCAACGAATGGAGCTTTCAAAGCAAGGGCGACCCGTCGCATTTTGAACCCGATAATTCGCCGGTCAGTGAAACAGAAGCCGAAGCCAGAAATGCGGCCACGAGCGAGGTAGTTGCTCACTACTCCTCCGAGAAAGAGTTCGCCGAATTCGAGTCCTTCCATCGGTTCCTGCCAGTGAACGCCAGGGCAAAGTGTTCTGCGAAATGCTCACAATTCCGACGCTCCGGAGAGATCATCTCGACTAGGGCTGAACCCGATTATATTCTACTCGCTAGTTCGAGACTGTCGTCCTACAAGCTTGGGCTTCGGCTTAGGCGAACCTAGTTACGGGGGCGATCATTCTCAAAATCGCAGGGCTCTCAGCGAGAAACGCGCAGAATGAACCCTGATCTCGATTCTGGGAGGGGGGTCCCACGCTACAGGTTTCGCAAGCATGACTGGACCCCACACGGCAATTATAGAAAACGGGCGATTAGCCTGTTCTGCGCGAGAAATCGTGAATCTCGCCCAGAAACGTTTCAGCCAGCAAGTCGACCCCTCTAGAAGTTTAGAAAATAAAAAATTCCCGCGGCACAAATGTGCTCTTTGAGAGGATATCGTCTGGAAGATCGTTCAGAATAAGCCCGGATTCCGCATCTGAACATAGGGTCCCAGATGGCGCTATTTTCACGCTTGGAGGTACCCTGATGGCGCTATTCAGTTTCGCCGGCTCTGCGCCCGGAACCGGAGAATCTACCGCAGAACCAGCCCTGATCCGCCTGATCCTCTTCCCTGAATTTAGAAAATAAAAAAATCCCACGACACAAACTGCCCTTTCCACTCCAGAGGGCTACTTCGCAGTCTGGTTGACTTCCTTGATAGCTCCTTCCAGAATATCCAGTCCAGAGTCGACGAGGTCCCGAGTAATTATCAATGGCGGCGCGATGCGCAGCGTCGAATGACCTGCGGTGATGATCGCCAGTCCTCTCCTGAACGATTTCATCATGATATCATGCGCCTCCTTGTCAGCAAACTCCTTCGTCTTGGGATCCTTCACGATCTCCGCCCCGATCATCAAGCCCTTCCCGCGGACATCACCGATGATCGGATACTTCTCCTGCATCTCCCGCAGCCGCTTCATCATATACGACCCCTGCTTCGTCGCATTCTCCAACAAGTGCTCGTCCCGGATCACATTGATCACCTGCAACGCCGCCGCACAAGAGACCGGATTCCCGCCGAACGTGTTCGCGTGAGACCCGCCCTCCCAGTCCATCAGCTCCTTCCTAGCAACCGTCGCCCCGATCGGCAGACCAGAAGCCAACGCCTTCGACGTACAGACAACATCCGGCTCCACACCCCAGTGCTCAATCCCAAACCAGCGTCCCGTCCGGCCCATCCCCGACTGGACCTCATCGTCCACCATCATGATCCCATTCTTGTCCAGCAGCTTCTTCAGCCGCACAAAATAATCGTCGGGCGGGACAACATAGCCGCCCTCGCCCTGGACCGGCTCGACAAACATCGCTGCCACATCCTCCGGCGGCAGATACTTGTCCAAGACCTGTTCCTGGATAAAGTCGACACAGTACATGCCACACTCCGGATAGCTAAGCTTGAACGGACAACGGTAACAGTCAGCAAACGGCACGTGAGTATCGCCCGGGACCATCGGGAAGAAGTGCCTCCTCTGATACGGCTTACTAGCAGTCAAGCTCAAAGCTCCTAGCGTTCGCCCGTGGAACGCACCGATGAAAGAGAGGAACGCGTGCTTCCTAGTATGCCACTTAGCCAGCTTCATCGCCGCCTCTATCGCCTCCGTCCCACTGTTGCTGAGAAAGACCTTCTTCCCGAAACTCCCCGGCGTAATCTTGGCCAGTTCCTCAGACAACTGGACAACCTTCTCATAGTAAAAATCCGTCCACGAGTAATGGATCAGCTTCTCCGCCTGCTCCTTGATCGCGGACACAACCCGCGGATGCGAATGGCCTACCGCGAGACAGACGAGTCCAGAATTGAAATCGATAAACTCGTTCCCATCAACATCCCGGACAATACTCCCATGACCACTCTCCGCGACTAGGGGATAGAATCTGACCAGCGACTGGGAGATGATCGACTCATCCTCTTTGACTAGTGCGCGAGCCTTCGGACCGGGCGGCGTCACAACAATCTTGGGATACTGATGCTTCTCAGTCTGCAAATCTGGATCGTCGCCTGCCCTATCAATCTACTACTAATAATATCTCTCGAACCGTACGTACGGATGTTCAGTCAGTTTCCGAGCATAATCTCGATCATGGAGAGACTCGCGATCGAACCGTCATCCCTCTTGATCTCCTCCGTCCCGATGTCGACGGAATGGACCTTGATATTCTTCATGAAAGCCCTCTTTAGCATGTCAACTGTCTCCACAGCCTTCGTAATGGACTGGCCCCTCCCCCGCACCATGACCTCCCCAACCCCGTTATTGAGAAGAGTCATGCAAGCGACAACATAGTTCATGATAGGCTTCTTCCCAATCCGGACAATGTTAGGCTCCTCTTCCACTCCATCCTCGAAACCGTCTCCTACCTCAACAGCAATGTCAGACATGGCGAGCCCGTAAACGAACGTCAATGGGCCTATCTACAAGATTAACCTTGCCAAACCAAGCCGAGAAGAGTATCGCCCGGCTTATCCCACTCGAACGGACGAATCACAGTCCATACGTCATGTTCTAGCAACTCTCCGACTTCAATACGGGTCTTTAAAGGAGCAGCCCGGTCAGCGGTGAGTCCAACGATCCTCCGAGCCAGGTCACGTCCAACATGGCCTCAGCATCACCCACAGTCTTTCACATGCTCGAGCGGCTCGTAGGCAAGAGGGTCTTGGCAGTCATCAACCGCGACTTCGGCTACGAGGGCCACCTCGCCGTCGTGTCACACGAGCCCCCGGGAATCTGGCTCACAGAATCAGAGGCAGTCATCCTCCGTTCGACAGTGGTCAGTCCGATTCCACAGGTGGTAAATAGAGAGTCGAGGGGAGAGACCTTCCTCCATCTAGACGCTGTTCAGCGACTAGAGACCATACCCGAGGGAAAGGCCAACGCGAGAAGATAGAGTGGAGTGGCATGACGGACTCTTCATCAACACAACAGACCTCTGCCTCGCTCTCGATCCTTCAACCACTCGGAGAATCCCAAAGAAAGCCCGGGTGCTGGTCTCACACGCCCATGGCGATCACACGGGCGGGTTCAGGTACAAGGGGCTCAAACACTCCACCCAAGCGACCAGAGACATCCACCACGCTCTGCGCTACCATCAAGTTGCAAATTTCCATCCTCTCAAGATTAACGAGAAGTTCGTGATCGACGACTCGGAGGTCAAGGCTCTCGACGCGGGGCATATGCTTGGATCAGCACAGTTCCTCGTCGACACTCCCGAGTCGTCAATCCTCTACACGGGCGACATTAACTGTATCGACACTCTCACGACGAAGGCTGCGGAGCCAGCGCGTTGCGATCTCCTCGTCATGGAGGCGACGTATGGGTCTCCCCAATACCGTTTTCCGGCTCGCGAGACCGTCTACGCGCAGATGGTTGAGTGGGCGCTTGACACGATCAAGCAGGGTAGGATTCCATGCTTGCATGTCTACGCGGCGGGCAAGGCTCAAGAGGTCGTGCGTCTCTTCAACCTCTACACGCATCTTCCGGTTATAGTCAATCCAAGACTTGATGGGGTGAACGAGGCGCATCGCAGGAGTGGCATAGCCCTGGACTGGTTCTCCGCGTCTTCTCGTGACGGGAAGAATATTCTCGACAAGGACCCGTGCGTCTACATCACGACGCCCGGTGACAGGTTTCACATCGGCCGGAGGATGTCGCGGGCCTATGCTACTGGCTGGGCGCTTTCTCTTGGTGGGAAAGTGACTGCTTTCCCGTTGAGTAGCCACGCAGACTTTGACCAGCTGGTGTCTTTTGTTGAGGCTTGTGATCCGGACCGGCTCTACATCTTCACCGGATTTGCTGAGGATTTTAGACGTGCGATTCGGAGGAGGCTCGGGCGTGAAGCGAGATCCGTTTCATCCTTTGTCCAGCGAACCCTGGTCGAGGATTACTGAACCGGATCCGCTATCTGACTGGGAGTATGAAGTAGAAGATTAGTGCGAAGGCTACGAGTCCTATGCCGGAGATTACTACCAGCTGGGGGCTGAGCTTTACACCCGGCGTGTCTTCCTCGAAGAACCGTAAGAGTCCCGCGCTTGCCGCGGGCATAGGTGCCTCTTCGCGCCGCCTCTTCTCTCGCTTGGTGCTCAAACCGAGCTCTTCGTTCTGTTCGCCCCACGTCGACGGTAATAAGGGTGGCGAAGTTCAGGGTAAATTCAGAACCTGAGTCCGGTCGACTAAGCTACGATGTGGGAGTGTTTTATCGGATGTGGATGTAGGCGTAGGCGTCCTTGCTCGATTCGAAAGCGTACTGGACTCGCTGGAATCCCTTCCGGAACTCCGCCACGTCGACAGCTACCCTGCGGGGATCTTCTCCCTTCACGACTACTCTGGTCATGAGATCTGCGATCTCCACCACGTCCGATTCTTTCATCCCGAGCCTTGTGACCTCGGAGACGCCTGCTCTTATTCCGCCTGGAGCCTCGAAGTGTCTTCCCGCTTTGATGTCGTACGGCAGCAGGTTTCGGTTAAGGATGATATTCGCGTCCTCGAGCTTCTTCTCGATCGTCTTGCCATCTCCATACTTAGTAATGTCTGCCACGAGCAAGTGCGACTTTGTGAACCCTTTCTTTTCTCCTAGGACTTGGAAGCCTCTCTCGTGGAGCGCCTGTGCGAGTGCTCGGCTGTTCTTGACGATCTGAGACGCATATTCTCTTCCAAACGCGAGCATCTCCGCGAACATGATCGCCTTGCCGGCCAGGTGATGTAGGTGATGGTTGCTCACGTTACCGGGAAAGGTCGATTTCTTGATCCTCTCTCCGTTCTCCGCCTTGGACAGGATTATTCCGCCTTGGGGTCCTGGCAGTGTCTTGTGGGTGCTGGCCGTCATGGCGTCGGCTCCTTCGTGTAGCGGGTCTTGGAATTGTCCTCCTGCTACTAGTCCGGCGACGTGTGCGGCGTCGAAGCAGATCTTGCTGTCATGCTGCTGGAATATGGTGGTGAGTTCTCGGACTGGGTGGGGGAATGGGAGGACTGAGCCTCCGAACATTGCGAGTGTTGGCTTCTTGCCGTTTTGGGCGAGTTTCTGGATTTTTTTCTCGGTGGCGTCTATGTCGATGTTCATCTCTTCGGTGTCGAATGGGAAGTATTCTACGTTCAAGCCTCTGACGGCTCCTGCTGTTCCTCCGAATTCTTTCTTTCCCATGCTGATGTGTCCGCCAGCTGGGATTGCTAGTGCGAGCATCGTGTCGCCTGGGTTGGTGAAGGTGGTGTATGCGACTAGGTTGGCGCAGACTCCAGAGATTGGCCTTACATCTGCGAAGTCGATTTTGAAGAGCTGTTTTGCGAGGTCGATGCAGACTTGTTCAACCTGGTCGATGTATTTGCAGCCTGCGTAGACGCGTTCTCCCGTCCAGCCTTCCGCGTAACGGTTCCCAAAATCAGAGAGTACTGCTTCTCGTACTGCGGGGCTGGGAATGTTCTCGCTGGCGATGAGTGGGAGGGAGTTGGTGAACCATTGGTGGTGTTGTTCTAGTAGCTGGAATACCTGGTTGTAGGACTGTCTCGGCTCCAATGATATCTCGGAGGCTGTGGGACTGTCGCCCGTATATGACTTGGCCACTGGACTGGCCGACTGTCGTCTTGTCTGGCTCGGCCGTGCCAGATGGCCGTAAGGTTCGCCGCTGCACCATCGCCTAGGGCGAGTTTCGTTTCTCTCTTGTTCTACGCGGGATGTTGTTCGGGGTCTGGTTCTCTTGATGATCGTCTTAGAGGTGTATGTGGACGCCCAGCGAGTCTCGGAGTTTTCTCAGGATCGGTTCTAGTGGTCCTGTCTCTAGGCTTAGGGCGATGATCTGGTTGTTGTGTGGTATGAAGATCAGGTCGACCTTCTCGTACTGGACGGATATGTGGCTGAGGGGTCCGCACTGTCCTTCTAGCTGTGAGAGCGTGTCGAGTACGAGTGGGGGTACGCTTCCCATGAACTTTCTGTCATATTCCTCTGGTGTGAAGCTTGCTACGTGGGTGCGCATCCTAGACTCGACGAGCCGGTGGTTCCGGTCGAGCACGGCTACGTAGCGGACTCTCTGGTCTAGAGCGAACAGGTCGTCGATGAGACGGGCGAAGGGTCTGCTCAAGCCTTTGCCTTCACGTTTTTCTTGGTATCTAAAGGAATGCATAGGCGTCTAGTCTTCCAAGGAGCACGTTTGTGTCGCGGGAATTTTTTATTTTCTAAATCCTGGGAGGGGTCGTCTCGCCGTCTGAAACGTTTCTGGGCGAGATATCCAGTTTTTCGCGCAGAACGGGCGAATCAGCAGTTTTCAGTAAGTGCTGGTGAGGGCCCTTCAAGCGTGAATAAGGTGTTCAGTGGGACCCCCCTCCCGGATTGCTGATCCGGGCTTATTCTAGGCGAGTCTCCGGAGTGGGACTCGATCCTGGGAATGTCTTGTTCTCTTTGCTGGGGCGTTTTATACTTCTCTGGGCGAGAACCGGGAGACGCTTGGTAGATTGGCGGTTGGTTGTTGGAGTACAAGTGGGTGGTTCTCACGGTCACAACCGTCGGCATCTTCATGGCCACGCTTGACTCCAGCATTATCGTCGTGGGTCTTCCCCAGGTGGTCAGCAGCCTCCAGACCAATCTGGTCGAGGGGGTCTGGTTCATCACCATCTACCGGCTGATGATAACAGTCCTGCTGGTCGGTATAGGCCGGATGGCCGACCTGTACGGTCGGGTCCGGCTCTACAACCTGGGCTTCGCCATTTTCAGCCTCGGCTCGCTACTCTCGGGCCTCTCCATCACGGCTGAGATGCTTCTCATATTCCGGCTCGTCCAGGGAGTTGGAGCCGCCTTCCTCTTCGTGAACAGCGTCGCCATCGTCACAGACGCCTTCGCAGGTAGCGAGCTTGGGAAAGGGATCGGGATAAACCAGGTCGCGATCAACGCGGGGA
>MNDT01000038.1 GCA_001915065.1 archaeon 13_2_20CM_2_53_6 | reverse complement strand
AACAACTGCCACGCTGAAGACAAGATATCCAACCAAGAGGGCAAGTGCGAATATTAGAAAGGTCGCAACGAAGCCGTTGTTCGTAGGTAGGGCGTCGTACAGCGAGGGCGAGTTAGCCGCCATGTAAGGCCCGAGGAGGAGATCGCTCCACAATGGGAATCCTACGCCAGCGGCAAGCGCCAAAAAGAAGAGTAGAAAGCCCGAGGTGCCAAGCCTGCCGAGGCTGGCTGAGAACCGCGAGTACCAGCCTACAAGCCCCAGGAGGATGGTGGTCCACCCGGCGTACTCAAAGATATGCGCTGGGACCCAGAGCGACTGTAGAACAAACTGGGACGTAGACCCTTGAGGGTGTATGATAGAGGCTACGACAATCATCCCTCCCCCGAGCAGAAGCAACGGCCCGCTCCATCTCTCAACGGTATCCAAAAGCTATCTCTGGGCAGGACCTGTAAGCGAGTATAAGGCTTCCTTCAAAGAATCTAGGGAAGCGGTCCGAGCATGGTCTCGGTCCCGTAGCGAATGCTCTCCTTTCCTATAGATGCTAAAACTCCATTTTGATCCCCTATCACGGCGAGAACAAGGATGGGGGATTACATCAGCCGAATCCCATGTTCCTTACCAGGACAATTAAAATGTCCAAACCTACCGTGAATGGGCGATTAATAGGTCCAGAAATTTCTGGGGGATTAGATGGGATTGGCTGTCTGGGAAGGGTCGCGAAAGAGAGCGTCTCTGGAAATGGCTTGGAAAACCACTTCCGCCGTTCTCTACAAAGCACAGCAAAGGGAGCTTACTCCCGCCTGTCTTTTCAAAGCTTAAGTCCCTTATTGTCTCTTCGGGGGATGAGCTTCCTTCATGAGCTATAGACTAACTCTCATCTGAGAATAAAGTCGAGAATACTCAGAATGACTATGATTAGAGGGAAGGAAACTACGAGAGTCATAAACCCGAATATCCTTCGCCTATCCAGGCTCATCGGGACTAACAGGATACAGGCGGCACCTGCCAGCGGTATGAAAGAGTCGATTAGAACGAATAAGTAGACTGGTGGAGCCGAAAAATCGGTAGGTGGGTACAAGGCAAGACCCGCCATTATTCCTGTAAGGCCTGTAAGACTCGCGATTAACGCAGTTGCTTTCAGGGGCAAGTCCAGTTCTCTCCACCGTGCCGTTCTCAAAAGTCAACCCTGTGCAGGCCAGCAGTGCGATTTTCTTTCGGATTAGTTTATCCCAGCTTCACTCGTCTGGACCCGCTGGAGTATCGGAACGCTTCCTCTGTGGAAATTTGTAGAGGTTCAAGCTACCTCAATTACCAAGAGAGGAAGTGCAATCATCCAAACAAGCCATCCATCACGTGGATTAACAAGACCTGACCATAGTAGGATGGTTCCCCCTACGAAAATCGCCAACATAGCCGTAGCGAGGATTTGTGCGACATGCCAACTACCGGTTCGAGGCTTCAAGTCTTTGTTGCCTAGATGAAAACTGGAAAGCTCGGAAAAAAGGGTTGCTGGCGCGCCTGGCTCTTGTCTCTACTGAAGACTTGGGCTTGTCCGAGCACGCTTTCGTTGGCGAATAAAGTAGAGATTTAGAATAACCGCGTCGAATAGCGTGAGCGTAACTATCGCAGTGCTCCCAACCCATACGCTCCCAACTGTCCCAAGCGGGAGGGAGGCCAGAGCCAACGACGTTAGGATGTTCGCTAAGTCTACGTAGAGCGAGAAGACAATGAGAGCTACGACCAAGGCACGGATTCGGTCCGGCTTATGCATCGTATTCTGCGGATAGGATGCCTGGTGCCGAGAAAAAAGGGTTGCTGGTCAGTAGCTCCAAGCCAAGAGAAGAATGAGACCAGCGAACAACACCCCAGAGAAAAAAAGTGAGACCAGTCATCTCTTCTGACTCCCTACACCTGCGATTGTCCCGCCCTGCGGAATAGGTTCCTAGCTAGGTCACGACGATTGTGACCTTGAGATTGGCTGGAATATTCCCGTAGTAGTTGGCTGGATTACGTATCTGTACGAGTCCCTGATAGGTGCCGACGCACTGGGCCGCCGGTACGAGACATGTGGCGATCAACGTGACAGTGTCAGGGGTCGAGCTGCATGAGCTGAAGCTGGACCGGGTGGTTGTGAGGCTTATCCAAGCGCTAAGCAGAATCTGAATTGAATACTTATGCCTCCAATCCGAGGCAAAAATAATGCTGCGGGTGGAACTATTATGGATGAAAGGTTACATCACGCCGCAGGAGTAATTTGAACAAGTGAGGATGTCAGAGGAGAGTGAGCCCCAAGAACAACCGGAGGCATCTCACATTAGTCAGGAAGGTTCCTGAGCATTCTCACGGTCACAACCGGAAGAGGCGTCGTCAGAGTCCAGAGCATGTGATTCGAAGGGCTGAAGCAGTACGACGGACATGGAAGCAAAAACGGTCGAAATTCCGTGCTGAAATGAAAAAGAACCCATACAGTTCTGCGAGCAATCCTCGGGAGTATTCCAAATGGTATCACGAACATCATCCGGGTTACTTTGCGGAGAAGACTAAGGAATGGATTGAGCGTCTGCCTGAGAGTCGTAGACTAGCTCTCTTTGCTCAGAGGAACGAGAGGATGCGCACTTACGTGACAGCATACTCTAAGCTACGTCGCCGCTTGCGGGGATTAACAAAGAGTCCCCCAGCCTTCACGACCGCAGAAAAAATTGAGATTGACAACTCGGCTTACCTCAGTGAGTTGCTTCGAAAGGTGAAAGCGCGATATCCGCGGTCGATTCCATAGAGGTCCTCGGAAATGGCTGGGACTAGATTGGTTCCAAGGAATTTCATATTTCAATACGAAGATCGTGGACAAGAGTGTTTATGATTCGTCTCTTCCAAACACTTTCGATAGAGAGACTTTTGTGGATGACTGGACCTTCTATCCGACTACGATGCTGACTTGGAGATTTGCAGGGAGGTTCCGGTAGTTTGTGGGCTGCCGGACCTGTACTAACCCACTATAGCTACCGCGGCACTGGCTGGCGGCTACCTGACAAGTCGCTATCACAGTCACTTGCAGCAGAGACGCTCCGCAATTGCTGAAATTGATTGGAACTGTAGTTAGCGCGATGATTCCTGGCGAGTTGCTGACAGTCCGGAGGGAGACGGCGCCCGCGCTAGGGCTGCAGCTGAACGTGTCTGTCGCGCTGCCTGAGCCGTCGGTCGCGGCGAAGGAAATGGCCAGAGGGCTTGTCGTCCAAGTCACCTTCGGGGTTGTTAGACTGGAGGAGGGAAGAATCACTTGCGTGTACGCGACGCCAAGAGCAGAAGCCACCGCACCGCCAATGAGGACGTAGGCAAGCAGACGTGTGATCGGAAGCTTCAAGAGGAACGTTCTCCTCCCTCGCGAGACTTAAAGCTAGCTGAGATACGAACCATTCTCGGTCCACTCAAGGGAGGATCACAGATACCGTAACGCAAGGGGAACGAAGCTGCAAGATGCCAAACTAAAGGCTATTGGACTTTGTTCAGTTAAAAAAGTATGATATAGCCCTAGCGGTCGATCCCATCGGCAAACTAAGACTGAGCGACTTTCCTAACAGCTCTTAGATATTCGCCGAAGTCAGGGAGGTCCGTCATTGCGTGTACGAATAGGGGGCGTTCTAGACGATGCCCTAGCATTGATGGCAATATTCGAGACGATCGCAATAGGCCAACTGGTGCTGTATCCCTTCTCTTTCTACACTGTCGGAAGTTTCGCGTGGTATCAAGCCCAGGCGTTTCGTTGGCTAGTTCCCCTCTCACCCCTCATGCTTGTCCTACTCCTCTACTCTTGGGTTGCCATACTCGCCCTGAGCGCTTCCAGGAGACGCTCAGTGCGGATCAACAGCTTTGTGCGGGCGTTTTCACAAACAGTAAAACGCCTTGATACTCAAGGCTCCTCGGCCGAGAAATTCGTTGTCCTGCAGCATCCACGATTGCTGTTGATCATAGCTATGGCAGTCGCGGCACTGCTCGGAGTCCTTCCCTACTGGCCTGGATTGAACCCCGGCGGAAGCATCGTAGGCACGGACACTTCCTCGTACATCAACTGGACTACGCAGATGCTGGTGAGACCATTTCCACAGGCCATCTCTTATGCGTTCAGTCAAGGAGACAGTGGCTTCAGACCCCTTCCTCTCATCATCTTCTACTCGATAGCCTCCCTCGGGGTGAGCCCGCAAATAACGGTGGAGTTCTCTCCGATAATACTCGGCCCTCTCCTGTCTTTGTCGTTGTTCTTTTTTGTCAAGGCTGGTTTTGGGAACAAGGGAGCCGCCGCAATCTCAGCGTTTGCGGGGTGCTTCTCCTTCAACCTCACTGTAGGGATCTGGGCTGGCTACCTTGCCAACTGGATGGCGATGATAATAGCTTACTTCTTCCTCGCCGGCTTCTTCCTTTTCGAAAGGTCCAGGCAGAGAAATCTATTCCCTCCCCTATTTCTACTGTCCTTGGCCTTGTTGTTGACGCATCCCTGGACGTGGGCTATGATCCTTGCGACGACATTCGTTTACGCGATCATGGGGTCGGGGGACCAACGCAGGCTTTTGACAGTATCCTCCGTGATCTTGATTCTCGGGGGAATGGTCGTTGACTTTACGAAGAATCTTGTCACGGGTGGTGCGACCCTTGCAGCCGACTTGGGAACAAAGGCCCCGGTCTTTGGAATCTTGCAGTTCTGGATGTTCTGGCCGAACCTCTGGACCGCCTTGACTGTCTTTTACGACGGCTTACTTGGTAATGCGGTTCTTTTGGGTCTCGGCGCCCTCTCCTTCGCTGCAATCAAGTTACGGGGTGGGGGGGCTCGTATGCTTTCTAGCTGGGTCGCCTGTACCTCGGTACCGTTCGCGCTCCTTAATGCCTTCCACCAGACCCGGCTGATTTACGACTTACCCATCCCGGCGTTGGTGGCGTTGGAGACTCTCTGGCTTATGTCGAGAGCTGGGGGTGGAAACCTCAGAGCGGCTCTCATTCTGCTGGTCATTCTACTTTCTTCGGCGAACTACGCCGTCGGGTCGATAATTCAAGCCTGAATAGGTGCTCCTAGCCCCGTTTCAATCGTAGGATTTCCAAGGATACCGTTTTTACGTTTTGGATGAAAGAAACTCCAATAGCTTTTAGTTCTGGCTTCCGGTTGGTCACTCTTCCCCTGGTTATGGGTTGCCATTAGCCATCGTTCACCAGTCTTACGGCCGCTTTGGAGGCGCGGAGAGGGTTGCCCTCGCGCATTACGAGCAGCTCAGGAGAATGAATGTTGACGCCACTCTGTTCTGGAGTGGGCTGGTCACTCCAAGTTGGCAGGACAGGCTCAACGGCTATGACATCAAGAGCATACCTTCGACTCTACCTGGCCCCCTAGGCATCGGAAGGATGATCAGGTTTCTGAAGGAACTGTCCCGCTACGACTCGATCATAATTCATCACCATGTGGACCCCTTTCTGGCGCTGTACATTGCAAAAACCCTAGGGAAGCGGACGATATGGTACTCCGGGTCGATGTTCGAGCTTGCTTGGGAGAGGTGGATCACGGGAGAGGATTACCGATCGATCAGCAGGACAGTCAAGCAGACCAGTGAAGAATACTACGGCCGGGCGGTCTCCGGTCTCGTACTGTCAGACTTCCTCTTTGACCAGACTGTCCGTGTCGCGCGTGCGATGGACATTCATGTTGTGAGAAGATACTCTAAGATAATTGCAAATAGCAGATTCCTTTCTTTCTTTCTCAAACGAATCTACAAAATGGACGATCAGCCTGCGGTCGTTTATCCTGGACCCGACCCAATACTACAGGACCTCGCTTCGAAAGACTTTGCAAGAGAGAGCGATTACATGCTAGCGGTGGGCCCACTGATTCCACTAAAGAATGTGGACGGCATGATCTGGGCCGCCTCCAAGGTGCCATCCGCCAAACTTGTCGTTGTGGGAGACGGTCAAGAGAGAATTCCGCTTGAGGAGCAGGCCGAAATATTGGGCGTGCCTCTTAATATCAAAGGTAACTCTCACAGCGAGGAGGAGCTTGCCCAGTTGTATTCTCAGTGCAAGCTTCTTGTCCACTTGTCGCTATACGAGCCGTTTGGACTGACACCGGTCGAGGCAGGGCTCTTCGGAAAGCCATCGATTGTGACCAATCATGGAGGCCCACCAGAGATAGTTGTTGACGGTGAGACCGGATTCATTGTCGCTCCAAGAGACTACTACTCAATCGCGAGGAGGATGAGAGAACTTCTCTCCAATCCTGAACTTCGTCACGAGATGGGACGGAAGGCTAGGAAGAGGGTCCTAGAAAACTTCACTCTCGAAAGATCTGCGAAGCGTTTGCTAGCGGAAGTACAAGGCTAATGAAAACCGCGATCTACTCGATCTTGAAAATATTCCAATTCCGCTCGAAGAGCTTCCGACTCTATTGGATCTTGGTCCTTTTGGTGTTGAGCTTGGCGATGCCAGCGGTCTTCCTCCGCGGAACGCTACCTCAGAACACGGCCACCCAGATCGATGGGCTGGCCGAATTCGCGTCAATGCAGGGAGCTTCTCTCGGCCCTGTTACATGGAGCGAGAGTTTCAACAATTCAAGTGAGTGGAGTGTCCCTGCAAACCCTCCCAACGTCCTTTCGATCAGTGGCTCTCTCAAACTCTCAGTCACGTTTCCTTCAACTTCCAAGGCTCAAGCCATTTCCGTTCATCGTAATGTCAACTGGTCCTTGACTGAGATACCGATCATCACGATTAAGGCACGAGTTTCGACGGGCGTTTCTTATGGGGTCAGGTTCTTTGGAGTTACCGCCAACAATACGAGTTTTGCAGCTTGGCGGGAAGGGTCTTCCCTACAGCACAGGCCTGGTCTCGGCACGATAGAGACCGTTTCCGCAAATCTGGGCACGGAAACCTTTCTGGCCAATCCAAAGCTCCAACTTACGGGCGCGAGGATCACGGAGGTACTGTTTTACCTCGAAGCGGCGCCCTTCAGAAGCGGGAGCTTCTCTCTCACTTTATACGACGTGCACATCAATCCCACGATCACGACCCCTGCCGATTCGCTTGAGTTAAATGGTAACTTTACTGGTCTCGTTGCGAATCTGAAATCCTCAGTCTCCAGTCAGGGTGTTTTCCAAGTCTTCGTAGGGCTGGATATCAAGGGCAGTTCCGACCTAAGCTATACCTTGTATCTTACGAGGGGAGCTTCTATCCTGGCGCAAGGTTACACATACGTTCCGAAGGTCGCGACAACCTACGAACTTGCACTAATGTTGCCGGCTCTCGTAAACTCCAGCCCTTTGTTTGCGGGTAATTTTGCCTCGTCTTCGCTAATAGTAAGTGCTTGGAAAGGAGAGATCAGCTACTTCAGGCTAGACAGTGTTGACATAAGGTTCCTCGCAACAACACCGTCTCCATCAGCGGCTCTTAACACGGCAAATTACAACGCACTCATATTCTACTATTTCGTATTCCTCTTCATGATCCCGGCCTCAACGATCCTTCTTCTGATCAAGGTGTTCAGAGATAAAGACTAAGATCCTAGCCACCCTCCTCGTGGGTCTGATCGTACGCTTCGAGCTGGCTTCCTTCGCTGGACATCCAGGTGACCTGGCTCTTTTTGCATTTTCATCGAGGCTATACTACGAGTCAGGACAATTCGATTATCTGTTTCCATCACTTCCACTCGTCTACTACGTTCAACTCGCTTTCTACTCATTCTACGTTCTCATACGAGACACAGGGTTCAGCGACCCAACATTTCTGTTTCACACTAACTATATGATAGAAGGCATCTTCTTCCGTATTCCCCTGATAATATCGGATGTTGGAATCTTCGCGCTGATTTTGAAATTTACGGGCAAGCTGCGGTATGCGGCACTCTATCTGCTTAATCCGCTCGTTATCTATCTCACTGGAGCCTGGGGGATTTACGACTCTCTCATGATGTTTCCGCTCGTCGCTGGCTTTTTCCTCTATGCCCAAAATCAACGACGCCTGGCAAGTATCTCCTTTGTCGTCTCAGGCCTCTTCAAGTTATTTGGATTCGTGCCTTTCAGTTTGTTGGCGTTGGAGACTCTACTTCAGAGAAAATGGAAAGAGTTCGGTTTGCAAATCGGAAGTGCAATTGGGCTCACTACTCTCACATTCGCTCCTTACATTGGAAACGGCTTGCAGGATTTCTATGTCGGTATTCTCCTTCGTTTCTTGGGCCTTAGTGGGGCCTTGACCCGAGGCTATGATATCATTGCAATATTCTCGGGGGCTCGGTTCGCGGGTTCGTCTCCCTTCATCTACGTGGGCGCGGGAGCAATTGCGATCTTGTTCGTATTTCACCTCAGAAGATCCCGGTCCCCCCTCCAAGTTCTGCTGCTCTGGAGCATTGTCGGAGCTGTTGCGCTGAACCTTTTCTCACAGTCCGAGCCTCAGTGGCTATCCTGGCCGATTCCACTTTCAATTCTCTACGCGTATGTAACCAAGCGAGAGGGGCTCGCGCATTATACCTACTTCTACGGAATCGCGAGTGCCGTTCTCTCAATCACTATCTTGCAGAGCGTTGGATACCTCTTATTGGGCACCCCGCTAGTTTTCTTTCAAGCGATCGAGGCATTCCAAGGTAGAGTAGCTGTATACTCTCTCAGTGTTGCTACAATGCTACTTATTCTGCTCGGCTACCTTTTCCTGAAACCGGTCAAATTCAAGATTGAGGTCATCGCCTTGGTGGCACTAGTTTACTTGCAGGCGTACTTCTGGTTAAGCATAATGAGAATCCTGCCAGTTTAGGCGACCAATGCGTGAAGAAGAATGTTCACAGTGAGGAAAGTGACCAAGAGAACGCGACGGGAGCGTTCATAGAACATTGACGGAAAGAGACACGTGGAATGAAATTGGGCAGAATGATCCCTACTGTGGGACGGGGGGGCCAACCAAAGCCATGCCGCATCTGGGAAAATTTGCGGCGCCTGACACAGCTCTACTGAGTGAGGTCGAGGGCGAACCCGGTATCCTCGATGTCGGCTGTGGCTACGGAAGGAATAGCGTTCCCTTATTCAACAAGAATCACAACATAGTTGCATGCGATGTGTCTCTGACAATGTCTCGAACCGTGCTAGACGCTGGGGTGCCGTTTGTCATGTGCGATATTCACCATTTGCCGTTCCGCGAGATGGCTGTCGATTGCCTCATTTGTTCTCATGTTATCCAACACATGCAACGAGATGATGTTGAACGAGTCTTATGGGAACTGAGGCGAGTAGCAAAGAAATCGCTGATTGTTATGCCCAATCCTTTGGGCGTAGCTTGTTTCTTCGGAGCGCGGCCGCTTGTCCATGCATTGGTTATGCTCAACAAGCGACCAGGCAGAGGCTTGTTTGAGAATATCCCAACGGTTAGAGGATACATTGTAAACTACTACCTTCCTTGGGTCTTCGCGAGGCTGGCCAAACGCTGGTTTGACCGTGTTAAGGTAACAAGGGGGACCGTACAGAGAAGGCTCCCCGCGTTCCTGGCCAACAGTCTGCTCTACATTTGTTCGTGAGATCATGCGTCATAGGAATATACGAAGTCGAGCACAGGTCCGAGCTGACTACGACCAGAGCGCCAGGGATTACGACAAGGTTAGATTCGGCTCAGTTGGGGGACAATACGTCAACCAGAGAGAAGTGGAGTTTGTAGCGAGCGTAATCCAAGGATCAACCGTCCTGGAAATCGGAACGGCTACAGGAAGATTCGCAGAATGTTTGATCGAGAAAGGAGCAGAATATATTGGCGTAGACCTCTCACTGAAGATGCTTCGAGCTACTCGGGAAAGAACAGAACACTCCGCGTCTGTTGTTCAGATGGATGGGTGCTCGTTGGGTTTCAGAGGCTCTTTCGACTACGCTCTGTGTATACGAACATTCCATTTCCTGCCAAAGCCCGTAGAGGCTTTGCAGGGAATGCTCACCGCTTTGAAGGATTCGGGCGAGTGCTTGGTCACTTTTGAAACCGATAACTTCTTGAGACGATTTCTTCTCTTCTTCGGTATAGGAGTATCAGAGCAATACTACTACAGAATCTCTGATGTCGAAGAAATGTTTCAAAAAGCTGGGTTTAGGATCGCGAGAAGCGGGTCCATCATGAGGATGCCTGTTACTCTGTACAGAAGATGCCCGAATCACCTTCTGTGGATACTAAGGCGTCTAGAAAGACTCTGGCCTTGGCCGATGCACGATTATGTGTTGGGAACACGGCAATCGGACCGAAACCCGAATCATGGGTTTTTGACAAACTCTCAAGTAATCCTCTAATATTCCATCGTGACCGAAGAGGCTTCTTCGGAACCACCTGGGACCGAAAATTGCCGGCCAGATTTACTGTCATTAAGATAGGTCTCATCATCGCTGTCTTGACAGTTGCAGGTTTTCTTGGTGAGCGGGTTATTTTTCGCCCGAAGAGTGCGACTGGCACCTCACTTTCGTACTTTGATTACATCGTGGTCATTGTAATGGAGAACAAGAACTTGTACCAGACCTATGGCAATTCATGTGTTGGGAATTGTACATTCATCAACCAGCTGGCCAATAGATTCGGGATTGCGGAGAATTATTCGGGGATAGCCCATAGAAGCCTGCCAGACTATCTAACGCTTACAAGTGGACTGAATTATTCTTATCCGCCATTTGTTACAGATTGTGGCCCGCAGGTTGGTAATTGCACAGTCGCATCGAGAAACATCGTCGATAGTATCGAAGCAACACACAGATCATGGCGAGCCTACATCGAAGACTACAGCGGCGGTTGCAAGGGAAGCTCTAGCGACCACATTCCAGGTCCTGACCCTTTTCTATTTTACAGAGATGTTTACTACAATGCGACGCGCTGTTCCAACATAGCCACCGCGAATCCATCTCATCAGGGATACCTCGGACTCCCAACAAGGCTGCTTTCGGATCTGAATGAGGCTGATGGAACGCCGAATTTCATGTGGCTCAGTCCCAATTTATGCGATAGCGGTCATAATGCCTGTAACTCTACCAGCCTGACTGGTTCGTGCCGCATTCTCGTTAAGTGCATCTCTCAGGGGAATGAGTATCTTGGCCTGCTTGTCCCGCAGATACTTGCGAGTCGCACTTTCGAAACCAAGAACGCGGCATTATTCATTACTTGGGATGAAGGATCTGCGGGCACTTGTCCAGGAGTAGGACGGACCTATCCCACATGTATTGACAGAGTGCCGGCGATTTTTGCTGGTCCGCACGTGAAACAGGATTACGTGAGTGACTTAGGCTATAGCCACTATTCTTTTGTGAGGACTTTGGAGGTTGCATGGAACTTGCCCTCGCTTGGACCACTTGATGCTGGGGCCATGGCAATGACATCCTTCTTCCAAACTCAGTCTCCCACAGGCGTTACCTCGACCGAGCCATCTTGAGGAGTAAGGGGAAAATTTATGCCTGGAGAAACTCAGCAGGTGTTAGAATTCCTCCCTTGGGGAGGACAGCATTCTGACCAACTGGGATCATGCAGACGAGCAGCGTTGAAACGACGACTTCTCTCGTCTTGGTCTCATATGTAGTTGTTCTGAATGACTGTGTTTGTAGGAGAGGTTGTGAATATTATTGGGTTGGTAACGTTGTCAAACGTGTTACTGACAACCACTCCGTTCGAGGACAGAGAGGCACAACAGCCAAACTCTAAGCCCACATCAGCCGTTTTGAATGTGTTTCCTACGATGCTGAAACCTACGATAGCCTGGAATAGTGTGTTTCTCAAGCCCAAATTCTTCCCTGTCTTCGAGTCACCGAATCACCGAATCCTCTTCGGCTTCTGGCTATCTTGGTACGTATCCAGTCGGGTATAATGCGCGCACGGATCAACTCTTGGACTGATACACCCTTCTCGTTCGCGAGATGGCTCAGTTCTAAGTATACGTGTGAGTCGAGCGATTGCATAAACTTGGATTTGACCATAAGAGACTCAGCCGCTGGGGTTGGAGTTGAGGCTATATGGTTGATTCAACTGCCTGCTGATTAGCAGAAGGTTTCTTGATGCCCGCTATTCGGCCTCTCGTAAGGCCTACGGACCACATCTGCGATTGTATACTGTAACCTATCCCAAGAAAAGATAGAGATTTGAAGAATCTCAATCAGATTGAGAGCGGTACTCTTCCCACAGGGAAGATATTGAGCGACAGGGCGGTAGCTTCCACAGGGCTTACAATTTCGATACTTGAGGGCTAGCATCTCTCAAGGCCTGTAAGTTGTAACGCTGTTTCATACGTCGCGGCCTCCGCGGTGATCCTGGGTTGCTTAGGGTACCGTTATAGGGTACCCTAAAGTCGAGTCGAATGGTCGGAAATGAGCCTATTGCTGTGTCCGATGTGTGGGAAAAACAGCAGCCTTCGAAACTTCGACCCTGAAGGATTTGTAAATGACATCTACGTTCAGCACGTTCGTGGGTTGGGCCGGGGTCGAGGCTTCAAAGTCACATCTCGCATTTCTATTCTAGAGGATTCTAATTCAAAGGAATCCGGAGGATGATCGCTGACCGAGCAATAGAGCTTGTTGCAATGCTGGAGGCAAATGGGGACACTTCCTCCGACGAAATATTCGAACAACTTGGGTCACTAGAAGAAAAAGAGGCTAGACAAGCGATCGATGAGGAAGAGAAACAAGTTGCATTGCGAGAAGAGGAAGAAGCATCAGCCGCAATATATGAGGAGACAGTCAACCAACTAACGCCATTGGAGACTCTCCAGCGCCTGAGGAAGGTTGAGAACTTAACCTGGGCAACAAGAGTAGCGGATCTCGAAAAGAAGTTGGTGGACGAGCGGGCCACAAGGGAGAAACTGGATTTCGCGAGGGAGACCTCTGAAACATACAGAAGGCAGTCTGAACAGTACAAGCAAAAGTCTGATGCAGAAAGGAGAGAGCATGAGGCTCGGCTTGCAAGGATAGACGACGACCTGACGATCTCTCTTCATACGCTCGGGGGTTCAAACATGAGATACGCAAGTGCCGAAGAAAAGGCAGAGATCGTCAACGGAGAGATCTCTTCTCTTGCGGCCGAGATCGATGGCCTACTTAGACATGTGGGACTTTCCGGGCCTTACGGTAGCCTGTGCGATAAAATAAGGATGGTTACAGACGAGGTATTGGCGTCTCGCGCCCTTGGCGAGTAACGCCTCATGACTCTGACTCTGAACCCTCGAGCTTGTCCACTGCTTCCTGCATCTTTTCACCGTTGGGGGCAATGTGCTTAGCCAGGTACTGTCTCGCGTTAGGGCCTAGCGAATTCGCCAGTGCTTCTACTGTTCCCACGCATTCGGGACTGGGATCAGGTCTGAGTTCCCACGTTCCCTGGTCGTTGACTACGAGGTCGCATGTGCAGGTTGGTGCTGAAGCCTTCTCCTTCGTGGTCTCGGAGGTTTCGCTTCCTCTTTGGGACATGTTCTTGTCTACACCTCCCGTTCGCGGGCTCCGATCTGGTGAGTTTATAACGCTAAGCTAAGTCGAAAGCCGAATGGCTGAAAGTCTGCAACTGGAGTAAGATCCAAATATTCGATTTGGTCGATGTCATCATAACGACCATACTCTGATCCGATCTGCTCATGAACAGCTTTGCTGGAGGGACTTGGATTTCTCCACAACCGCCCGAATTCTAGAATCATGTTATTCGTGAGAGATTGGAAGAACGAATTGAGCTTTGGGCTTTTTTCTCCCAATCCATAGAGATAGATCTTCTAACGATGAACAATCTCTTCCATACAATCAAATGACCGATAAACTATCTGGAAAAATACAATTTCTTGAACAGTTTCATAGGGTGCCTATGAGAACGGAACATGGCCTTGCAAACCGTTTTCGGGCAATGAGAACCAAGATCCCGAATTGAGATACGGAGCTGAATCTCTACTATTCTGACTGGGTAGGAGCAGTTGGAACTGTAGTCGGATATGCCATTGGCTTTGCCATCGTATATTTTGTCGTCAGATTTATCCTCGAACGCTACTTCAAAGGAAAAACTCAGCCACAGCCCGCCCCACCGCCCCCATTCGGACCAACCCAGAACTAGACCCTTGACCACGTTCCAAAATTGCCGCGCTGCGAAGCAGCAGTGGAACTCGGAGAAACTTCCGTGGAAGGTGCGGACAAGGCTTCTGTGGATTCGCCCTTCAACAATCCCGGCACCATGATAAACCTTGCAGAAAAAAGCGATGGGAATTATCTTGTAGTCAGGTCGCTATCGCCGTTCGTGATATGCCCACTTCCCAGAGTGGTCGACCGGGGTCCTAGGCTGGGATTGGTTCTACTCTGGCTTTCCCGCCTAGCTCTCTGAAGAGCAGATTGAAGTCTGCCTTGCTTGTCTCCACGAAGACTCCCCAGTTGCCCATTACCGCGACAGTCCAGTCCCCCCCAGAGTAGGCCCATCCCTGCTGAGGCACCCATCTCATCTTGCTCAGCTGGGTGAACGCGCCTGCGAGAGTGTTGAAGAGCATAGTTACGGTAGCGACGAACTGGGCGGTCATCGCCGCCATGTCGCGCGACATGTCCATGCTCGCCAGATAGTTGAGGAGCTTCCCGTCTGGAGCAAATTCTCCAGCCGCAGCAACGCCAGGTATCTTCAAAAGCTCATCTAGAGTTTTCGCCAAATTTCTTTCTCATCTCCAATCTTGTTTGGGTACTATTCTCATCGCGCCCCTCCTCGGCGCTCTGCCTGAAATACGTTCGACGGGCCCAAGAAAAAGGGCGAAC
>MNDT01000023.1:8590-15258 GCA_001915065.1 archaeon 13_2_20CM_2_53_6 | reverse complement strand
CACTGGCGCTTACCCTGCTCGAAGATCACAGGCAATTGCTCCGTCCGGTTTTTGTGAAACATGGAGGTCGTGAAGTCAAGACGGTCGGCGATGGTTTTCTTGTTGAATTTTCAAGCGCTCTTGAAGCAGTAAGATGCGCCCTAGAGATCCAACAGCAGATGTACAAGCGGAATCAAAGCGTGCCTAGCGAAAGAAAGATACTGCTGAGGGTTGCGGTTCACCTCGGAGACGTTGAACACCGAGACGGAGATGTCTACGGTGACGCCGTGAACGTCGCCTCAAGAATCCAGTCTCTCGCAGACCCAGGAGGGATCTGCATAACTCAACAGGTCTTTGATCACGTACGGAACAGCGAAGAATTCCGCACAGAAGCGCTTGGGAAAAACCAGTTGAAGAATGTGCGTACTCCCACCGAAGTTTATCGGGTTCTGCCTCCAATGGAAGGGGCTAACCTGACCAAGATCGACGCTCTCGAGCTCCGAAGGGTCGCAGTCCTTCCGTTAGCTATCCTTAGTTCGGACCAGCATGACGAGTATCTTGCCGACGGACTCACCGAGGAGATCATCAACACCCTCTCCTCGATTCCTGGCCTGAAAGTAATCGCACGAACATCGGTGATGAAGTATAAACAAGTGAACAAGACCGCAGGCGAGATCGGACGAGAACTCAAGGTCGGAACTATCCTCGAGGGAAGCGTGAGAAAGGCTGGAAGCAGATTGCGGATCACCATCCAGCTGATCGATGTCGGAAGCGAAGCACCAATCTGGGCTCAGAAGTACGACAGAGAACTGGAAGACGTTTTCAAGATACAGACCGACATCGCAGAGCGAGTTGCGGAGGCGTTGAAGGTTCAACTACTCAGAGAGAACAGAGCAATCATCGAGCAGAAAGCTCCCGAGGACATTGGGGCCTATGTCCTCTACCTAAGAGGACGGTACCATTGGAGCAAACGGACCAAGGAGGATCTTGAGAGGGCAATAGCGTATTTTGGTGAAGCGATACGTAAGGACCCTAACTACGCCCTAGCTCATGCGGGAATGGCGGACTGTTATACTCTGATGGGACGCCATCTCTACCTCCCCGCTAAGGAAGCCTTCTCGAAAGCGCGGGACTACGCGAACAGGGCATTGGAACTCAACGATAACCTTGCAGAAGCACATACTTCACTTGCGGCTGTTCTGCTCATTTACAACTGGGACTGGGACGCTGCGGAGGACCAGTTCAGACGCGCGATTCAGTTGAACCCCAACTACGCCACTGCTCACTATTGGCACTCAGTGCTCTTGCAAACAACTGGTAGGCTTCAAGAATCGGTTACAGCAGCCGAGAAAGCACAGGTTCTGGACCCTCTTTCTCCAGTAATCGGGATGGGCGTCGTTCAGGCCTACTTTTTGTCGGGACAGTATGACAAAGCCGTTGATGAATGCCACAAGTACCTCGAGATGGATCCTAACTTCGTCGTAGCCCATGATTATATGATCCACCTCCTCGTGCAAAACGGAATGTTCGAAGAGGCCGCGGAGGAGGCAAAAAGGTTGGTTGAAATCAGCGAGAGAAAGGCGGAGGCCATAGCGCATCTAGCATACGTCCACGCTGCGTCAGGAAAGACCGAGGAAGCTAAGAGGCTGTTCGATGCGTCGATGGCAGACCCAAAGCTTGGATATTCAAACCCGACGATCTTCATCACAGTCTACTCTATTCTGGGGGATCAGGATAACGCGTTTCGATGGGCCGAAAAAGCTCTCGAATCAGGCAGGATTGCTTTCCCCTCTCTCAGGTTTAGTCCGGATTTGAAGAGGTTCAGAACCGACTCTAGATATAATCGGCTGCTGGCAGAGACTCATCTACAATAGGCCTTGGAACATCATGTGACCGAGGATTACCCGATTTCCTACACCGTTAGCGTTTGGCGATCTTTTGCCACGATGATTCGGCCGTCGAAAACTGAGGAGGCCTCGGCAAGATACCTCTTCTCGGCACCCTCGTTCCCGGGTGAAATGTGAGTTAAGACCAATCTACTTGCCCCAGCAAGCTTTGCAACGTTTCCGGCGTCTCTCGCGGTAGAATGGCGGGTCACCGCTGCCAGGGGTTCTTGACCATCAAGAAACATTGCATCGTGAATCATCAAGTCGCACTCCTTAGCAAACTCGGCAATCTTCTCAGACCGCGAAGTGTCACCCACATAGACAAAGCCACCCTGCTCGGTCTCGAACCGGTAAGCGAGGTTCTCAGGCTCATGCATCGTCGTGACATACTTCACACCGACCTCTTCCGGTCTCACAAAAACTATGTTGAATCTCACCCAAGAGCGTGGGGTCGACTGAAGCTCAAGGATCTTCTCCAGAACATCAGCTGTACTTGCCGAACTTACCACTCGGATCTGCTTAGCTCTGTTATCCATCGCCATTGCCCAGACAAGTGCGGTAAAGTCCCCAATGTGATCAGAATGGGTGTGTGAAATGTAGACGTCGTTGATCGAATCGAGGTCTATTCTGGACCTGATCAGGTTGGTAACCACCCCGAACCCAACATCGATCAGCTTATCCTCGAATAAGACCCCCGCGCACATTCTCTCCCTGGTTACAACTGAACCACTTGTTCCAAGGAAAGTTACGAGCATGGATCGAATTATCTGAGAACGGGTATTTGGATTTGTCCTGAATCGATTTCTCCCTATATCACCAAAACCCGCATGAAATGTAGACGGAAACACGCCCCGAAGAAACCGTGGGGCTAACGCTTTAAGTAAGCGAACAAAAAATGCGTTAGGCGTCAGTTGGGACCATAATTGGACAAGAAAGAGAATCCGCAGACCGCCAAGATGTTGGCGCAAGTTCCGCTCTTTGCCGGGCTCAAAAGTAGACAGATCAAGTCGGTTGCAAGCGCCTTTGCTCGTGAACGTTCCTACGGCGCGGGAGAGGTCATAGAGAAGGAAGGAGGGTCCGGGGTTGCTTTCTATCTAATTACAAGCGGATCCGTTGAGGTCCGTAAGGCAGAGAAGCTGGTTTCCAAACTGGGTCGAGGCCAGTTTTTCGGAGAAATGGCTCTCATCGACAAGCAACCGAGGTCGGCCACGGTCGTCTCCGCCGAAGCGGGGACCAAATGTCTGGTAATGCCCGTCTGGAACTTCAAGGCGGCGGTCGAAACCGACTCGAAGGTTGCCATGGGCGTCATGAAAGAACTCGCAAGACGCCTGCGCGAGACAACAAACGCGTTGACTGAATAAGCAAGTCTCCATTCAACCAGCTCCCAGGTTCACATATTCATCTCCCAGTCGCGCGGCCACAGCTATAGTACGTCCTTCACTTTTTGTACAAAGCTATCAGGAAGGGGAAAGCCGTTGCCGCGCGAGGTCGTACGATCCGCGGAACAACGCTTCTCTACTTCCGCATGTCACTCACAGCATAGAAAACCGGTTTGATTTCCAGCTTCTCAAAAGCTAAATCTGCTGTGACACTGAGTACAGAGTGTGAAGCCCGAGACTCTAGCCATCTTCAGCTTCCTAGTATCGCTGATAGACTATGAGTTCTTGGGGCTCCTAGTGCATGCTGCGGCGATCTTATCTCCATCGGTTCTGGGGTCGCGGTTACCGGTTTGCTTACCATTGCCATCTTCGCCATCATAGGAGCTTTGCTAACCGGGCTCAATGTCTACGCAATTGAAAAAAGCTAGGTCGAGTATTCGTGTCCAAATATTCTTGAGTCAAATCATCTCCCCTCCGGCTCGTCAGTAGTCAGTGCTCTGCAGAGAAGCAACAGGGTCCAAAAGAACTCGTCAACACAAAGCGCCAGCTCCCCACCTATTAATCTACCACCTGCGACTGATCTTCTCGAACGCAACGGACAACGCCCAAGCTTTCTCCTCTATAAGATTCCCCATTACTAAACAGTGAACCGCTCACCTTGAGTAATCGATTCCAGCGGGTCGTCGCCACCGCATCTTAACCTTCCAAGTGAGCCGTATTACTTTGTTGGGCATTTCGTAGCGGCTAAACTGAATAACCTAACCGCACGTCGCATCCGCGGGGGTGATTTTGCTGAGCATCAACGCGGATGGCGACTCAGGTCCACCAGAACCTCTTGTCCCATGGCCAATCTGACCGGGATAACGGACGAAGCTTAAAAGAACCAACAATATTCCCTCTTTCTTTGAATTCAATTGAGCGTTTTTAGCGCGAACGAATGGTACGCGAGGCTTCACCGTACAATGTCGCTCCTCGACGAGGAGAACATCAAGATTCTTGAGACAATGAAACAGTATGGGCCGAGAAACCTGCAACAGATCGCACGAAAATCAAAGCTTCCCTATACCACAGTATATGGCCGAGTCGCCAAGCTTCAAAGCCTCAACGCGCTGAGATCATACATCCACCCATCATTCTCCAAGATAGGACTAGTCCGGGCCGTAGTCTTGGCCAGGCCCTTCCCAGGAAAAGAGCTTCTGGTTAGAGACGCGCTAAAGGTCCCAGGCTACTGGCTGAGGATAATACGCTGCACAGGCGAGCCGAACGGATATTACTCTCTCCACGCAATCCCTGCCTCAAATCAGCAGGACTTCCGTCTCTACCTTGACCAGCTCGTGACGCGTAGCGTGATCAAGGACTATCAACTTTTCTGGCTTGGAGAGAGCTACGCTCCTCTGGCAAACTTCGAGTACTATGATCCTAAGGAGAGGAGCTGGAGGTTCGAATGGAAGGAATGGTCCCGCGCAATCCAATCCGGAAGAGGCGCGGATGGGAAGAAGTCCTCCGCCGCCGGCAGCGGCTTCGACAAGAAGGATCTGATCATTCTCAAAGAGCTCTCGTTGGATGGAAGAGTTACACTCGCCGCCCTTTCGAAACTGCTGGGCATGACCCTACCCGCAACCAAGTACAGGTTCGATCGACTCGTCGAAGAGGGATATGTTGCAGATTATGTCATCAGTGTTCTGCCATTCGTTCCTGAAGTCTCCGACCTTTGTGAGCTTCGTCTCGACTTCACGACCGAGAGCTTCATGAAAACCGCGGAGAAGGTGCTCTCGAGGACACCATTCGTCTTGAACATAACACCGATCATCGGGCTACACTCCCTCACTGTGAGAATCTACCTTCCTCGCCAAGAGATGACCAACCTGATGACATTTCTCTCCTCTCTTGCAAGGGAGGAAGTACTTGCAGGCTACTCCTATATTCAACTGGACCCAGCGACCCAGTTGACTCAGACGTTCTCGTACAAGACCTACGCCGACGGGACGGGATGGCACTATGACAATAGGGAATACTTACAATCCGTGGCAAGTCTTGTGTCGAAATGGTCTAAGCTCGAAGCCGAGCAAGCAACACCGCCAACAGGCCCAGCACTGGTGGTCGAATAGCAACCTAGGACGCCTGAATAATGAGTAGCCCAGTTTAACTTGGTAGGAATGCCCGGTTAGAGTCGACCTGGATCACGTGTACGCGCAGATATGCTAGCACCGTCAATCAAGAGTAACACCACACATTTCACTCTCATTCCTTGTTAGCCCCCTGCATCGCCTTTGGGCTATAGCCTCCGACAGTTCAGTAACGGTAAGACACTCCTTGTTCTGGGGCTGTTTCTATTTGTCTTCGCGGCCACCCACACTCAGCCCGTGAGCGCGTCGAACAGCCTGGGGATTCCGCTCTATCTTCATCATCTTCCGGGAAACGTGACCGTCTCCGGGGTCCAGACCAGCCAGGTCCTGAATACTACAACTCTCTGGGGCGGGACCAGCGTCGGCCCGAATCTTAGATACAACGTGTTCAACTTCACGCTCTACCCTGCCCTCACGTCATCCCTGAACTCGACAGGGCTGGGCTCCATCGTCCTCTGGGTCACCGTCTCCGGCGCTCCTGGATCGCTCAACGCGACGGTCTACGATGCGAACGCTGCGGGTCAGCTTGCCGTAGTGACCACTTCGCAAGTGATCACGCTCAACTCCAGCCCGAACACCCCGTACAAGCTGACGCTGGGATTCAACATCAACCACACTTTCTCCCAATCCTCCACCATCAAACTCTCCATGACCGTGTTCAGGGTCTCACAGCTCTACGTCTGGTATGATAGCGCGAGCTACTCGTCAGCCGTCACGATACCCGTCGCGAACATTCCCACCGTCAATCTCATCGACACTTTCGATGCAAACTTCACGTCCCAGACCAGTTTCAGCCTCAACTGGACCACCTCTCAGAGAATCGTCTATCTCATAGTACACGTGGCCGACCCGTTCGGAGCCTACCACGTAGCCAACGCTACCCTGACCATAACAGGGCCTGGGTCCACAACCGTCTTCAGCGGAGTTGGGAGTTCGCTGACAACCAACCCCGCGGCGCCGAGTAAACTATTCGCATTAAGCTGGCCCTACAGCACAAGCCTCCCGAACGGCACGTACGTTGTCAGCGCCACTGGTAACGACACCGCCGGAGACCAAGCCTCGAACACAGTCAACATCCTCCTCACATCCATCTCTGGCTCTGCGCAACCCTCGAATCCACCGCCAACCAATCCACCCCCATCACTCCCACCGCCCGACGGCTCATTCCCAACCATCTACTGGTGGATAGCAGCAGGCATCATCACAGCCGTAATGGGGGCTCTCCTCGCATTCCTCTTCTTCACCAGGAACCGCCGGGTCCCTTGTTCAAAGTGCCACGCAAGAGTGGACCCGAAGCT
>MNDT01000023.1:0-8465 GCA_001915065.1 archaeon 13_2_20CM_2_53_6 | reverse complement strand
CCATCAGAACCAATCCTCGCGATCTTAATCTCTCTGGCAGTTGCAACCTCACAAGATTGGTTTGGTGGGTTACGGCGGCGCTGGCCTAGGGCATGGCCATTATGCCCCGTGCTAGCCTGTCGTAGATTCTGAGCCTTTCCAGCGTAGCATCGGCCGCCGGGACCGGATACCGGTTGAACAACGACTCCGCTTCGTCTACGTGCCCTACGCCCGCGATCGAAATGTAGGCGCGCATGATGCTCGAAAGCTGGGCTGTCCCCTCATACATTTTTTCGAGCTTCTCAATGTTCGTCTTGAACCATCCCCAGGTCACACTCCTCGCATCCGCATTCGCCGTCGCGTACGTTACCATGTTTCTGACATCCTGCTTCTTCACCTGGCCGCTCAACGAGTAGTCTAGCGCTTTCGTGACGAGATCTGGTTTGTTGAAGCTGGCTAATCCTTCCAGGTATCGCAACCGCTCCTCGTCGGTGGCGCTCTTCTTGAACCGGTCGATAAGCCCGTTGTGGTCGTTGCTCGACCGGGCATATCCCATAACCACCGGCCGCTTCATATCCGGGTCCACGCTTGCTAGGTCTTTGATTTTCGAGCCCTGCTCTTTAGCGTAAGCATCGTCTATCATCGTGAGGCGTCCTGCGACGATGCCCTTGAGCATCATGCTGTTCTCATCCGTCTTAGCTTGGAGGGTCTTCAGCTGGTCCGTGTGGAATCTTCGTGAAGTATCTCTCATCTTTTCCGGGGCTAGGACATGGAGGAGCTCGAGTTGGTCTGAGATCTCGAACATTGGAAGATACTCTTCGTCCTTCCGGAATCTTTCCAAGAGGCTGAGATATTCTCTGATAGGCATGCGTCCAGAGAGGAGGAGGGCTTTCGCGTCGCTGATCAGGCCCCATTTGTCAAGGGGCGAGAGCTTGCTCTTCCAGACAAGATCCTGTAGTTCGCGGCCTTGGTAGTGGACGATGTAGAAGCCAGTCTGATCGATATTCAGCTTCAGAGACTTTGGACTGGGGCCGATATTGACCTGGGCCTTTTCCTTGTCGAGCAACAAGCCCTGCGGCTTGCCATCGACCATCATCGTCACGGGCACAGGCCAGATCTGCTTCTCAATTCCGCCAGCCTGGAGGAATCTCTCCTGTTCGAGTAGCAGCTTCTTGTCTGAAAATGTCGCTGTTATGATGGGGAAGCCAGGTTTGCTGATCCAAGCCTCCATAATCCGATTCACATCGGTCCCGGACGCTTCTTGGAGGTGGTTCCAGAGGTCCTGGCCGGCAGCGTTCGAGTATCGGAATTTTTCGAGGTATTTCGCCACTCCTTTCTGGAACTTGTCTGGTCCGATGTAGGCTTCGATCATCCGGAGGATGCTCGCGCCCTTGCCGTAGCTTATCTCGTCGAATAACTCCTCGATCTCTTCGGGATTCTTTACGCGCGCCTCGATAGGATGCGTGCTTCTCAAACCGTCCCGTCCCATCGCTCCCGAAGTCTGGGTCCGGACGAAGTCTTGCCAGACTTTCCACTGCGGGTAGCCCTGGTCGACGGCGTGGTGGCCCATGAAGGTGGCGAAGCTCTCGTTGAGCCAGATGTCGTCCCACCATTTCATCGTGACCAGGTCGCCGAACCACATGTGAGCAATCTCATGAGCAATGACACCGGCCACTGCCTTCTTCGCCCTGACGCTGGTATTCTGGTCCACGTGCATGAGAATCTCGCGATAGGTTATCGCGCCCCAGTTCTCCATCGCGCCATACGCAAACTCTGGCACGGCGACCTGGTGCAGCTTGGGCAGCTGGTAGGGTATCTGGAAGTAGGATTCGTAGTAGTCGAGGACTTTCTGGGCCGCCTCGAAGCTGAACTCTGTCTTGATACTGCCCTTGGGCCGAGCGTGGGCCGCGTAGAGGTGTGTGGTGCCATGACGGCTATGCTCCTCTACAAACTTCCCGACGCCAAGATAGAACAGGTAGGTGCTCATTTTCGGGGTCTGCTTGAAAGATACAACCTTCTTGTTCGCCCGAACCTCTTCCGACTCGACGGGCATGTTGGAGATGACCTTGAGATCGGGGCCCGTCCGGACGACGAGCTTGAAGACCGCCTTGAACGCAGGATGGTCCAGACAAGGGAAGAGTTTGCGGGCCTGAACCGCCTCAAGGTGAGTCGTGAGAATATAGCCGTCACCATACGAGGCCTTGTAGAATCCTGTAAAGTTTTCCGAGACCTTCCCGTTGAACTCGATGTCCAAGGGTCCACTGAACTTGCCGGTTTTGATCTCGACAGCGTTGCTTGTCTGTTTGTAGGGTAGGTTTCTGTTTCCGTGCTTGACACTCTTGACCTGCAATCCTACAGCGTCAAGGCTGATGTCTCCGGTCGTATCGAGGTCAACCGTGACCTTCCCGGTGAATGAAAGCCCGGTGAAGTCGATGTCGAAGAAGAGGTCGTACTGTCGGACCAATTGGACGGGTTGTCCGGTCAGAGAGGCTACTTGCATAATGGGTCCTAAGTCGCAAGCGTTGGCTCTTACTTAAGAGAAATGGCTGGAGCATGAACCTTAATGACGAGCCTTCACGCTTAGCTATTCTGGCGCCAGCTGAACCGGCTGTAGAGCGAAGTGCCAGCCCTAGAAAGTCAGAGTGACCGCAACCAAATTTGATGAATTTGGTTCGGGGTTCGGAGTCAAGATTCAATCCTACTCAATAGCCAGAAATTGAAGGAGCAAGCGAGATAATTCGACTCAAGAAGAATCTGGAGATGAACGCTTGCCCTAGCTTCTTTCAATCGCGTAGACCTTAAGCCCAGTCAGCAAAGCTCCTATAATGGCGAAGATGGCAATGGTCACCAAACCAGTAACAAAGACGCCAAAACCAGTGGAGGAGATCGCGGCGGCATACAAAAACAGGAGCCCCAAGAACTCGTAGGCAATCAATGACACTAAAAAGCTGAAGATGGCTAGGGTCTCGGGCTTCATACTGCCGTGCTTAGCGTCACAGTGGATTTAGCCTTTGAGAAACGAAAATCTCGCATCTCACTATGTGAATCAGACCATTGAACTTTTCATCAAAGAGGCGGAGAACATGAGGTGGCACAAAGGTTACGCACCGGCACTATAGTAGGCCGTTCGAGTTCTTGCAGAACACAATTGTTACGTTCGGGCCACGCTTGTATGCCACTTGATGTGAAGAGGCATGTCTAAGATTCGGATGTGACACGTGGGACATGTCTGTGCTACTGGGGCGATTGGAAAATCGAAGCCCATAACGTCCCGGAATTTCCTCTTGAAGTAGTAATCGAGGTTGTAAATATTCGAGGGATATATGGAGACGAATCTTATGTTGTTCTTTCGATACTGCGCCATCTTCCACCTCATTGATCGGATGTAGTCATCCCTTGTCCGCGCGTCGGGAGAATCTACTAAGCCCCAGTATTCGACAAAAAGATTGTACTGTGGAAGATAAAAGTCCGGCTTCGATATCTTGGTCTGGAAGATGAACCAGTTAGCGGTTGCTGTAGCTTCGTAATAGTAGGAGACGCCGTGACGCGTAAGGTAGTCTGCAATTATCTTCTCGCCCTTGCTCCTAACCGGCTGACCGGTTAGCGTGACTGACGGCGTTCCGTACTCCTCAGAGCCCTCGAAGAGATCATTCAACCAAGAGAGAAAGCCCAAACTAAATGAAAGGTCTCAGCAACTCGGGATTAAAGGCGATCCTTCTCACAAACCGGCATGAGGCCGGTCTTTATTCTGCCCCATGGTATCGACGCTGGTTTATTTCTGCCCCATCGGAAATGGTATTCGGGAGGGCTCGAGTCTTCTTTGGCCGGCGACGAATCCATAATTGATTATGGTGACCGTTTTCCGGCCATCCCGGACGTTGGAGTGGAGGGCCGGGCGCAGAAAGCGACTGACAAACGGCCAGAACCAAGACTCCCAATCTTCTCAATCCTTGACTCGATAGACTTCTCGAAACACTTCGTGATCATCGGTGATGTCGGAACAGGGAAGAGCCGTGTAACTCCGATACACGAATACGAATTGTGCAAGGGAAAGACCCAGATCGTGATCCGTGAGCCCTCGAGGGCGGCTTGCAACGCTCTCTTCTACTCGCTCCAGGCGCTCCACCCAGAGATGAGTGATGAGTTTGCAGTCATTACAAAGGACACTCAGATCAATATCACTGGCAAGATCAAGATAGTCACAGACGGCGTCTTGTTAAGAATGCTGGCCGAGAAATCGATCTATGATTCTTCCATCTACTTCGATGAAAGCCACCAGATGAGTTCCCAGCTGGAACTCTGCATGTCCCTCGCGAAGAAGGGGGAGGCCAGTGCAAGGAATCTGTTTCGGGTCATGAGCGCCACGATCGACCCGAAGGAATTCCTGTCCTTCCTAGGCATATCGAATCTTTACCGGATGAGCGGTCGCAGATACCCTGTCAGGCTCGAGACGGAGCTTGCAGGCGACCTTAATGGGATGTTCCGGATTCTAGACCGGTATCTCTACTCGCAGCCCCGCGACGAGTCCTGGCTAGTCTTCCTCCCCACAAGGAAGCTGGTCGAAAAGTACGCCGACAGTTATCGCGGCGTCTATATTCACGGAGGCCTTGAAGGCTCAGAGATCAACAAGATCCAGCGCCGAGCCGAACAGGATAAGAATCTGAGAATCTTCGCAACAAACGTAATCGCATCCTCAGTAAACATCTACGTCGACAACGTGCTCATATTCGACGACGTGATCGACAGCAAGGACAAGCTAGGCCAGAAGACCCTCCACTACACGAGCATAGACAACAACAGTCTGCTCCAGATGATGGGCAGAGTCGGCCGCTTCAAGCCAGGCCGCGCAGTCATCCTCACCGACGCGCCTCTCCCGAAGAAGATCGACCCAATACCTGTCCGCAAAGCGCTCGAAACCGAGACCCCGTTCGACCTGGTGACCACCTGGAAGGGTCTCTTGATGAGCGAAATCCCCTACGAACCCGACTTCGCGCACATGATCTCCACCGCTCTAGTCTCAGGAGACTACGATATTGCACGGTTCCTCCTTGCCAGCGGCTCTTTCGGCGACTCGCTCAACCATGCGTACAAGTCAGATATGGAACGGACTGCTCGCCTGTTCATCTATGGGTTCGACAGATCAAACGAGCTCAACATCAAAGCACACCTTCTCAAAGGCTGGGCGGAAGACAGTAACGGTTCATTCGTTTCGAAGATGATCGTGAACGGACTCTTCCCCGGATATGTCGAGGAAGCATGGAAGAACTATGAAGCGGCGAGAGAAGCGCTGAACGACCTGCTTCAGGCGTCAAAGAAGAAACCCATACCCAAAGAGGTCGTGGTGGATGCTGATGTTACCAGGCTAAGGCCATACCTCGAAAACTGCTTGTCGTTCGAAAGATTCGGTCCACACGAAAGAAAAGGCCACGAGTTCAAGGAAATGAGCATCGAAGGACCTTTCTATGCAAGAGCCCTGACGATAAACTACAGACGCATACTATTCGACATAGTCGCAATGAATTCTCCGAGGCAGCGCCGCCATCAAACCAGGCGATGAGAACAGAACCTGTCTGATAGAGTCTACGGGAATCTAGGAGGCGTAGTCGTCGAGGCGAGACGCGTTAACAGCTGGGGTCCTAGGAATATTCCTCTAGGAGTGCTAGTTGGCGCAGCGGTCGGCCTTATCTTCAGTACGACAATCCTCTACGACCGCTCTCGTGGTCCATTCACTCTGGAAGGGTTCCTAGCCATCGCTTCTTGGTATGTCCTCGCCAGTGTAGCCGTGTTCTCATCTATCTCAGCGATCTTCGCACTTTACAATCCCTATCCCAGAGCGTTGAAAGGCTTAGTGACGCTCGACCGGGTTGAACAGGGAAGGCTATGGTTCTACTCGAAGGATGATCGAAGAGGCAGTATTTCCCTTCCTAAGCAAAAGGTGAACGTTCATGACGAACTAACGATCCATTTCGGACTTCTACCGAGGAATCTAGAGTTAAGGACTCAAACCGCGGACGAGATGAGAGTCTTGGTCAACGCGCTACGCGACCATGTCAGAAGCTTGCGAACCTACGAGAGCAAGCCAGGCGAACAGGCCGAAGGTTCCTGGCAGGAGCGTAAGAATTAGCTTTGAAGAGGATTCGTTCTCTGCCCCTGACCATGGTTGTCTAAAGTATGCTAATCAGGGCTTACGTGACTCCGAACGCGAAACATGCCCGCGTGGTCAAAGTCAGTGACGGCTATTTCGAAGTCTGGGTCGATGAGAGAGCGGAGGATGGCCGAGCAAACAAGAGACTTCTGAGATTCTGGCCGAACACTTCAAGGTCCCAAAATCGAGGATCTCAATCGTAAGAGGAGCAAAGTCAAGAGACAAGACGGTCCAAGTATCCCTTGGGCACACCGCTGAATTGCTGTTGCTCAGCTGATGAAATCATAGTAGCCCGGGGGAGACCACAGGTCATGAGGACGAATGTATACCGTGGAATTCCAGGCTCCTCTCCCGCCTCCAAACCAATCCAGGATCGCTGCTTCAGCAGGCAGAATTGTCATGCTGGACGACGGTCACAGGCTGTCCTTTGACATCGTCTCAGCCTTTTCGTCATGATAGATACTAGTGTATGTTCTCCCACTGCATCGCTCGGGCCCGATCGCAGTTGAAGCCTCGGCCTTTTTCAAATATGCCTCCGTGTTCTTTTGTGTTCACGCGTGTTAGTACCGACCCCTCCTTCTCGCGCAACGTGTCTGACGGTATGAGCGGGCCGACGCCTCTCTCTGTGGCACAACCTCCGAAACGCCGGTTAGTTACGCTAATTTCAATAGAAGCGATGCAGACAATTTCTAGGACCGTCTCATGAAGAGGCGTCTTCTGGCCGCCGTAGTAATCCTCGTCGGCAGCGTAGCGACTGCCGGGGTCGTCTACTCTATCTACGCAATGTCCCTGTTCCGCTTCATTTCTCCGGGTCCGTGCTCGGTTCCTGCGCCACCAATAGAGCTCAGGACCGCTTCAGGTAGTGGGGAGCTTGTGTTTCACGCCGCGTACTCGACTTATAGATACCCAAATGAGCTGGAGCAGGCTCCTATCTCGGACCTCAGGTACGAGCTTGCGCAGTACCGCCAGGAAGACGACCACCTTGGCGCCGGTGAAATATTCCGTGAGGGCAGGCTTGATTCTCTCAACACCACTGGCGATTTCCAGTTGCACGACATGGCTAACGTAGGAGTGTTCAGCGCTAGCAACGCCGTCAACGACTTCTTCATCCTATTGAGTCCACCACCTTTAACAGTCCAGCTACGGATAATCGACCCGACGGGAAAAGCCATCGCGTGGAACCTCATAGTAGGCTGTATCTAATCCGCGGTGACGTTGCAGCAGCATCAGGTTTCCCATAATTAATACAGGTCAACCCTTTCGTAATCGCGAGAGTGAGTGTGAAACTGGGAACGAAGCCAGCCGGCAAGAAGGGGAAGAGAAAGAGGAGGAAGACGAATCCGCGCCTTGTGTCGCTTGGCCAACGATTGTTTATTGTGGGAACTATTCTGTTCATCCCTGTTGCAGTTGACCTAGTCTTCCTAGGTGGACTCCTGCCCTCATGGCTTTTTCGTGCATTGTTCATTAGTTTCGCAACACTAATGGTGACAGGACTCATTGTCTACTTTCTCGGCGGTGGAGATGTGGACGCCACTGGGTGCTACTGGATCGGTTCACAAGGCTGACCCACTATTGAAGTGTTGGAAGCCAAAGAATGCTTCAGAGTAGGTTGTCGGCTGGGATTCCGAGGAACCTCATGGCATTGGCACTGTCCTAGCTTCCGGTGGCACCTCTGGGTTAGAAACAGGCTTTTCGCACTGCCTGAAGCTCTGAGAGGCTGACCTGTCGGTCGTCGCGAAAGAGGCTTGGAGAAGGTTATGATTATGGTAGCCCCGGGGGAGACCCTACCTCGAAGTCGAACATGCCGTTCACCCTGCCTAGCCGTGGCGGCGGTCACTTGGATAGGACTATAGGTTTCTTTGAAGAAGACATTCTACGGTATGTCGCAACGACTAAAGATACGAGCTCCAATCATACTTGGCCTTCTTGGGAGCATCGTTGGACTCCTTTACTCTTACGTTGTGATGAGCGATAATGGAGACGGATGCGCATGTGACTGGCCTATCATACAAGCCTTCATTGGATGGCCGCTGATAATAGGCAGTGTGATCGGGCTTGCGGGTTGCGTTCTCTGTCCGCTTGCACGGAAACCCGGAGGGATATTCATGCTATCGGGAGCCATTCTCGCTTCCCCTCTTACTTTGCTCCTAGTGATCGGTTCTTGGCAAAATCTTGGCAGTCTGATATTCTTCTCTGTGCTCTTTTTCGCGCCTAGCTATTTCGCAAGCATGTTGTTGTTTCTTGGAGGGTTGCTAGTTTTTCAGAAGACTCGTCGCATAATCAAGAGCTTGCACGACGGCGGATGGATACCTTAGCTTAGCTAATGCATTCAAGGACAAGG
>MNDT01000034.1 GCA_001915065.1 archaeon 13_2_20CM_2_53_6 | reverse complement strand
GAGTGATAATGTACCAGGTAAGCGTGAAGATGCTGGCAACGGCCAACAATCTTCGAAGGTCGAAGCTCAGGGCTAAGACCAGAACTATCAAGCCTATGGTCAGAACAGCATTTCGAGGGATGCGAAACTTCGGGTGGACTGAGCCAAGCCAGTGCGGAAGTTCTTTTGCCTCGCCCATCGTGTATGCGACTCGCGATGCGGTTAGCAGATCTCCGATGAGTTCGCTTAGAGATGCGGTCCAAGCAGACGCCAAGATTACTAATCCTCCCCATGTTCCGACTGCCTGTGTTGCTGCTCTGAAGAGTGGCACGTCGTCTCTCCCCATCGACTGAGAACCTAGTACTCCCAGGGTCGTCGCTGCGACGGCGAGGAACACCACTGCGGCAACTGCAATACCGCCTACGATAGCGATTGGAATGGTCCGTCGTGGATTCTTGATCTCCCCCGCCATGATGGCCGTCCGCATGAAGCCATCCCAGGTCCAGAAGAATATCGCTGCTCCAGCGAGTACACCGAAGGGCCCGTTGTCTCCTAACGGATTCGCGAAGTGACCGGGGTTTACTGCGGGGGCGGAAAATGCTACAAAGAATCCCAATAGAGATACGTTCACAACCATGAGACCGATCAACACTTTGGTCGTTAGTTGGAGATGAAAGAAGTTGAGGACCACGACTGCTAGGATTACAATGCCAGCGAACAGTTGGAGAGGTAGAGTTGGTATTATTTGGACTGAATAAGCTGCAAATGCGAGCGAGATGACGCTTAGAGAAAATATTCCCTTACCGAGGTACGCACATCCGGCGATGAATCCGAGAGTCTTATGGTTTAATTCGCGTGCCCAAGTAAAAGCTCCTCCTTCCTTCGGATAGTTCACCCCTAGCTGTGCGGCACTGATTCCCGTTGCGAGCGCGATGAGCCCTCCTAGAACCATTGCAATGAGAATACCACTACCAGCTCTTGATGTCGCGGAGCCTACCGCTCCAAAAATGCCCGTACCAATGATCATCGCGGCGGTCATTAGGGTAGCCGTGCTACGCCCTAGCGTGCGGGCGAGCGAAGTTCTTGATTCAGCCTTTCCAGATTGTTGGCCCGATACGACTTCCGAAGGAGTTGGATCCTTGCTCATTTTCGAGCTACGCTCCCCATCCCCATCACGTGAGAAGAATTATCGAACACTGGAGCGCAGCAACACAACATTCTTCCGAATTGACCCTTAGACTGCTGGCAACGTCCCGAAAACCTTCGTAAACTTTTCATCGTCAAAGTCCAAGCCTAATGCTCTTGTGATTTTCAACACGTTCTTGTAGGCGATACCGAGGGATCCGGAAGCACCGGGAGACGGAGCCATGTTTGCGCAGATATTTACTCCATCTTGAGGAACCTCTGGGAGAGTAAACTCACCGAGCTTCAACTCTCGTGTTCTCTTGTTGATTCCCACGGTGCGTACCCCTCCAAATTCAGGAGCAGGTTTCAAGTCTGCATACGGAATGGAGGGCACAATCTTTCTCGCCTCATATTTCCAAAAGAGACGACGCCCCACAACTGGCAGGGAATATGCGATGTTCTTGAGCATGATGTTTCTGATTGTTTTCTTTGAGATGATAGTATCGAGAAGCACGGGGTCAAGGTTATCGATGAATTCCTTGATGTCAGGATTGTCCTTTTCAAACATCAAGGTCGGCGTTGCCGTGGGTCCGTATCGGGTAACCGCGCCGTCCCACTCTCTATCCGCGTGGGTAGCTGCGAAGGGCACGCCTTCTTCTTGAAATGTGTACACTTTCCCGTTAATTACAGGCTCAGAGGTGAAGAATTTGCCAGCTACTGGAAAGGCAACGTAGTCGCCGCCCAAGCCAAGCTGTTTCGCGAGCGAGAGCGTATACGAACCAGCGGAGACCACGACATATCGGGCCGAGAAACCTTCGCCGTTCTTGGTGCGGAGATCATAGCCGTCTGGGACATCTTCTATTTGTTCCACTTTCGTGTTGAACTTGACATTGATTTTCTTGTCTTGATGCTTGCTTGCGTTGTCTTGGAAGGATTTTGCGAGCTCGCCAAAATCAACCATATCTGCCTGCAGTTTGATTATTCCTATGTCTTCATCCTTCTTCCGCCCTCTCACAATATACGGTTCCAGTTTCGCGATCCCTTCCCTATTTTCCATTAATTCCGCATCAGGGAAGACGGGCTTTACAGTGTCGTGGAATTTTTTCCTTAGGTAGTCTTTCTCATTCTTTCCTACTGCAAGGACCATTCCGCTTCTCGTGCGCCTAAGAATGTCGTACCCCCGCCCGTACTCGCTGTTCGTGTAAGACGGGATCATGTCAGAATATCGTTTTATTGCCTTCATCACTTCAGGCGTATAGTTGAGCTCGCCGCCGAAGGGATGGCGAGTTTGACTGTTTGTTCTCCTATCGGACGCGATTCGGCCCACACTGTTTTCCTTTTCAAGAAACAATAGACTCTGCACGTTAGTGAATTCTGCAAGCAAGAATCCCGTGGCGGTTCCTACTGCACCCATTCCTATGATTGCGACGTCGTAGACATCTATCATCTGTCATCATGAGACGAGGAGTCTTCTCATACTTTCGAGCTCAAAGTCAATGTGAAGAGGGGTTCATATTCAAAGCGAAATTTTTTGCCCGTTCAATGGAGGCCAAGAGAAGAATGCCTTTGGACATTGGGGTCAAAGCACGAAGAGGTCGACAAGTGTAGAGAGCAATCCGGCGATCCCTGCTGCGGCTACGACCCGCGAAGCTGACTCATTTCTGTCGGTCAACAGACTTAGAGCGATGACCGTCGCTACAAAGGCAACTACGCCGCTACCTACATCAGACCAGCTCATTGGGAAGACCGGCCAGTCAATATTTAACACGGAGTCGGCGCCTGTTGCGTTTTGCAACAGGTTCCATGCCGTAAAGCCCAGAAACGTGCTTAAGGAGGAGACGGCGAACCGGAAATGATCTTTGGACCATTTCCAGAAAAAGAGGAAAATAAACACGAGAACCGCAGAACCAAGTGCTGATAGTAGAATATTACTTAGCTGAAACAAATCCCATCACTTCCGCAAATGAATAGACTCGAGAACGACCTGGAAGATAAAACAAGGTAGGCGGCTCATACTTCTTGATAGATTGCAGCTCGATGACTTGCTGGCAAGAACGCGTACACACGGCCAATCTCTGGGTTGTAGGCAATAGTATGTGCCCCCACCTCCGTCTTCACCGTCTGACTGAGCTTCATTGTATCAGTGTCGAAAACATCGATCATCCCAGGATCTCCAATAGCCACGTAGAGGTGGTGCAGCCGGGAATTGTAGAATATCACATCAGGCGGACCACTCAAGTCTGAAACCCGCGATACTCTCGCCGACTCTAAGTCAACCGTGAATAGGCCGCCTTGGTCACAGGCGCAGAAGAGCCTTCGATTCTCCGTGTCAATGTCGAGCCCATGGGGACCTGTTGCCGGAATATCGTAGCTGGCTGCTATTCCGTCAGGATCTTTACTTTCGATGGCGACTATCTTTGGCGGTGTGGAAACGTTGACGTAAAACCGGTTCATCTTGCTATCGAAGACCGTCCACCGTGTTCTTCCAGGTACAATAATGTCGGCAGTTAGAATCTTCTTCTTCGTCTCAACCATAGAGACGGTGACTGGAGTCGGGTCATCCTGTTTGGATACGTTTGCTGCGAGAAGAGCATCCCTTGAAGGATCGAAGGCCAATCCGTTAGGAAAGCCTCCCACTCTCACCTTCTCCAGCTTCTCCTCTCGACCATAAGGAAATACACCTACAGTCTTCTCGCCACGGTTAGAGGTGAATACGAAATCCTTCTCGTTAGAGACGAGTACGCCAGCCACCCCAGGAAGGCCCGGAACTGAGTGGAGATATTTGTCGTGACGGGAGTCGATCACATCTACCGCGTCATTCGAGGTATGAGCAACGTACATCGTCCCCGATTTGACGTGGACGGCGGCGTGGTCGAAGCCGCCTTTGTTCTGGTGCGCTGGGAGTTCTATGTAGCCGAGGTGTTTGAGGCTAAACCTGTTAACCTACCTTGCCGGTTGGGCGACATTGTACTCCAGCTTCTGTATTCCTTCAGTCTTGAGCTGGCAGTACTTGTAGAGAGCGTCGTATGTCGGAAACTGTAGCCTCATGTTGTCAAAGTCATCCTTTGCGAGATTTCTGAAACCATGAGCTATGGCTTCCAGCCCCGCTGACTCCGGTGGCGCATCGGGAATCTTTGCGTCTGCCCCTCTCACGATCTTGGCTAGTTCTAGCAATGCTGGGTCTGTAAGTTTGTACTTTTTGATGATGGCGTCGAAGCTGACCCGTTCGTGGCCGTTCTCCTTATAGTGGGTGAGTTCTACGCCCTTGGCATCATATGCTACCGCGCCGGTTTCCTTGACGACTTGGGGGATTGTCTCTGGTGGAACGAAGAGGAATTCAGCCTTCTTGTCCACGAACTTGCTGATAAGCCATGGACAGGCTATACGATCGACCTTCGCTTTTTCACGGGTAACCCATTTCATTCCATATCACCAATAGTAGATTATCTACGTAAGTAGAACATCTATGCATATAAGCCTAACTCACGCTTCCCCCGAATGATAGGCTTGCCTAGACTGATGCCCCACGGAATGAAGGTCGGTGCAGTCTCGCTCTGGCTTCTCCTTCTGCTCTCCGAGAAACCGATGTATGGCTATGAGATCATCAGGGAACTGGAAAAGCGCTTCTCTGGCTACTGGAAGCCAAAGACCGGCACCATCTACCCTGCTTTAGACAGGCTAGAGAAGAACCGGCTCGTCACAAGCCGGGTCGAATTCCGAGAAGAGGCCCCCGACCGTAAACACTACGCCCTGACCGAGAAGGGACGAGTCGAACTCGCGAGTACCATGTCATACTGGACGAAGATGACCGAGATTCTTGAGAACTACCGCGAGACCCACCAGTCAATCTTTCGACACAAAAGCGAGCTAGGAAAGCAAGAACTATCAAGCTTCTTCGTAAAGCTCGGTGAGGCAGTAGGAGGAAAATCGGTCGACACTAAAAACCTCTTCCCAGGGTCAATTGGGAAGCAAGCCCGCATATCTCCCACGGAGCCGGTTGCGCTGAAATTCCTCTACGCCAAGGAGAACCACAAGCTCGAGATTCACATGGAAATTGAATGGACTCCTCACCAAAAGGGCCGAGCTCAATCCATCTAGGCCTCAAGGGATGTGTTGCTCCTAGTTCCAGTCTCATAACGAGATGCTTCTATCGCTTGTTTGATTGGGTTGCGTGGGACGGACGAATCATCCTCTTAGAGAAAGGGATTCGCACGGTTCCCTACGGCTTCCTAGCCGTCCTTTTCCCCGTATATCTTAGTCAGCTCGGGTTCGACACTGTTCAGATCGGAATTGTCCTGACGCTCACCGTTGGCACAAGCGCGTTCTACACCTTCATCGCCAGCATTGTCACGGATCGCTTAGGGCGCAGGCGAACCCTAGTATTCTTCGCAATGACAGACGCGGTAGCCGGGGGACTGCTCTTCATCTCCACCTCTTGGTGGGCCCCAGTGGTAGCTGGTATTGCAGGAAACATGTCAGTAGGATCAGGCGAAACGGGCCCGTATCTCTCGCTCGACCAGGCGATACTTCCGCGAACATCGGACTTGAAACGTCGGACCCTAATGTTCAGCCTGTACAACCTTGTTGGCTACTCAGCTTCATCCGGTGGCTCGCTGCTAGCCGGCCTCCCACCTTATCTGGGCACGGGTATCTCTGGCTATCGTCCGTTGTTCCTAGCCTATCTCGTATCCGGCCTCCTAGGAATGTTTCTCTACTCGCGTCTATCGAAGAGCGTTGAACAAGACCCGTCAAAAACATCGACTCGCCAAGTCCTGTCGAAGGACTCCAGACCGATTGTCTACAAAATGTCAGCACTCTTCTCAGTTGACGCGTTTGCCGGCGGCTTCGTGGGCCAGAGCATCTTGTCGTTATACTTTTTTCAACGTTACAGACTAGATCTAACATCGCTGGGACTGCTCTTCTCAGCGGCTCAGATCGTGACAGCGGCCTCGTTCCTCCTCGCCGCCCGGATCGCCCAACGCTTCGGATTGGTCAACACGATGGTCTTCAGCCACATACCCTCGAACATACTCCTAACAGCCATAGCGTTCGCCCCCACGGCAGCGGTAGCTGTCCCTCTCTTGCTCGGCAGACAATCGCTGTCACAAATGGATGTACCGACTCGACAGTCCTATCTGATGAGCGTGATCCCAGAATCCGACCGGACCCCAGCGGCGGGTTTTACCAATGTTTCCCGGACCACTGCTCAGTCGGTCAGTCCCTCGCTCTCGGGATACGCGATTGCCAACCTGTGGGTAGGATCGCCCTTCCTCTTCGCCGGCATGTTGAAACTACTATACGATATTGTCCTTTACAGATCATTCCACCGAGCCAAGCCGCCTCAAGAATCATAAGCGAACAACTGCGAATAGGTCCAGACTGCCAAAGAGGCTCCTAAGCTCTCTAGAGAGGCAGTAGCCATCATTCAAGTCTAGGGAGTCGAATCACTACCACTGTAGACACGAGGGGAACAGTAGGTGCAGCTTCGTATGCTCAAGGGCAAGATCCATAGAGCCAGAGTCACCGGTGCCGACCTCAACTATGAGGGAAGCATCGAGATAGACTCGTCTCTCATGGAGGCAGCTGGAATCGTATCCTTCGAGCAGGTTGATATCTGGAACATAACTAACGGAGAGCGATTCTCGACATACGCGCTCTCAGCTCCGAGAGGAAGCGGGACCGTGGCGATTAACGGCGCTGCTGCCCGCAAGGTCCAGCCAGGCGACGAGATCATCATCACGGCGTTCGTCTCGATGAGCGAGAAAGAGGCTCAAGGCTGGAAGCCTCATGTTGTACTGGTCGACAGGGAGAATAGGCTGAAGCCGAAAGGACACCTCGACCAGACTGTCAGCCGGAAAGCAATCTTCCGCTAAAGGCTATTCTACACACTAGTAGCACGTCGTTTCGTGGATTCGTACTCAGCAAGGAAACTGATCGAGAGATGCTTTCCCGACCTCAGGATCAAACATTCGAAACGGATAGTAACCGGGTGGGAGAACTTTGTCCTGGAAGTCAACAAAGAGTATGTCTTCCGCTTTCCCAAATTCAGGGAAACTGAGAACCGGCTGAGAAACGAAATCGAATTTCTCCCCATACTGGCTAACCGCCTGTCCACTCCTGTCCCGGATTACGAGTTCGTCTGGAAGGGCGACCGAAAGTATCCGCACCGTTTTGGCGGCTACCGCAAGATCAACGGAGTCACTGTAGAAAGCCGGCGATACCGAAACGAATGGACCAGACCCCTCGCCACGCAGATCTCAGGTTTCCTCAAGGAACTGCACAGTATCAGAGTCCGGGAGAATAGTCTCAAGGACGTGCCGCGGTATTCGCGGGAAGAATGGCTCAAGTCGATCGGGCTACAGCACAACAAGATCCGCAGAATCACCTACCCTCTGCTGGACTCTAAACTCCGCGCTAGATCCGAAGAATTCTGGCGGGCCTTATTGGCAGATTTTGCATACGCGAGTTTTAGGCCGACACTGATCCACGGAGACCTTAGCACTGAGAACATCCTCATTGACCCTGCCACGGTCAGGCTAACGGGAATCCTCGACTGGGGTTACATGCAAGTCAGCGACCCGGCCCTCGAATTCGCACACCTATTCATGCACGAATCCGAACTTGGAGAAGAGGTTTTGAAACTCTACGGGGCCCAAGGATCAGATCTCAAGAAACGCGTTCAATGGTATGTGGACTCCGAGCCTTTCTATGACATCATGTGGGGAGTCAGTCACCACTGGCAAAAGGCCAAGAGACTAGGGTTGACTCGGCTCGCGAAAACGTTGAGAGCAAGGACTAAAAAATGATCCAAGAAAGAGTCAGCGAAGACGCTTTGAAGAGCATTCTCACGCTGAGTGGTCTGTAGCCAAGACTAGTTTTCGGTCCGCAACCACACAGAACTACCAGTGTTTGTGGCCGGCTGCGAGGAACATCGGAATGTTGATCTGATCATCTTCTTTCGTCTCTGAGCAGCAGGAACTCAACGACTCGACGCTGACGTCTTCCAGTCCGGCCTTCCGCATAATCGCGCCCACATAGCTCATCTTGAAGCCCATCCAGAGATCCGCGTGCTCCCTTCGCAGCGAGTCGTGGTTATGCTCCTGAAGATCCGATAGCACTAATCTTCCTTTTGGCGCTAGGACCCTTGTCATCTCCTTCACTGCAGTCTCAGGGCTCGGACAATGATGTAGGACCATGTTGCCGATGACCGCGTCTACGGACGCGTCGGGCAGAGGAATCTGTTCTGCGCTTCCAATCCTAAACTCAACGTTCCTCCCAACCAGCTTGGTCCTCGCCTCGCTGATCATAGATTCTGAAAAGTCGAGAGCTATGACCTTGCGCGCTTTCCTAGATGCGGCCTCGGTGAGGAAGCCTGTTCCAGCTCCAACGTCTAGTACCGTTTGATCTGGCAGTATTCGGGCCGCCATGAGGACTGCCTCTCGGACTTCTTCGCCGTAGAACCCCTGTCTCATCGTGTCCCACTGGGACGATACTTGCTCGAAGTATTCTTTTACTTCGCGAGACAATATGCATGGCTAACCCCCTTCCGCGCTTAAAAGAACGTGTCTGAGGGTTCTGTCAAGTCTTCGGTTGCTCGTGATCGAGCGTCCTGGCTTCACTTCAGAGCATCGGCTCTGAGGATTACCGTAGGCGTGGGGTTCCCCTTCACCGCTTCAGCTGCTCCGCCTTGCGCCTCACGGACGATGGGAGGCCGGGAACGTGCGAACCTCACCCGTCCCCGCCGGGCCAGGTTGATTGCTGCAACCACGTCCCGGTCCATTACCATTCTACACTCTCCGCACCAGAGCTTGCGCCTCAGCTTCTTGTCCGATTGGAGTCTCTCCCCGCATCTCGGACACGAGAGACTGGAGCCTCTGGTCTCACGCCTAGACAGGCGAACCACGGGCAGACCTACCCACCGTGCCTTGTACTCTATCTGCCGCTGAGCCTCCCAAAAGCTCCACCCGTTCATTCTACCCCGATATTTCTTGTTCTGACCGTTACCCTTACGGTAGAGTCTTCTGATTCCTTCGATGTTCTCAAGAACAATGCCCTGCTTGCCTTCAAATGCCAGAGCCACTATCCGTTTAGTAACGTTGTGAAGCACGTGTTGTATTCTGTTTCGTCTTCGCAGCCCGTACTTTGAAGCAATCTTCGTTCGAATCCTGGCATCGTTGCGCCTGAACGACCCCACGACATCTACTGTTGTCTGGACAATCCGTACAGTATCAGAAAGGTCGTACTGAATAACTCGATTATCGTTGCCGACGGTTAGGTTGCGTAGGTTCCTGTCGACCGCAATCGCTTCGGTGCATTCGACTTCAGGGACTTCCTTGGAGATACAGAGGCTGAGACTCGTAGGGGTGAGAGTGAAGGACCGAACCATCACTGCAGGGTCCAATAGGATGGAAGCGGTATGACTGGTCAGTGGAACATACTCGAAGCTTCGCTTTCCGATTGGGACTCGAAGGGTTCCATCTTTGACCCTGAATCCTTGGTAGGCGGTAATCTGCGGTCTGAGAGAGTAGGGGTTCTTTGTGGGTATGCCTCGTCTCAACGATTTCTTCCTAGAAGCTAGGATCCCGGCGGCTCGAGAAACGGCGCTTGCCTTGTAATAGCTGGGACAATCGTACTTTCGCCGCTGCGGCCAGGAGAGCACTGAGAGTCGCTTGAGCGAGGCCGCATCGTATGATATTCCGATCTCGATGCAGTCGTTGACCATATGGTGGAATATCTCAAGCAACCTCTGAATCTCGAGCGTAGGTCGGTAGGTCTGCTTCACCGACTTCAGAGCGAGCAAATTTAGGCATGATCCAGTAGGGGACTTCCGCTTCTTGGGCAAGACTGGTCAACGAAACTAAGAATTAGCAGCGGCCGAAGACTTAGCCAGGCCTGTTTGAGCAGAGAGTAGTATGACGGTCAGATCAGACTTCTACCAGATAGTGCTCCGGTTTCCACGATTGTTTCCGGACCCTGCTGTCTTCGAAGATCCGATCCATCTCGCTAATCGATACTTGATGGGAAATGGCATTCCTAGGGAGAAGGCGGATCTTGTCCATCAGACCACAGATGAAATAGTTCCCGTCGATGATCGCGGAAATCCATCTACCGCGTCCGGGACGGCAAAGTATCCGTTCGAGGGCCGAACAATACTGGCGGAGTATATGACCAACGCAAACATTCACTTGGATTATGCTGATTTCGGAACGGGCCTAACTCCCAGCGACCATTCGAGACTCTGGACCAAGGGCAAACTGGGAGGACTGAGATTCGAGCTCCGCGAGTCCAATCATCAGGCCCAGACTCTCAACATTCCAGACGTTTCAGAACTCTATAGGATCTTGAAGGAGCGTGCTACTCCGAATACGCTGTCGACCATCGAACTGGACAATGTTCCCGAGCGGATGTTCAGGGCCGGGCTCGCATACATCCAAGGAAGATTGAGAGCCGACGCGAAAGCCGATGGTCTGGAGGTAGAGGTCTACGCGGCATCGGACCTTTCCGCTTCCGAGAAGGCTGGTCTAGAACGGCGGTTGACTCGTGAGTCGAGCAAATCCACAATCTTCGTCATTCTCTCCCGCGAGCCGGTTTCGAAATCCGAGCTGACCGTAGGATGATCCTCAGCCCGCTGTAACCAATCGTTCCTCCATCAGGTTATGCTAGAGATAAGCAGGATTCGGAGCGCTAGTCGCCCTGAGCAACCTGAAGCTCCGGTTGAAGAGGATTGGCCAAGGCTAAGATCGCGACTATCCTGGCAATCCTGATTGTTGGTGGAGTAGCGGGCTACTTCTTCTGGCACGACTATGCGCAGGGAACAGTTACCCTGAGCATTAGTGATCCCCCGCAACTCCAGAACGGGAACAACCCGCACTACGACTCGAGTATTCTGCACATTTACATCACGTTCACCGAAATCGACGTTCATCAGGCCGGATTTGGAAGCACGAACAGCACCGGCTGGTACACAATAGTGAGATCTCCGACGACTGTAGACATGATTTCTGTCCTGAACACTCCTAGGACGCTGGCTAGCACAAACCTGGCTACAGGAACATATGATCAGCTGAGGTTTCCAATCTCAACGGCAATCGTCACACTCTCCTCGACTGGAAACGTGACGTATACGATACCCAGTAGCTCGTTCAAGGTCTCTATCACAGGCGGAGGATTCCAGAGCAGTCCAGGCGCAAGGGTCAACTTGTTGTTGACGATCTCCTTCAGTGATAATGAGATTCTTGCGATGAACGGATATCTTGCGCCCCACGCCTCGGCCCAAGTAGTAGGCTGACGCAAGAGTTAGAGAGTCCTTTTTCTACACGATCCTCTTGTAGGACTCTACGAATTCCGGGTCTATGACGCCCGACATGACATGTTCAGATCCGTCGGGAAGAATGATCGGGGTCCCGGCCGCATGGTACGGCAGGTCGAACCTCTCCAGCTTCTCTGGACTGTCAACCTCGAACAGCTTGTAGCATGCTCCGTTCTCGTAGTGGAAAGCGTACAGCTTCTCCAACCGTCGTTCTCCGAACCCTCCTGCCCGGCCTCCGGCCGCTGTGGATCCTTCTGGGAGCTGGAGTATGTATACGGAGTTGCCGCCATGAAGATTCTGCAGGTCCACCGGGTTTTCCGCCACCAAGATCTTTCGACCCTTCTCGACGAGAAGTTTGGTAAGCTCTTCCAGGGGGGTCATAGCCTCAGCCTCGGCGTGGTGCGATAGAAATCTCTATCGTCTCCTAGAGAAAGCTGATCAGGGCGTCCTTCCTGCCCATTCGGAGCTGCTTCTCGACTTCGCCCTTCTCCTCTTCAGTTAGAGGCGTGTAGAGCCTGGAATCGTTTTCGAACTTGGAGTATCGTCCCGCGACCAGGTAGATCTCCTTCCCGGTCTCCTTCAGAACGGTCACCCGGTTCAGACTGTCTTTCTCCGTGTAAAAGTATAAGGGCGTCGTGTCGTATTTAGCGAGTTCGAGCTTCGAGATTCGTTTCTTTGCGGGAACCTCCTTCTGCATAGATCCTCCCTGTTCGGGCAATTTTTGGCCTCTCGACACATTTGCCGTCAGCCCTTCTCGATTATCGAGATGGCTAAGCGGCCCGCTTTTCTTCATACAACTGGCTAGTTAAACCTTGGAAGACGGAAGTCGGCAAATCTTGCGAGACACGTTTTGCAACATGAAAATCGGCTCAGCTTGACTACACCATTTAGGGTCCAGTTTCTTGGTAGAGCTTAAGAGTCTGCCTCACGTGGAGTCAGACTGAACTGGCGTGAATAGAACATTCCTGATTCTGGGCGCGGTTTTGCTCGCCTTGGGAGTTGCCGCCTACGTCGTCTCCTCCTACACCAGCCTCATCGGAGGCCGCACTCACAGCATCATCCCGCTCGGAGGCATCGGCTTAGCCGTCCTCGGAGCCTTGATCGCAGTCGGTGGGGTGATGATGGGAAAGGCGGGAGCAAAGACCGGAGGCCAGTTCAAGTGCGCCAAGTGTAGCGCAGTCTTCGGTTCCCAGACCGCTCTGGACCAGCATACGAAAGACAAGCACGGCAAGTAGGCCGGCCTACCGCAGAACAGACTATCTTCTGTCAGGAACTCACTCCGGATGTGCTTCTTCTATCATTCCAGATGGTCGTAGGCAAGCAGAGTCATGAAGTCGGGAAACTGTCTGTCTGTCGCAAGCTGATCGAGAATATTTCCAGCGGTTTCCAGCCCACGGTCTGGTCCTCGTCCGTTCTCGCGCCTAGCCAGCTCGATTTCGTTCTTGAGAATCGCGCGGAATATTTCCGGACTGAATCTTCTGCCATCCTCTAGGAGAGCATCATTGCGTATCCACTGCCAGAGCTGCGCACGGCAAATCTCTACCGTAGCAGCATCCTCCATCAGATTCTTGATGGCGACGCAGCCATTGCCGTTTAGCCAAGAGCTGAGGTATCGTAAGCTGACGCCTATGTTCGCCCTAATCCCCGCTTCAGTGATCAGGCCCTTAGGAACGTGCAGAAGGTCTCTCGAGGTGACTCTCATGCCATCGTGCTTGACACCGAGCTGGTTCGGTCCCATCATGTGATCGTTGAAGACTTTCATTACAACCGGAACCAGGTCGGGATGCGCTACCCAGGCACCATCGAAGCCTTGCTCGACCTCGCGGGTCTTGTCTGCGATGACCCTGTCCATCGCCAGCTTCTGAGCTTCTGGATTGTTTCTCGTCGGCACGTTTGCCGCCATTCCCCCGATCGCGTAGGCGCCTCGTTTGTGGCAGGTCTGGACCAGCAGGACGGCGCATGATGTGAGGAAGTGTGTCGTCATTGCGAGAAGCGCCCTGTCTGGGAGGAGAAAGTCAGGGTTCCATCCGAGCTTCTTGATGAAGCTGAAGATATAGTCCCACCTTCCAAAGTTGAGCGCCGTAATGTGACCCTGGAGCTCGTGGAGGATCTCGTCCATTTCGAATGCGGCGAGGATGTTCTCGATGAGGACTGTGCATTTCATGCTGTTCGGAGGGAGCCCGAGGATCTGCTCCGACATGTCGAAAATGTCGTTCCAGAGACGTGCCTCCAGATGGTTCTCCAGCTTCGGAAGGTAGTAGTATGGTCCCGTGCCCTGCTCTCGAAGATTCTTGTGGTTGTGGTAGAGGTAGAGCCCAAAGTCGAAGAAGGCTGCAGGAACCGCCTCGCCCTCCATCAATACATGTTTCTCGGGTAGATGGAGTCCACGTGGCCGGACGCAGAGGGTCGCAACCTTCTTGTTGAGCCGGTAGGTCCTGCCGTCAGGGCTTGTATATTCAATAGTCCGGTTCACCGCGTCTCTCAGATTGATCTGGCCATGGATCGTGCCGAGCCATGTTGGAGAGTGTGAGTCTTCAAAGTCAGCCATGTAGACGTCGGCTCCTGAGTTGAGCGCGTTGATCATCATCTTCCGATCCACTGGACCGGTAATCTCGACCCGGCGTAGCGTCAGATCAGATGGTGGGGGTCCAATCTTCCATGACGCTTTCCTGACATGTTCTGTTTCAGGAAGGAAGTCCGGGAGGACGCTCTTTCCGATCCTCTCACTGATCCTGAGCCTTCTCTCAAGGAGTTCGCGTCGTCTCTGTTCAAAGATCGTGACGAGCGTACCGACGAAATTCATCGCGTCCTGTGTGAGCACTGTCTCAAAGCCCAGATCGAGTGGGCCAAGAATCTCTAGCTGGTGAAACTCCGACGGGACATTTTGCGAGTTCAGCTTCGCCAAAAGGGTGCCGTCTCGGTTCTATTCTTTTAGAGCTTGTCTCTTCTGATCCGGGGAATCGAGGCCTCGACCTTCCGCGTAAACTGGGCTGCTTCGGTGGAACCCTTCATCGCGACCGTCGCGGATTCTCCTTCTGAGATCACTTGGGCGACTTGGTCGAAGTATCCGGTTCCCACGAAGCTCTGGTGTTTGACCGCCCCATACCCGGCACTCTCAGCCTCGAATTCTCGCTTCTGGAGACGCACGTAGGCAGGCATTCCCTGTTGGGCGTATGCGCTCGCGAGATCGAACATCGACTGGTTGAGAGTGTGGAATCCTGCAAGAGTGATGAACTGGAATTTGTATCCGAAAGATGCTAGCTTCTGCTGGAAGGACGCGATCTCGTCGGGCGTGAGATGTTTTTCCCAGTTGAAGGAGGGCGAGCAGTTGTATGCTAGAGCCTTTCCTGGAAAGCCTGAGTGGACTCCCTCTGCGAATCTCCTCGCCTCGTCCAAGTCTGGGGTGGGAGTCTCGCACCAGACTAAATCAGCGTAGGGGGCATAGGCTAGTCCCCTGGCTATCGCGGCTTCCAGGCCACCCTTGAACAGGAAGTGGCCTTCAGTGGTTCTCTCTCCGGTTATGAATGGCTGGTCTCTCGGATCCGCGTCGCTTGAGATCAGCTTGGCCGCTTCCGCGTCTGTTCGCGCAACTAAGATAGACGGGACGCCCTGGATATCAGCGGCCAGCCTAGCGGCTACTAGCGTTCTGATGAAGTGGCTTGTAGGGACAAGCACCTTGCCTCCCAGGTGCCCGCACTTCTTCTCCGAGGTCAGCTGATCTTCGAAGTGGACTCCCGCCGCGCCCGCTTCAATCATCTCTTTCATCAACTCGAACACGTTAAGGTGTCCGCCAAAGCCGGCTTCCCCGTCCGCTATTATCGGGACATACCAGTACGCGCCGTTCTCTCCTTCGGCGTGATTGATCTGGTCTGCTCTCTGAAGCGCCTTATTGATCCTCCTCACGATCTGAGGACCGCTGTTTGAAGGGTACAGCCCAAGGTCCGGATAGGTGTTTCCAGACAGGTTCGCGTCTGCGGCGACCTGCCATCCGCTGACGTATATCGCCTCCAGTCCTGCCTGGACCATCTGGACGGCCTGATTACCTGTTAAGGCTCCCAGCGCTGGAACGTAGGGTCTACTGTTCAGTAGTTGCCAGAACCTGTTTGCCCCCATCGAGGCTAGTGTGTGTTCGATCCTAACTGATCCCCGGAGCTTCTCCACGGCTTCGGGGGTATATGGCCGGGTGATTCCCTTCCATCTTCCGAGTCTCCACTCTTCCTCAATCTGTTGTGTGTCCAAGAAAGGCCGCACCGTTCCGGTCTTGGAGAGCCGGGTATGTAAAGCGCCCGGTTTTGTGCAATAGTTGAAAATCTTCCGCTACAAACAGCTATCTTTGGAGATAGAGCGAGCCCACTCCCGCACGAGCTATTGTCTAAGGGTGGAGGATGGGTTTGAGGAACGGACCAGTGTCGAGCCTTGAGAACTCGTCGAGGTCAATGTTGGCGCCAGGGCGCATTATCTTCCTCAGATAGTCGCCCGCCTTTGGTGAGTCCCACCACTCTTCGCCCAGTCTGCCCTGTAATCTCTTGATGAGTTCCGACTTTCTCACGGCCGCTATGAGGTAGCTAGGCGAGTAGAGATCATAGTCGGGCATTACGTGGTGGAGTTGCCAGTACTCGCCCGGTATCTCGAAGCCGACGTACTCCTTGTACAGTTTCGCATAGAGTTCTGACGCCTGGTCCATCGTTAGTTTCTTTTCTTGGAAGCTGATCTTCATGAGACTGTTCGCCGCGTAGAAGGCGACGAAGAAGAGTTCCATGAACCTGCGTCGCTCCGTCACCTCTCGTATCTGCTCCTCTGATAGTCCAAACTTTTTCCTCAGGTATCTCGGATCTTCGACCAGACTCTCGAGGAATGTGGAGAATATCTCTGCAACGCCGTGGGAGAGGGACTCTCTGTCCCAGAGCGGAAGG
>MNDT01000041.1 GCA_001915065.1 archaeon 13_2_20CM_2_53_6 | reverse complement strand
CCAACAATCAACTGACCCGATGACCCGAACTGGACCAGGTCTGTTTGCCAAGCTGGGTACTCTCTCGATCCTGTACCTGTCCGTCTTTCTTACCAGGATCGGCTTCGGGACCATCCTGATTATTTTTCCTCTTTATGTCGCGACCCCTTCATCGTCTCTCGCCGCAATAATCATCGCACTCTATCCTGCCCTCGAGGGATTCAGCGCTCTTCCAGTTGGAGCAGTAGTTGACCTTAGAGGAAGGAGAAGAGTCTTCGTGACGGGAATGGCCCTAATTTCTGTTCTGACCTTCCTCATAGGACTATCGAATAACCTTGTTCTCGTGGGAGGCGCTCATGCCCTAGAAGGTCTGGCTGCTGCAATGGTGACCATCGCATCACTTACGATGATCACTGACCTCACGGTAGAGCAGAACAGGGGAGCTGGGATGGGTGCGTTCGACCTTGCGAATCTGGCAGGCTACGGCGTCGGAATCATGCTGGGGACATTATTCTCCAAAATATTCTCGTCCAATTTGGGGGATAGCTTTCTTGTGGTTTCTGCGATAATGGGTGCCTCTTCCATCTTTGTATATTTCGTACTTCGGGAGCCTGGCCACGCTTCTCAAGGTCGACGAAGCCTGAGGCAAATGTATGATAGTTTGACATCCGACGTGGTCGGCATTCTGCCGATCTGGTTCTCTCTCACGATTATCCTCGGGTTCTACCTGTTCCTGCCAAGGCTTGTCGCGGCCCGAACTGGGGTTAATGATCTCTCACAATCAGCGGGACTCTTGCTACTCGCCTTACTAGTATTCGGGGCTGGAGCCTTGATGTTCGGCAGACTCTCGGACAAGATTGGAAGGACAAAGACCGTTATGATCGGAGCAGCAGGAGAGCTTGGATTCCTCGTAATACTGCCCAGCCTATTCGAGCGGCTCGTTGTAATCCCACAGGGAACACCCTTGATTGAGTCTTACCGGATGGTGGGACCTATCATCATCGTCGGTGGATTCCTCTTCTTTCTTGGCTCAGCGCTCATTCCATCAATTCTGGCATACATCGGCGACAAGGCGAGTCGTGAATTCAGAGGTTCCGCCATGGGGTTGTATAGCCTAATGCTTAGCGGAGGAATCACGACAGGGACAATCCTTGCAGGGATAGCGGACGACCTTGGAGGTGTCCAAGCAGTCTTCTACTCAGCTGCAATAATCTTCTCAGGGCTCACACTCACATCGGCGTGGCTATTGTACGGCAACAGCAAGACTTCAAGATCCAAGTCTCCTGCTCAGGAGCAAACCAGGCAAACCAATTTAACAAGCCGACTATCGTTCGCGCTTTTTCGTGGGCCGGTAGATCAGCCTGGTACGCAGCATCGTTTGCTGGCCGAAGATCGCCCGCTTGGCACGTTGCCAAGGACCCAAAATGCGGGAAGGCACTAACCCTGCTCCGTAGGGCCGCGGGTTCAAATCCCGCCCGGTCCACCAATCTCGCTCCTCACCACCGGTTTAGCTTATAGGAGCCTACCTGCCCCTACGGCATTGAGGAGAATTTTCGTCTTTGCCAGGGAGAAAGACAAGGTCTTGGTTTGAGACGATCAACCCGGCCAACGGAAAAGTAATTCGCAGATTTCGAGCGGCGACTCGGACTGATGTGGAGAAGTCGGTCGAGAAGGCTCGCAAGGCATTCGAGAAATGGCGTGAGATAGCTCCGTCGAAACGGGCCGAGTTTCTAGATAGAGCCGCGAAGATGCTGCGTTCTCAGAAGGATAAGCTTGGTCGTATTATCACGCTCGAGATGGGAAAAACGATCAAGGAGTCCGTGCCTGAGGTTACAAAATGTGCTTGGGGATTGGAGTATTTCGCGGAGAATGGCCCCCGCTTCCTGAACCCGGAAACATTGAAGACTGATGCGACCGATAGTTATGTGGCGTTCGAGCCTCTCGGAGTTATCGCGTCTATCATGCCCTGGAACTTTCCATTATGGCAGTGCGTCCGTTTCGCGGCCCCAGCTCTGATGGCGGGAAACGCTGCAGTCTTCAAGCCGTCAAGCGTTACTCCTCAATCAGGGCTTGCCCTCCAGGAGGTCTTCGACTCGACAGGCATCCCGCCCGGAACGTTCAACGTGGTGCTTGGAAGCTCTGAGGTAGCGTCCTACATGATCGAGGCCAACACGGCGGCGGTCTCGTTCACGGGTAGTGTTCCCGCCGGGCGTGATGTAGCGGAACAGGCCAGCAGACAGCTGAAAAAGTCCGTCCTTGAGCTGGGCGGTAGCGACCCGTTCATAGTCCTGGATGATGCGGATCTAGAGGCTGCATCGACCGGCGCGGTGGCTGGAAGATTCATCAACAACGGACAGAGTTGCATATGCGCTAAACGGTTCTTCGTCGCGAAGGCGGTCGCCGACGAGTTTCTGGACCGTTTCATAGCCAAGACCAGATCGCTCAAGGTTGGAGATCCGATGAGTCCCGAGACTGACATCGGACCCGTCGTGAGGGACGATGCTCTGAAAACACTTGACAGACAGGTCAAGAGTTCTGTGAAGATGGGTGCTAAGGTCGAGCTGGGCGGGGAGAGGCTGAAGCGGAGAGGATTCTACTACGCCCCGACAATCCTGACAGGAGTCGAACCAAGCATGCCGGTTATGAAAGAGGAAACATTCGGCCCCGCTGCCCCAGTAGCAACGGTAAAGGATGATGATGACGCGGTCAGGCATGCCAACATGAGCGACTTCGGCCTTGGCTGCAGCGTGTGGGGAAGAGACATCCGTCGTGCAGAGAAGGTTGCCCGCCAGATAACGACTGGAATGGTAACTGTGAACAACATCGTTGTCTCGGACCCTCGGATGCCGTTCGGCGGAGTCAAGAAGAGCGGTATCGGGCGTGAGCTCTCCCGGTACGGCATGCTAGAGTTCACGAACATCAAGTCCATACGGCTATTCGAGAAATCTCCGCTAGCGTACGTCCACGTCGAATAGAACGGTACATTGTGGTGTGGCATCGCTGGCTGGAAGAACTGGCCTGGTCTGGGATGATGGCTTCGTCAACTACAACCTCGGACCCTACCATCCCCTGCGACCAATTAGAGTGAAGCTCACCTATGATCTGATCAGATCAAAAGAGATTCTCAAGAACGAAGGAGTAGAGGTGGTGAAGGCGCGAACCGCTTCGAGAGATGAGATTCTTCTCTTCCACGAGGACAGTTACGTCAAGCTCGTCCAACAGTACAGCAAGAATGGATCAGGTCTACTTGATGCCGGCGATACTCCAGCCTTCAAAGGCTGCTACGAAGCGACAAGCTTGGTCGTAGGCGCCTCTCTTGTCGGCGCGGACAGTGTCATGAGTGGCACACTCACACACGCTTTCAATCCTTCCGGCGGCCTCCACCACGCCCATCCCGAGCGAGCTTCAGGCTTCTGCATATTCAATGACCCGGCCGTGGTTATCGCTTATCTGAAATTAAAATACAGGATCAAGCGCCTGGTCTACCTGGACATCGACGCACACCACGGCGACGGAGTCATGTACGGATACTACGACGACCCAGCAGTGCTAGACATCGACTTCCACGAATCCGGAGACTATCTCTTCCCTGGTACGGGATATCCGTACGAGACTGGGAAGGGAGACGCTGAAGGATTGAAACTCAACATACCTCTTCCGCCAGCCACAGGCGACCACGCCTACGTCGAAGCCTTTCGACAAATCGTCCCAGACACTGTTAGAAAGTTCAGACCCGAAATTATCCTGGTACAATGCGGAGCTGACGGACATCTTGATGATAGACTCGCGCACCTCCGCCTAACAACAAACGCCTATTCAGAGATCGTCGAGGAGATGCACCGACTTGCACACGAACTGTGCAACGGGAGACTCCTCCTGTTCGGTGGGGGAGGATACACTCTGGCGAACGTACCACGGGTCTGGACCGTAGCCTTCGCAACTTTGGCCGGAGTGAAATTGGATAATGAGATCCCTTCTGACTGGGCCAAGGAATTCCGAGCCTCAGCCGAAGAGGACCCGCCCCAAACACTACATGACATGCCAACCAACGATGCGGAGAATGTTCTGAGACAAGTCGAGAGAGTCGTTTCCGAGCTCCGTCAGAACATCGCTGGATAGTTCCGCACCAGGAACGAGAGCCTTCACTGGCTCTCTTAGCTCCTCTCAGGGCGAACACTATGGGCCGATTGGCTGGTCCCGTTGATGGAAGCTTTATCTTCAGTCACTTTCCTCAATTCGCTTGACTAGGGCTCATGACAAAGGGGACCACATCATTCGGAAAAGCCGGGGGTAAGGGTACCCACATCCGATGCCGGAGGTGTGGCCGACACGCCTACCATGTTAGAAAGAAGCGATGCGCCGCCTGCGGGTTCGGAGCAACGACCACGCTCCGCAGATACTCCTGGCAGAACAAGAAGATCAACCGAGTCCGCATTGTCTGAATTGTCAGCGACGACCATACGGCCGAGGAACCTTTCTCGCCTCTGAGACTAGAACGAAATGGACATTGTCAGATGCTACCGATGCGGCCGCGAAATGAGGCGCATCCCGCGTCTGGGAATATTCTTCTGCGACACTGACGGCTACATCCTGAGCTTCGCAGATGCCGTGAGAAATGAACTAGTGGATTCCGAGACTGATACAACCATTCAAAAGCACTAGTTAGAATGGGCTCTCCTTGACACCTAACAATGCCGATCCATGCGCATCAATTGGACATCTCGGACTCAGTTTCACTTGACTCTAGGATTCTTGCCTCCTTGCTACGTACGATTCCGCCATCGAGAAGGACTTTGCAATCTGGCAGTCGGAAATGCATGGAAAGAAGAAGAATCTAGTCATTAAAGAGGGGATTCTCACAAACGAAGGCTTTTGGTGGCTCGTTGGCTACCTGCAAGGGGACGGAAACGTAGATGAGAGAAACGGAATATGGTTGGTCTCAACTGATCTCCAGCCTTTACGATGTGCCGAGGAGATAATCAGGAACCTATTCGCCCTCGGATCGAGCCTCTATGTCGAGAGGCGGAAGTTTCCATGGAGACACAAACCGAAGCTGAAGCTCGCAGTCTTCTCTCGGAATCTTGTTTGCTGGCTCCACGAAATTGGACTCAGATTCGGCGAAAAGAGATGGAACGTACCATCTCTGTCGTCAGATCTATTCTGTTCACATCTGGCCGGTTTGTTCGATGCTGAAGGCCAGGTCCTGCTTAGAAGGAACAAAGATGGGAAAAGCAAAGTCGCGATGATAATCATACATAGTTCCAACTCCAACTCGCTCAAACTTTTAGCCAGTAATCTCAAAGGAAGAGGTGTTCGTTGCACTCTACTGAAACGAGTGCGTAGAAACAGACCGAATCCTCACTATGAACTCCGGTTATCTCGAAGATTCGGTTTGGTATGGTTTGCTGAGAATGTGATTAGACATAGCCGTCTCGACCGAAAGAAGATGCTTCTATCCAGTGAGTATCTGCCGCGGCAGACCATAAGTGGGACCCGGGTCTAGTAGCGCCCGGGAAACTGGGCTGGGCAGGATTTGAACCTGCGACCTTCGCCGTGTCAGGGCGACGTCCTAACCAGGCTTCGCCGATGCCATGAACCATCTTAGACGACCAGCCCCGGAAACTGGGGCACTTCAGACTCCGTATCAAGCTTTCCGACAGACAAAGGCGGCGTGACTGCATATCGGACGCAACGACTAATCTTATACCAACTGTTGACTGCGAGGCCGCGCATGAAAATACGGATTCGAAAACGCCTCTTAGCGACTTTGCTGCTGATGGCATTTATCGTAACATTGGGACAGACTGTTCATGCTCAGCCGACGACAAGCGTGCAGACGGATCGAGCTTCATTCGTCCCGGGCGACTCAGGCACTTTGACAGTGACGATAATTAACAACAGTCCAACGGACACCTTGGAGATCAGAAACCTAACCATATACTGGCCGTGGGCGCAATACGTGAACGGTCAATGGCCTTCGGGCGCAAACACTACCCAGAATCTTTCGCCCTGGCCCTTGCTGGGAAGCTCGCAGAGCGGAAGCAACATCAAGACCTACTCCTACTCGTTCAGTGTACCCAGCTGGTTCGCTGGCTCCCTATTTGGCACGGGGTCCCTCTGCCCCGGCGGAAATGGGCCGAGATACAGCACATCCTACCGTGGATGCGTAATCGTTGGATATACAGCGTCACCGCCCCGCTACTCCGGCCAACAGTTCAGCATAGCGATGGCCCTTCCTACCTATACGCCGACATCCATCGTTTCTCAATGGCTACCCATCGCCACTCTTGTCGTGCTCCTCGTAGCAACGGCGTTTCTGGCATTGGTTTGGACAAGCACCCGTCGTGCTGCCAAGAAATAATAGGGTAAAATCCAAACCTCTCTATCTTTTTGAACGTCGAGAATAGTACTGTGAACCGCGATGACATACCTGAGGTAACAGGAGGCATTTCACTTCGTTCCAGAGCGCAAGCATCGTATGAAAATGAAAATTGCGCCAATAGCAGTGCTTGCGATTGCATTCGTCTCTGCAGTAATGATATCTCCTATTCATGCTTCCTATGCTCCAATCGTCTATGCCTGGACTGACAAGCCGAGCTACCTCCCGGGCGATGCAGGAGTCCTTCACATAACCGTCCGGAACCAAGGGACACAAGCCTTCACAGTAAAAAACATCACAGTAGCATATCCATGGAAGTCATTCATAATAGATCATTGGGACGGAAACTTCACCACAGCCGGGATAAACCAGGCAATCGCGACTGGGCAGAACTACAACACCCAATACTCCTTCACAGTCCCCACCGACGGACGAGCAAGCGTATTCATCTCCTCGGTATCGATCAGCATCGGGACGGACATCGGGACAACAGGGTCTTACATACCCGGCTCAGCCATCATCTCTTTGGCAGCAGCAACATACCAGCCCGTCGCGCTGACAACTTCCGCGTTCGCGATAGTTACGATCGCTCTGCTCGCTGTCGCGGTCGGCATGCTTGCACTAGTCTACATGGGCCTACACAAGCAGTCCAAGAAGTAGACTCTCCGGACCGCGACTCGGAGGGCGTCCCATTTTTTTCGTAAAGCTATTTGTACAATTGTCTTTGGAGTGCGACTCCGGGCCCGTAGCTCAGCACGGACAGTAGCGTCGGCCCTCTATCGAGCCGAGGAAAGCCGAAGGTCGAGGGTTCAAATCCCTCCGGGCCCGCATCACCCCAGACTAGTTACTGCTTGTCGATGATTATCATCCGCTGAATCCTCTTGAGAATTGGCCGCAGCCCTGTCGGAAGTACATCGTGAAGCATAGCGAAGTCTCCGTGATGGAAGACCTTCAGTTGCCTGCTGAAGCTTGCAAACAGTACAACGAACACTACGAATAAGATTGCAAGCTGAACGCTCGACCTGAGCCATGAAGGATGATAGAAATGCAGGAAGAATTGATCCAACCCGAGCAGGGGAAGGGCCACGCCCAATGCTAGTGGGACGGCTTTCTTCATCGAGGAGTTGGTGTGAGTGGGTACGGCGTGGCGGAGAGCGAATATTGCCAATCCCACTATCAAGAACGACAGTATCGCCCTTCCAATGGCTCCGGCAAGCGTGCCTAGGGGAAGCGCGCCGAGCCCCACGATCGCGAGAAAGGCGAGGGTAGAGGTAAGGGTAACTCCCACGTATTGTCTGGTGTGACCCACGGCTTGAAGAGTCGTGACCAACAGGGCTCCCCGGGCCGCTAGGACAGAGGACACGGAGAGAATCGACATGGTTAGTGCTTCGCTGACGTACTGTGGACCGTAGACGATCGCGAGGGCAGTCGGGGAGACTGCCGCGAGCGCTGCCCCGATAGGTAGGACTGAGAGATTGATGAGCCTGAAAGCTGAGGCCAGCCGGTCTGAGACCCCGCGAATGTCGTCGGCTGAATGAGCTGCTGACAATGCCGGATAGATAGCCTGGTTAACCGGTATCCAGAGAACGGAGAGGAAGCTAACACTGTTCACGACAAGGTAGTAGGGTCCTAGAATGACCGGGCCGAGTAGCAGATAGACGATGGCCATGTCGCCCCACTGCCATCCGAGGGTGATCAGCATCGACACGAAGACAGGAAGACTGAAGGCGAGTATAGGGCGTAGGGGGTACGATCCCCCGCTCGGCAACCGGCCATGCCACATGTAGATGGATAGGAGGATAGTTACCATGCCTCCTATTGCCCAGCCTGCCATGACCCCGAAGACTCGCAGACCGAGATAGGCGAGAAACAGTCCCAGTCCTCTACTGAGAGGAACATAGAGCAGGTTCTGGTAGAGGGTCTGGGCGTATCGGCCGACACCGATGAAGAATGCGGCATATAGGAGCATCAGATCGGCAAAGAGGGCCGAAACAAACGTTACCAAGAGCAGGTCCGTGGGGTCTATAGCACCGAGGAGGAAGCCGCTCAGAAACGGTGAGAACGCAGCAGCAATTATGAATACGGGAATGAGTATGGTGAGTGATAGTCTCAGAGTAGTCCTTGCAACGCCGTTCGCGGCCTCAGGGTTTCCCGACGCGATGCTTCTCGAAATGAACCTAGTAGCAGCGGAAGGAAATGAACCGGATACGACGCCTACAAACAGTGCCTGGATGAGCGCAAGCACTGCGAACAGGCCGACCTCTTGCTTGCTCAATACACGGGCGAGTAGAGCGTAGAAAACCAGGTACGTGATGTACAGGATTATCTGCTGGCTTGTTAGATACGCAGTACCCCTCGGAACATTGTATAGCTCAGCGTCCTTCGTCAATGGACTCCGCGACGAGCCTCAACGCAAATGCCTCTTCTAGATTATGTTTAGCTCAAAACAAGACTAGCATGGATCCGTACGAGACATATCATCTGAAGTGTTCGTATCCGCGAGGCTCTATCGATCTTATCCTTCCCTCGAACTCAGCGACGACTTCTCCTCTCCCTCTCTCCACGTGGCCTATCTTCAGTAAGGACGGGACTCTGCTTCGAACGGAGGCAAAGCTAGCCCTTTTGATAGTCATAACAAGCTCGTACTCCTCGCCCCCAAACAGCGCCAAGTCCTCCCTGGATAGTCGGTGTTCTCTCGCGAAGCCCTCGACATCTGGTGCTACAGGGATTTTGTCCAGGACTATTTTCACGTGGCTAAGCCGGGCGATCTCGTGAAGGCTCCAGGCTAGACCGTCGCTCGAATCGATAGAAGAACTGACAGCTCCGGTTCGGGCCAACTCAAGCCCTACCCTGAGTCTTGCCACTGGATGCAGAATCGAGCTGACTAATCCCGAGAATCTGCGTGTTCGAAGTTTCTTCGAGAGAAGAATTCTGAGTCCTGCGTTGGTCTTCCCAAATGGGCCGGTGACGGCGACGATGTCCCCGGGTCTTGCACCATCTCTTGGAAGAATCGCTCCCCTTTCTCCAAATCCAATACCTATGCAGTCGATGACGAGATCGTCGGACTGCCCAGTATCGCCACCAATTATCCTGCAACCATACTCCAGTGCACCATTAGACAGGCCGCGGGCTATTTCCCGCACGGTCCCACGTGTTACAGGAGGGATAAGTCCGAGAGAGACTAAGAGCGCTTTCGGCTGGACGCCCTTAGCGGCGAAATCGCTGACCGTGGCGACGACTGCTTTGCGGGCTGCCTGGTTGAGCGTCATGCCTGGTGGGATGTCGGTACTCCCTACCAGCATGTCTGTCTTGACCACAACGAGTCTACGATCCGACATTGGGAGTGCTGCGACATCCTCGTCAAACCCTAGTGGAAGCGGCGGTCCGAAGTCAAATCGTCGTTTGAAAAAATCGATTATCTCGCGTTCCGTAAGCCCTTTCTTTCTCATCCGGTGTCGAGTTAGACCGTTGCATTGTAGAGCTTTAAGTCGAGGGAAGAACTGCGTTTGCCTGTGCCTCGGTGGCTCAGCCTGGTAGATGCGTCTCGCAGCAGACAGCATCCGCCTCGTAAGCGGAAAGGCAGAAACAAATGCCCCGCAGGGTCGCGGGTTCAAACCCCGCCCGAGGCTCCATACATACTGCAAGTGCGAAGCACACTGTTTACGAAGGGGAACTCCGCATCTCACCCTACGCGGACGTCGTGTGAAGACCCCGCCCTTCGACCCTCACAACACCGCAGTCGACCTAGCTAGAACGCTGGAGGATCCTCAACATGGATCCGAATCTTTCAGAGCAGAACAAGAAGACGATTCTCCGGTTCTACGAGGCATGCGGGGCCGAAGGATTAAGACCGCTACGACTCCTCCGACTCTTGCAACTCATGAGGTTGATCGGAGGTTCGTTGAAGAAGCCATTCGACTAGGCGACCCGGAGTGATGTACAGAAATATCTTGCGTAGCTGGAAAGGCAGGAACTCGCGGACTGGACAAAGCACGGCTACAAGGTCGCGCTGAAAAAGTTCTACAAGTGGCTCAGGAACAGCGAGACATACCCACCGGAAGTCAGCTGGATTTCAAAACAGTCTCCCAGTCCGCTGTGGAAGTCGTTAAGGTTTAGCTCGAAGTGGCCTCGCCGAAGAGGCTATTTCCTCCCTGATTGCAGCCGCTCGCTCAGCCAGCATCGTAGTCAAGCGTCGAAAGGTTTTGGGAGAGACTCGCGTCCCCGAAAGCTGGAAAGATGGATTTTGAGCATCATTCGGTAAGTCGTAACTCCACCGTTTGCTTCGGGTAGAGCGCCATGACTTCTGCCTCGCGCTCCTTCCTGAGCTTTTCCCCTACGATGTTGCCGAGCATCTCGAAGAATAGTGTTCGTGCGTCTCCCAGAGATGCTTCCATACTCTTCAGTCGATCTTCCAAGCCTGAGTTCTTAGCCACGACTTTCTTGAGTTGTAGTTGGAGCTCTCGAGTCTCTTCTCTAACTTCCATCGCCTGCGCGGTATCGCCAGTCGACACGAAAGGCTCCATCTGGATGTACAACTTGGCAAGCGCTTTCTTGTCGTCGCGGAGTTTTCTGTACGCCCCTGTCAAGTAGCCCTCATGACCCATCAGTACCTCGACGGCGTCAACCGGAACCTGGCTCTGCCCGCCTCTGGTTCTGAAAAACTTCCTAAGGGTGTGTGGATGATGGACGTGAATTCTCGTCTTCGTATTGTTGTCTCGCATCGCAAAACCTGCCTTTCGGAGCGCGTTTTCCCATGCGCGATAGAACACCGGTGCACTCCATGGGAAGACTCGTTCGTCCTGTAGCTTCTTCTCGTGAAGATGTGAGCGACCGGCAGCGGTCTTCAAGTACTGATCCTTCACCTTCAACCATTCTTCGAGGACTTGGACGGCTTCGGTGCTCAGAAAGCTGGTTCGCGCGTCTCCCGTCTTTGTAATCTCAGCCCTGATTTCCACGCGCACGGGCTCCTCGTCTAGGTGGATGTCGGCGAGCGTGATCTTGAGACTCTCGCCAATCCGCATTCCACTGCTGGCAAGGGTTAAGGCCTGCGCCCTTGTGTTGATCGGTAGATGGGTGATTATGGCTCGCAATTGTTCGACTGTGGGGGCTTCGTCCTGCGTCGCGGCTCTTGAAGAGCGTCCGCCCTTTCGCTTGCGTTTGAGGTCCTTCCAGAAATATTCGTCGAACCGTACCCCGTTTCTGCCAAGGAAACCCTTGAGGAGAGACAGGTTCACCGCGACGGACTTAGGGCTGTAACCGTTCAGGCTGTTGAAGAACGACTCGACGTCTCGTCGGGGGTCCCTGTCGGAGTCTAGATAGTCCTGGGCGAGATTGTCCAGTTCGGCGTCAGTGATTCTACCGTCCCCGGTCCTGGGCCGCTTGTAGATGGTTGCGAAGTACTTCTTGAGACTGACTCGGATATGTTCGATGGTGCTGTTGGTGTTGTAGAGCGCCAGGTATTCTGAGGGGAGAACAGGTCTGCGAATCTCGACGGTATCGGCTATCAAACTCGCGTCCAGGAGTAAAAGCTGTAATTTCCCTAATTAGACCTCTGTAATGAAACACCGGTTACAGCACGCTTATGGTGATTGCAGAGATGGGGCTGTTGCGTTGAGGATCATTGGGGGTTGAGGAGGCCCAACCCAAGAAGAGCGGTAGCAGGCGGTATATCGAAACTTTGTTGGGCTGGCCGAGTGAAGAGTCTGCTGGAAGCACTCTATACGAGACGACTCTCTTCACCTCCATACTGGAATATGCGATAATTCTCTTCTTTGGAATCTGGCTCATCACAGAATACTTCTATAATGTCTATGAGCAGCAATACTTCGGATCCTTCGACCCTGTATTCCTCGTAGTCGTCCTCATGATCGCCTCGGGCTACGGCTTCACCAGGCTGATCTCGACGATCAAGTCCAAGACCAGACCGGCGAAGAAGAAGAGCAAACCGGAGGATGATTACTAGTGTCGAGGGTTGGACTGGTCACAATCGTCTCCATCGTCCTCAACCTATTCCTAACTTTCTGGCTCATAAACCAGTACATGAGCGATATCTACTTCCAGAACTACGTCAACAGCACTATCGGTCAGTACTATCCGTTCATAGTGCTCACCATCGGGGTAGGCGGAGGCTCGGGCCTCGGCTACCTCTTCCTCAAGAGGAAACATGGGGAGGGTGGTCTCATCGGCAAGATCCAGAAATCGAAATCATTCAAGCCTGTGGGTCCGCTGTCCCAGACAGCTTCAGCCTCTCCGTCGAGACAGATCCTTCCGACTGGCGCGCCTCCATCGCCCGTATCCAGACATACCGTCTATGCGGTTCCCTCACTTCCAAAGTCTACGACTCCTGGTAGCTCACGTTCCACTCCGGCGACTACCTGGGCTTCGGGCAACAAGTCTCCACTCGAATCGATCCTATCCCCCAAACAAGACACGTCTCTTAGGCCAGCCCCATCAGGTGTTCAGCCGCCAAGAATGGAGCCATCCAAACCAGCGTCAGCTCCATTCTCTTCAACTGAGGTCCAGCCACCTCAACCACTCCGCTCAATAGGCGAGTCACCAACACGAATCACGCCAACCTGGGGCTCCCCTCAACCCTCAATGGATGAGAGGAAGCCTGAATCGGGGCCGATATTTCAGAAGCCGGGAATGGAGATGGCCGCGAGGCAGGAACAGCAATTCCCAGGATACTCTAGCCAGCCTCAAGGCCCTCAGTCCACGCCCGTTCCACCCAAGTGGGCTCCTCCTGCGGATAAGACGGGGACAGGTCAATGGCCTGAGGGCGGCGTGAAGTCGATTCCTCCACTACCAACAAAGTGGAGCCCTCCTGCAGGAACAACCACTCCACAGGAGAGACCTCCGCCCCAACAGGGATTCCCGAGACCAGGACCATTGCCCGTAAGAGGTCCCCTCCCACCCCCGCAGGGTGGACCGCGACCGTTCATTATTCAAGGTCCAGGAGGCCCACCAAGACCCGAACAGAGGCCGATGACCCCTCCACGCCCGATAGCTACTCCACAACCGTTCCGCTCTGACCAAAACCGCCCCCCACCTGGAATGGGCGGGGTGCCCAGGCCTCTGCAACCACCTCCCCGACCAGCCGCTCCCTTTGCTGGTCCAATGCCTCAACCATGGACTCCCCCGAGTCCGACTTCAGAGAGGAGGGAATCGTCAGGGCCTGGCAACCCGCAACCTCCCGCTACTGGAGCGGAGCCGTCGTCTGGGAAACAGCTCTCTGAGCAGAAGAATGTGCCTGAAGGTGCTGGCGGCGGAGGCGAGATGGACTGGGATACAGCGCTGGACACGATTCTCAAAACCTTACGGAAGGATCGAGTAGGAGACACGAAATAGAGACCTTGACAGTCTCAATGCAGTTACAACAACTCTTAGGGCACAACATTCCAGGCCGTCAATGTTATCACGCAATAGGGAGTGTGGAATAGGCTGAGAAAGCTCCTTGTTAAGCTCGTGGCCATCGAGACCGCCTTCGTCGGCTGGCTCTCATACTGGATCTTCCTCGTATACGCCAACAATCCGTCAATCGCAGCCGAACTATTCTCAGGCCTACAGAGGTTCCCACAGCTCTCATTCAGCACGGTCGACATCGCCGTCCTAGTCTTGATCGCAATTCTTGCTGTGACTCTAGCCTTCAAGTTCCAGAGGGGACTCAGACCCGGTATCAGACTTGAGAGGGCTCTCCAAATGCTGGAGAATCTGATGAAACGGAACCTAGTGTTAGAGGCCCAGGTCGCAGAGCTGAAAATCGAAAAATCTCATCCCCCACCTCCAGTGATCACTCCAGCTCCAACTTCTTCCGTCACCGGAAGTGAACCACGATCAGGCTCATGGGAGAAAGCCTTCCGAACACCACTAGAGGCAGGACCGCCTTTGACTTCAAGAGCAACTGGAACAGGCAGCGAAGAGTTCCCGTTCAGTCATGAGACAGGGATTCCTCCGCCTCGTATCGAAGCGAAGCCGCAGCCCAATCCTTCCATAATCAAGCCCGCGATCGTAATTGGCGAGAGGGGTTCTGACAGAATGCCGATGCCTCCACTAATAGTGCCCGAGAGGGCGCCTGAGAAACAAGCCATCTCGAGTACTCCGAAATCATCAGCAGCGAGGTGGGAGGACAGCCCGCAGTTCATCGGCGAATCGAAGGGCATCCTCACACCATCATCAGCCCGAAAGGCTCCGACTGTCTCGGACTCTGGAGGATTAAGACAGCCGTACATTCCTGCACCGGCACCCCAAGCGACCCAGCCAAGCGTGATCGCCGGGCCCATGCCACCTTACACCCCGAAGATCACCCCCATCCCGACGTCTCCCAAGATCACCGCAAGACCCACTGCCCGTCCAACTCCTCCCAAGATCCCATCTGCAACAATAGGTCCACCTCCCTCACCGATCGAACTGCAGAGACCTGAAACGACTCCCCCTCTGCCAACGCTACCCTCGACCCTACCCCCAGCCACACCATCCTTAGGTGGAGATGCAAACACAAAACCCGCCGAAACAACCACAAAACCCTCCGGCGAAACCGACAAGACGAATGAAAAAGACAACAGCATCTTTACTCAGCCCACACGGAAGAAGCTCCCACTAGAATAAAATCCGTGAAAGCCTTCGTACTCAATGTATGATCAAAGATTGTTGAGCCGGGACCATCTAGCTTCAGGTCTCGGTAAATTCGAACCACCCCTTCAGCGCGCTCTGGTCCGACCTTGAATGTTTCTGCAATGTCTCCAGACTCTTCTGGAGAGTTAACGGTCTGAACTCGAATCCCATCTTCTCCAAGACCGGCATTACACCTTTGGCAAGCGAAGGAGCGACTATGATCGGGCGAAGCTTCTTCCCGAGGGGTGCCTGAAGATATTTCAGATATTCGGCGAGCTGCCTTACGGCAGAAGCTCCTGCCGGGTCCTTCTTGATCTCGATAACCACTGTGTTCCCTTTTGTATCAACTCCGTAGACGTCGACGAAGCCCGGGGCGACCTTCTTCTCATGGTCGATGATTTGGAGACCGGGTTCGATAAGACTTGGCTCGGCGAGTATCGCCTTCTGCATCTCCTCCTCGCTTGAGTGAAGAATGAACTCCGCCTCGTCCTTCAAGAGAAAGGTCCCTAAGAATTCGACTCTGCTCACAATCATCGTCAGAGTCTCGAGCGGACTCGGACGAACAGCCTTGATGATCAATCTCCCGTCCTCAATCCGAGTCTGAAACACGCATCCGGACGGTTGCCAGTTGACAGGCTGGTAATCCCTTCGACGATGAATCAACACACAACCGTCTTCTTTCAGAATCACGAGCCTCTCTCCTTCTCCAAGATCGCTACCTGTGCGGCCCGAATAGGCGATGGAACATGACATCACCATCACAATCATCCTCCGAGCCTCCAGTCCCTTCATCAATTCTCTGCGAGCCTCCTCGAGTTCTGGAGCCACAAAGACAGCCATTCAGCCCGCCTGGAAAGACTCATTTCTCCTTACGCAATATATCAAGGATGATTTGGAAGAGAACGACGATAGAGAAGTTGCAGAACGGTACAACACTCTCTCACCCTCCTACGACGAGCTATACGGACAGGAACAGTCTCCCAAGCACAAGGCGATCATCGAATTTATTGCAGATCAAAGATTCAAACTCCTTGTCGACGTTGGATGTGGACCAGGCACGTTCCTAGAAAGCGCCCAAGAACTGTACGAGTATGCAATCGGCATTGACCTGTCAATGAGTATGCTCAAAGCCGCAAAAAGACGACGAACTGGAAAGACCGACCTGGTCCAGGCAACGTCGCGTTTGCTCCCAATCAAGAATAGATCGGTCAACTGTCTAGTCTCGATCTCTACCCTCCGAGCCGATCCAAGCCTTCGCGCGTCGACCGGCGAAATGAAAAGAATCTGCCGCAAGAAAGCCGTCCTAGCTGTGAGCCTCTTTCACCATCCAGAGAATGATGTGCCACGCCTTCTGGCTGGTACTGAGCACTCATCACGTATTTCTGGCAGGGAAACCGTCCATTTTCTGCGACTGAGCGGCTGAAAGACCCTGAGTTCTAGCGCCGATCCTTGGATAGTTTAAGAACTAGACGTGTCCCATCTATCGGTGACACGGATGCCAGGATGCTCACACCAGTGGCGTGGAAGGGGACAGATGGCACGTTGCATAAGATG
>MNDT01000058.1 GCA_001915065.1 archaeon 13_2_20CM_2_53_6 | reverse complement strand
TCAAGGCACCATCCATAGTCGGAACGAGATCACAATTTCAGCCTCCGGCTGAGTCCACGTCGCCAGTATTTACCCATGGCTGGCTCTTTCCGGCGATTTCGCGTCTATCAAATGTTAATTAGAGCGTGTTAGCTTACCCTAAGGGGTATCACGAGTGGTACGGAGTGGGCCGAGAGGCCCAGTCTTGCAACACTTTCTTGTGCTGTCCCAAGCTTTCCTGAGGAGGCTAGTTTCTCTTTGTTTGACTGCATCGTAGTCGGGGATGTGATGATGGATGTTGTTCTGAAATCGGAACGTGGAGTGCTCAATGCTTTAGAGATTGACGGAACCAATTATTTTCGCTCGGCTCGAGTTGCACCCGGGGGATCAGGGAACATCGCGGCAGCGCTGAGCCATTTGGGTGGAAAGGCCGCGTTCATCGGGAAAGCCGGGCAGGACCCATTTGGAACAGCCTATCTCCGAGATCTTGAGTCTCTAAGCATCGCGGCCGGGGTAGAGTTCGACGAGTCTGCGAGCACCGGTTTTGTAATTTCTCTCGTGGAACCAGACGGTCACAGGACAATGCTCGTTTCTCGGGGAGCGAATGACAATCTTGGGCAACAAGAGGTAAAGGCGAACTTACAGAAGCTCGGGCCAGCCAAGTTCGTGTATCTGTCTGGGTACTCACTCCTGAACTTGCCCCAGCGAGAAGCTGTTCTCGAAGCCGGGAGAATAGGTAGAGGTAATGGCTCAGGTGTTGTGTTTGACCCTGGATCTGCTAACCTAGTCAAGGATCATCCTGACGTATTCGAGGGAGCGATCGACTCTTGCGATGTCTTATGTGCTAACGTTGCCGAGTCTAAGGTGTTGGCCAATGGGTTGAGCGTATCTGAATATGCAAGATCCCTCTCGCGAAAAGGAAAGAAAGTGATAGTCAAAGCGGGTGCGCAAGGATGCCTTGTATCGACTGAAGGCGAGCTGTCCACTCTTCCCGGCGTCAGCGCCAACGCGCTTGATACAACTGGCGCCGGCGACGCGTTTCTGGGTGGGCTCTTGTACTGTCTGTCTCTCGATTACGATCTGACAAAATCTGCGTCGTTTGCTAACTGGTTTGCGTCTCGGAAGGTCGAAGGATTGGGGCCCCGGCATTTTCCAAGGAGGGAGGATGCCGTCGCATTCTTGAAATCCATTCGTCTTGAGAGAGGCCTTGAGAGAGAAGAGACAAGGGTCTAATGAGATATCTCTGGCAAGACAGACATATCGCGTGAAAGGTCGAATCAGGCTGGATTCAGTGCAATTTAATTGCAGGCGACTGATTTGGCTAGTAGTCTAGGAGCAAGATAGACTGCTGATGCGACGAATAGAACCAACTTATTTGGCCTTCCACAAAAGTTGGCTGATTATCTTCTCTTCTATCGGTCTAATCATCACCCTTCTATTCCTCGGCCAGTCAATACCAATGCACCTCACGAACTCGACCCTCAACTCTCCCAACGCCAGCGCATCGACAAGTATCTTGTGTAATCCGAGTCCAGTTGTGATCGGTGGAGCAACGGCTTGCACCGTGACGGTCACTGCTATCAGGTCGAGTGCAACGACTCCTACTGGCAACGTTACATTCGCGACAAACGGCACTGGAATCTTCAGCTCCACCATATGCGACCTATCTGGCAGTTCGGGTTCTCGCGTTGCAAGCTGCTCCGTGGATTACTATCCGCTAGCAGTGGGAACCCATGTGATAGACGGATCATACAGCGGTGACAATACCTACCCCTCGTTGATGAGTCCCCGAATCTTCCTGACGGTTATCTCAGCCACGACAACCACCTTAGTCTCGTGTACACCAGCAGTCTTGAACCTAAATGAGCCCTCTAACTGCATCGCGACGGTAGCCGGCGTCGATCCGACTGAGACTACTCCACCAACGGGAAGTGTCATATTCTCGGTCTTGTCAAGTGGCGGATCCTTCACACAAACAAGTTGCGATCTGATCGCAATTCCTAGCTATCAGGCCAGTTGTTCTGCAACCTACACACCATCGTCCTCTGGCCCACAGACAATCACTAGTAGCTATGGCGGTGACGCATTCTACTCCGCGAGCGTTGGGACCTTCGCATTAGACGTCGCCTTCATAGAGACCAGTACAAGCATTACATGCGCCCAAGCTTCTGTACCAATCAACCAGGGAGTTTTTTGCCAGGCCACAGTCACCGACACATCAACATTCCCCCTCGCTCCCACAGGAACCATCAGCTTCACAACCAACTCAGCAGGGGAGTTTAGCCCAGCAGCAAGTTGCCGCTTGCCAACCACTGGCTCGGCCAGCTGCTCCGTAACCTACACCCCCGCACTTGCAGGCCAGCATCTGCTGACCGGCACATACGGTTCTGACTCTACGCATTCTTCCAGTAGTGGAAGCGTGACTATCACTGTCAGTCAGAGGAGCACTTCGACATATCTCATCTGCTCGCCACTGTCTGTGCTAGCCAACCGGCAGACGACTTGTACAGCTACCGTCAATGACACTTCTAACTTAGGGGCCTCAGCTACTCCTGCGGGTAGTGTAAGCCTTACGAGTAACTCTACGGGCACCTTCAGCGCATCAATCTGCGCGCTTACCCCCTCAGGTAATCGAGCGGCAAGTTGTTCGTTCAGCTACACTTCAACTCTTATCGGCAATGCCTGGATTACCGCAAGCTACGCGGGAGATTCTATTCACACTGGCAGCTTGTATTCTTCAATCATCTCCATAACTCCGGCGCCAGAGCTTTCGGCTCCTTCTTTTGTGATTGCTAGGGTTGGGTCTGTGGTAACGTTCAGGGTGAGCGCGACTGACGCGGATACGACTCGGGTGTTAACATTGACGGCTGTTCCGGCTAGTATGCCGTCCGGGGCAATTTTCACCACTGCTAAAGGGTATGGAGCCGTCACTGGTATCTTCGACTGGGTTCCTCCGCAGAGGATTGCTCCTGGAAACTACACTCTTACTTTCAGGGTTTCTGATGGTAAGGGTGGAGTGTCGACTGCCCAAGTTATCGTTCTGGTAGATGTAAGTCGCTCGCCAACGTTGCCTTTCTCGGGTTACTACCAGTACATTGTGCTCGCAGCCGGTGGTGCTGTCGCAATCCTGGCGGTTGGCCGGTTCTGGGGACGTAGGAAGCCAGGGTTGGCTTCTGCTTATGCCAAGATAGAAATGGATCAGTTTGACGACTCCCGGAACGATTCTTAACGCGCGCTGAGATGTTCTCAGGTAATCCGGTCGGCGTCGGGAGACAGTCTCATTTTTTTCGGATTCGTGGAGGGTCTCGGCTTGCTGTTCTCCTCAGAGAGTAGCATTATTGTGGGGTCAGGGTGGCGTCGATCGGCTGTTTCCAGATAGATGCAGTTTGTGGCCCCTTGGAACATGAATGTCGTGCCCCTGAACCTCGGGGCTGGTTTCATCACCAGGCTGGTTCCAGTTCCCGTCGAACGAAACAAGCTTGGGGAGCTCCGTGATGTCGGGTCGTAGTCGCATGCTCTGGGTGAATCATCGCATAGCTAACCCGTCTGTGGATGTGGAGACTTGGCCGACATGGCCGAATCGTGTTCCTTGGCAGTGAAAGGGACAGTACATTCCTCCGGTACCTTGGGCATCTTACCCGGCGTTAAACCAGACTTGGTTGAACACGCTTGTCTGGGCCCCGTTGGACATAAAGGAAAAGATGAATCCATGCGTCTGAAGATCATAGCTCCAGAGTTCGATTACTATGCGGAAGTCGATTCCCCCGTTAGCTGGAAGCCCAATTCCACTAACAGGTGTATTGTTAATTGTCATTGTCTGAATAGTCGTGGTGCCGGGTGAGCTGGTGTCATTGGTGATCGACCATTGGAGGGGGAGGGTCCAAGTCTGATTGTTTTCTACTGCTCTGAAGATTCTCAGCAGTTGGTATCCTCCGCTGGGGGTGTTGCTTGCCGCGTTCGGTCCAGGGATTGTAGAGTTTGAGAGAGTAATATTGACCAGGAATAGTTGTGTGCTTCCCATGTGGTTGTAGACTTGCAAGTTCCACTGAACTGTTTCGTTCAGTTTGACAGTAGTATTGTTTCCTGGGAAATAGGAGGATGCGGTCAAGGCAGGTCCAAGAATGCTGACTGAGGAGAACTCGTCAATCTTGGGCGGGTTTGCGATTATCCAAGCAGTAGCTGAGGCTACAAGCAAGAAGACAAGATATGTGACGATAAACTCTCGGGTCTTGAGTAGTTCGAGGGAGCTCAGATTGGCCTGATCTCCATATCTAGAATCTTCTTCCGTGCTACTTTTGCTAGCAGCCGAAAAATCGCAACAGTCAGCACCGCTAGAAAGAGTGGAATTACGGGAATGAGCACTATCGTGAATATGCCATTGAACGTCTTGGAGGCGAGGGCCGCTTGCTGAACCGCTGCAGCTTGGCTTTGCACGGAGACGAAGGAGCTGTCTTGTGCTGACTGTTGGAGCAGCGAATTATACTGGGACACGAGAGAGTCGATGTTTGCGCCAGACGCCTCCGCACTTCGCATTGCTTCAAATGTGTTCTGAGCGACGCTGGAGGGAGCGCTTCCGGATACGGTTGAGCCTAAGAGAAATATCGCCATGGATAGTGTTAGCACTACTAGAAACGCGCGCCTGCTTAGGTGAGTCATTAGAGCCGGCGAACTCGGACGGGTTCATAGGTTTAACTAGCTTGAAGCTGTGCGACTCCAAGTCGCTCGGATGGTAATGCCGGAGGATGCGGAGGCTCGGCGGTTGGTCGACCAATTTCTCAGTAAATCCAAGCCGGGGACCGTTCGGCAACTCGTGGCGTACGCGCAATCGGCCGACCCGACTGTCTCGGAGATGCGGATCTTGAAAGTTGTCGATGCCCTGAGAGAGGTCGGACGCATAAGTCTGAATCCGCCTGAGTTCGAGAGCTTTTCCCGCTTCTTTCTAGATGCTTCCTGGAACAGCAACTTCTGGACCGTGTTTGTCGTTGCTACGGCTTCAGGCTTCCTGTCTCTCTCTGCAAACAGATTTCCTTGGAGCCTGTCCGAGATTCTCCTTGGTGTGCTACTCATCTTTTATCTTCCTGGCCGTAGTTTTCTGCGAATCTTTCTCAGGGGTGAGAGGGTTCAGCCGGTTGAGAGGCTGGTCCTAGAAATCGCGACTAGTATCGTTCTTGTAATGTTGTTGGGCCTGCTCTTGAATTTCGGGGGGCTTGGGCTATTCTCGGCTACTGCTCTTTCGTCTCTAATGGTGTTCAATCTTCTGCTAGCGCTATCCGGAGCCTATAGTGATTACTCTGCAGGGCGTACCGCCTGAAACCTCGGATTCCGCATCGGCCGTGTGGACGCTATAGAACTTTCTTTTGCTGTTTTGCTCCGAAGTAGAGACGTTGTCCCTCTACGCATAGGTCTCGAGAATCTTTCCAGTGATTGTTAGTTCCGGATTGATTCATATCCAGAGCAAATACCCTCTTGAGATAGATCCGTCCCGTGTCGAGCATCTCCGGATCAACTCTCCCATCGTCTTCCAAGGAGAAGAGCACTAAGGCTGAGGATAAGTACACGTCGAGAAGGGGAGAAGTAAACGAGAGCAGTCGGCTTGCGGGGAGCCTCCCATTTCTTCTTACTCTGAGCCTGAAAGATTGGTAATCGTAGAACTGGAAGGCTAGATTCGCGACATTTACAAGAACTGAGTCTCGTATTCCCAGCCTAGCAAGATAGAAGGACAGGTACTCGCGGAAGAAGAGCCATCTCATCATTCGCCTAGATTCCTTGCAGAGTTTCATCCAGTCCTCATCAGGACTGACCCCCAGAAATTTCGAGAGGAAGAATCTCAACACTAAGCCTAGCGTGCGTCTGGTTTCTATCCAGGTCTCCATCGGTTTCTGAATTATCGAGGAGAAATCTGACGCCAATTTCATTCTTGTATGAGATCTGACGTCTTCGGGCAGGTTGGGTATCTTTTGTTGAAGTTCAGGGAATCGCGAATAGCTCCCTTGCAGGTCCTCTGCCCGAAGGCGATAGCTGGGCTGGTAAAAACCTCCCAGCAATGATAGAGCTGTACAGATCTCAGTGTACACTTTGCAACACTCGTAGACAGCCTCAAGCCTCTTCTCCAAAGGACATTTTAGGGAGGAGAGGAACTTAGGCTCGACGTTCTTCAAGAGAGCCGTCGTCCGATGGAAGAGGGTGATGGCCCCACTGGCAAGCGCGATATCATGGCTTGTTACTGGAATAACGCTTCGAACATCTGGCCCGTATAGAACTGTGCTGGCGGCTTTCATCTCATACGTGCTCAGGTCTGGAGGTAGTCGGTAAAGCGATCTGCGCGGTACTACCTCAACGCCCAGGACAAAGTTCGCTTCTTTGAGATCCGTTTCCACGAGTGAGGATAACTCTTTGATTATGTTCCGTTCCATGGCCTCGTGCTCCTCACGACCAGCAGTCCTTTCTGTGACCACGTAGGTATCGAAATCATGGAGGGGTATTGCTATTTTATTGCGGTTCATGCGAATGCTTCCCTCGCCCCTCCCGAAGCCTCCCGCAAGTATGATGGTACAGTCGTTCCCGTAGAGGTCTACGGTGTGTCTCACAATGATATCGAGCTGCTTCTGAAGGCTAGCTTCCACGGCGGGGTCGTTCAGAGAAGTGTACATCTTGCTGGTCGTGTCAAGCGACCACGAGGACCTCTCTCTTGTCCGCGATGGACTTGTAGATGGCCTCTTTCAGCTCGAGAGCTCTGATAGCTATCTCTCCGGTGATTGGAGGCGGCTTGTTACTGGTGATCGAATCTGCTAGATCATCTATGAGGGCTGCGTAGAGGGCTGGGAGAGAGTCAAAGAAGTCTTTGTTGACGACCCTCCGAGCCGTCCGCATGATCTTTCTGGCATCGTGGAAGAAGTCTCTCATTGGGTTTCGAGAATAGTTCGCGTGGAGGAGGCTGTAGTACTGCATGTCGATCGTCGCTATGCCTGCAGTTCCGACTATGTCCAGCATTTTCGAGTACGGTGCTAGCCAGGATACGTCCAAGAATCCTGTTCCTCCTCCCGAGAACTCTAGGAGTGCTTGGACTGATGTGTCGAAGCCCATGGTTCCCAGATAGTCGCCCCCCGCAGCAGAGACTCTTTTCACGGGTCCCCCGAAGAGGAGCAGCAGGTCAAGCATGTGTATCCCGATGTCCGATACTATTCCTCCACCAGATTTCTGCGGGTCATAATACCACTCAGCGTGGGACCAGGTCAGGGGAATGTCTGTATGCCACTGTGCCTGCATGCTTACGAGTTTTCCTAAACGCCCCTCGCTATAGATCCTGAGGGCTCTCTGGACCGCTGGGATGTATCTGTACTGCTTCGCCTCGCAAAGTTTGACGTTCATCTCTTGAGCCACCTTGACCATCTGTTTCGCTTCTTCCACGGAAGTTGCTAGGGGTTTTTCCACCAAGACGTTGCTTCCGTGTCCCATCGCGTCTATGGCGACTCTTGAGTGTAGGTGATTGGGTACGCAGACGTGTACTATGTCCAGTTTCTCGTCTAGCATGATCTTGTAATCTGTGAAGGTCTTCTGCACGTGGAACCTCTTTGCTGTCTTCTCTAGAGCTTTGGGATCAAGGTCTGCGATCGCTACGACCTGAGCCTTTTTTGACCTGGCGAGTCCGGGAAGATGGCCCCTCTGGGCGATGGGTCCACAGCCTACAACTCCCGCTCTAAGCCTTGGACCAGTCATTTTCGAATCTTCCTGATCACTGTCTCGACTGTGTGGTAGAAAGCGTTGTAGTCAAACTTCTCCCTAATGTCTGAGAGTTGCTCTCCCACTATTTCGTATCTCTGGTGGCCCACTCCCCGCCTCTCCGATTCCCTGATATGGCCTATGCTGTCAGGGTTAAAGCCCATGATTCTCGCACAGACAGTATCAACAGCGACCGGATCTTCTCCTCCCACTAGAAGGTTAGTGATTCGAGGCTTTCCCATGTCAGGCCCGTCTACGCCTTCCATGGCGATTATTCCATCTACAATGGAAAAGCTCGGTCTCGCCGCAACGTTAGCATCTGCAATCACTTGGTCCAGTACCGGGTGCCACTTGCTCTTACCCCTGTAGGGTATGCTGCCGAACTGGTTTTTGAGTGCGCAGGTAATCTTTGTCAGTCCGTGGGTCTTGAGCTTGGCCAAAGATATGGAGTAGTCCGCCTCCAGCAGTGTCTTTGGCATCCACAGCGCCTTCAGGTAGCAGGGGGGAAGGAGAGGCACTTTGATTCTCTTGTCATTCGACAGGTTGACGACTCTTACGCCGAGTCGGTGAGCCATGTCACTGAAGCCTAGCCACTTGAACAGCAGGTCGGCACGGGCGCTTGTGGCATCGCTCTCGACAAGAATGATGTCTATGTTCTCGGCCAGAGTTCGTAAGTATTGTATCAGCGCCTCTAGGACCCTGGGGTCGGTGGTGGCGCCGGTCTCATAGGGGCGGAAGAAGCACAAGTTCAGTTTTATCGTAACGGAGTCACCCTTCTCCAGATTCGGTGGGTTGGTTAGTGTGAAGATTCTCTCAACGGCATCTCGAATAGTGTCCCCCACTCGGACGGTGGCGACCCTAGAGGATTGCACTGTCAAGGGCATCGTGCTGGGGACATCACCCAGAATTTTGTAGATGAGTACAGGACGTTGTGTGTTGGCGAGAAGAAGGGCGACGGGTCCTGGCCGGGTACCTGAACGCTGCTTCCTAGAATAGTTGCAGTCCAAATGTGGTCGTCCACGAAGTAGGAAGAGAGGATAGAGTAGCGGTTGAAACAGTAAGGTGGCAATATTTCTTGGCTAAAGTTTAGCCTAGGCGGAGACGGAAGAGAAGTGATGAAGGCGTACCTGCCCAATGAGTCCACCCCCACTGGCTTATCCGAGGGAAGGTAGTTGTTGGCCCAGATGATGACGGCATAGTTAGAGTAGCTGGGAATCAGAGAAGAATCATCGTCCACTCTCTTGTCCAGTGGAAGACTGTCAGCCGTGTGATATAGAGGGTTCCTTTCCTGGTTGGCTATCATCAAGTTCATCGGTAGCATCAGCAATAACAGCGTGATTACTGCTGCGAGGGCCAGCTTTGACGAGGGTCTTGCGATTCTCAGCAACAGCACGCCCAGGAAAATAATAGTAAAGGGCAGAGCCATTTGCAATATTCTCGTGGGCTCAACGCTGACAGACAGGACCGGTAGAACCGTCCAGGCGACGAGGAGGATTATGAGAGCTAGTCCTGCTAGGGTCCATGTGGCAAGATTTTCTCGTATGAGTCCCCTCCTATACTGGTACAGCATGTATAATCCTCCGAGGCCGACTAGTAGATTCTGAAGGTCGAACCAGCCGGTTACTATTGGACCCGCGGGGCTTGACGTCGCAAGGGAAAGTCCGGGCCTCCCCTGTCCTGAAGCTAGTTGACTAATTGAGCTCAGGGATTGTTCTACCGAGGAGACGGCGCTGGGCAGTATGAGAGGAGCGGCGAAGGCGAGCCACGCTATGATGAGCGTGACTGAGGCAGCTATGGGCGCAAGTCTGGTTCTCGAAGGGGTGATTCTTAGCGGTGAGAGACGGTTGAACACCGGGACGATAATCCCCGAAATTGCGAGATAGGAGAATAAGAGAAACAACTCGAAGAGAGCTATCGTGTAATGAGACATGACGACTCCGAGGCTTAGGAGAACTCCCAAAGACTGGAAGCTTCTCCTGTATTGAGTCAAACAGTAGAAGGCCAGTACTCCAAGGAAAAGAGCAGGGGCAGTCTTTCCAATCAGGTGCTGCCCGTAGAAGAACCAGTTCTGCACGAACAAAAGACTAGAGAAGGTTGCCAGCTTGAAATTTCCCGTGAGCCGGTTGATAATAGGATGAACGGCCATCGGAAGGAGAGCGGTGAGGAAGAAGGTTTGGAACAGGAAGACTGTCAGGCCTGGGACGCCTATGGTCCCGGCGGTGAGTGTCGGAAGGATAGTAATTGCTAGGCTAGACTGATAGTTGGAAACATCTCCGAGCCTCGGGTCCCAGAATCCGGCGCTTAGAGTGTGTTGCAATACCGATCCCTCGGCTATGAGATCGAATCCGTTGAAACCAGCGTATCTTGAGAGTCTCGTGAATGATAGTGTCAAAGACAGGCCGAGCAGGTAGAATGTGTGGAGATTCCGCTGTGTCCTGGGGAGTTCGGGCCCAGCTCTGAACAATTGTACCATAAAGAGGGTTACGCTGGTGGCTAGGAGAAATATTCCAGCGGTCAGCACGCCCAAGGGGAAAGGACTGGCCGTTGACAGAGAGTAGAGGCTCACATGAAAGATAAGCGCTCCCACCAGTAGAAGTACCCAGGGCAAGGTTCCAGCGAGACTGGATGCTAACAGTCTATCTTGCGTGGCTCTGCATTCCTCCGTGCCTTGAAGCGGTCATGTAGCCGTGAAGCCAGTAGAATGATGTAGCAAGCAAGATTGGGATCGAGATGAGAGTGCTAATGTTATTGTATCCTCCAAGCAAGAGTTTTACGAAGTACTTTCCCGCCCTGGCAATGGATAGAGAGGGGGAGAGTGCAAGCACCGCGGCGAAGCTTCGCGGGAGGTGGAAGGGAGGGTTTTCTCCGAAGGCGGATTGAAGACATCGGTCAGAGTATCCCTCGTCCCAGCTCCTCCCAAATAATGATCTATAACTCATCCGTGGGTGGATGTGGATTACCTTCGGAGAGGGGTCGAAGACAACTTCGAAGCCTGCTTGGATCACTCTCCACGACAGGAGGCTCTCTTCGCCCCGATCGAGTTCCGGGAAGGGACCGACAGTTGAGAAGGTTGATGCTTTGAAGCTGGCGTTGGCACTAGCAATCTCCCAAGTTTTTCTTCGGGGAGTATGGGGAGACTGGGTCGCGAAATAGGTCTCATGATATATCGTTGTGGGAAGGCCCAGGTCCCCGCCCTGCAATACTGACCCGGCCGCTACTAGGACGTGAGGGTCTCCGTGTATCGAGACGTGGTCAGTGAGCCAAGACCTCAGAGGGATACAGTCCGCGTCGGTAAAGGCAACTATCTTCCCCTTACAGTTGTTGATCGCAGTGTTTCGCGCCATTCCCCTGTTTCTCCGCTTATCTAAGACTACTCTAACGGGGAATCTTCGGAGTAGGTCAGTAGTGCCATCAGTTGATCCTCCGTCTACGATTACGATCTCATATCTATCCTTTGGATAGTCTAGGCTAGTGAGGGCTTGGAGGCATTGTTGGACTGTGGATCTGCTATTCAACGTGATGATGGCTACAGACACGAAGGGCATGTCCTTCGGAGGCTCTGCATCTCGAAGGGGCGGTTCGGCTTGGCTGTGAGGTGCGGCGGTCTCGCTGGTCATGCGTATACCACTTTATGACAGGCTCCGATAGATCGCCTCGAAATTCTTCGCGGCAGCCTCCGATCCGAATGTTGAGAGGAGGTCAAGTCGAGGGTTCCTGGTCTCGTTTCGCCTGAGGGTTTCAGTGGCAAGTTTGGCGAGTCCAGCGTAATCCTTGTACCTGACAAGTCGTTTCTCGTCAACTACCTCGCTTATTCCTCCGGTATCATAGGAAAGTACGGGGGTTCCGAGGATCTGGGATTCTATCAGGGTCAGTGGAGGGTCGATGGATCCAATTGGGCTTAGGCTGGTTGAGACGTAGAGGCTGCTCGCCTGTATTAGCCCTGGAATGTCGAGATCTATGTTTCGGGAGAGAAATTTGATGGAGTCGTCAAGTCCGAGCGTCTTTGAGAGATTGCGAATTCTTTCAGGTATCGGAAAATTTGTGACTGCAACTCCCTTCACTCCTCTGATGTCTTGTTTAACGATTGCCAGCATTCGCAGGAAATCCTCTTCGCCTCTCAAGGCTTTGTGGCTGCCCAGGTAGAGAATCCTGGGCGGGTCTTCTCGGGCTAATGGTGTCTCTGCCTTTGCCGTCAGCCAGTCAGTTCTTACGAATGGGGGGACCACTCGTATCTCTCTCGCAGGTTTCGATGGTTCCAGCCTGCTTTTGACGAATCTGCTAGAAGCAACTATCTGGCTGACCCTCCGCAGTGCCCAGTTTGTTGCGCTAGCGGGGGCAATCATTCCAAGCTTTGTCGAGATAGCCTCCCAAGGGTCTGTTCTGAGTACTTGGAACCAATGAGAGACCGAGAGAGAAGGTAGCTGGCAGCAATAGGCTACGATGGGAAGCTTGGACTTTCTCCTGAGAGTCCATAACATAGGGGCGAGTGATCGGTGGATGATCAGGTTCTGAACATGAATTAGATCGATCTTTCCCTCTTTCTCCAACTCGAGCAATGCTCTGAGCGCTGTTTTTCCGAACCTGCCCGAGGCAAGTGGACGCAGTTCGATGTCGTCCTCGATCGTCACCCCTTCACCCCGGGTCGTGAGCAAGCGGACAGTATGGCCCATGCTTGCTAGTTGTCTGGACAGTTCGTAGGCCATGTTTTTCACCGCCTCGTTCCAGGGCGGTTGCACGCTCCTCCCAAGGACGGCGATCTGCATCAGTCTTCACCTCGTGTAGAGTCCCGACATTGCGAGTTCGTCAAGTGTCCTATCGAGAACCAATGACCGGTTGTAGGCGGCGTCTTTGCCGCCGTCTACCACCACCATTCTGAATTGTTTGCTGAGTTGTAGGTAGGTTCTTCGTCTTCCCGAGAGATCATAGATGGGTTGTTCCCGAGCCCGGCCTGGGATCAGTGCTCTCTTCCACGCCAGTTCCACGTCGACATCCATAAGAAACGCCAGGTTTGGCCTGGGCAGAAGACCGAGCAGAATCCTTCGGCCTCTAATGCCTAGTAGCCTTTCTTGCGACAGTTCTGCTATGAAGTCGTAGACATACCTATCGCAGATTACAACCTTTCGTCGGTGAAGGGGAATGGTGACAGATACCAGGGCCTTCGGCACAAAGTCTAGGGCCAAGATGATTGGCCAGAGACGTGATATCGCTCGGTTTCTTGAAATGTCCCGTTGGACAAAGACGAGTCCCTGTATTCTTTTCCTCTGGGTATAGCCTAGGAGCCTAATCAGGGCAAGGAAAGGGTATGAGAGCGTTGGCTTGTTTCCTCCCCAGGCCCTCACTGCTGGGATGCCTCGGAGAGACAGCGTCCTCTGGAGGGACACGACCTGGCTGGACTTGCCTGATCCATCTACTCCGCTGAACGTGATGAGGAAGCCAGACCTCCTATGGCCTTCCTGGGGGGCGGTCCGAATATCATCCATTACCTGTGTCATTACCATGTTCACATGTTGAGCATAGAAGTTCCGACGCAGTGCGAGGGCATCCTGAGGCCCAGAATCTCTAGTGCGGTGGGCAGTATGTCGATCATTCTGATCTGTTGAAGGTTCACGGGTCCGTTCTTCCGGGGGGAATCGAGGATGGCTATCGTGTCAAGTCCTGGTGTGGCCGGGTCGTAGCCATGCATGGCTTTGACCGTTCCATTCCTGTCAAAGAAGTTCGGCGAAATGACTAGACCTGGCTTTGTCAGGAAGATCAGGTCGCCCCAAGATGATGAGGATGGGATGTGGTAGTGGGCAAGGTCCTCCTCGGAGAGTACTCTACCAGACTCCGATCGATCCAGAATAGTCTCTAGCTCGTGTAGACTCTCAGAGTCTCCCCAGAACCTGGCCATAGTTGAGTCTAGGAACATTCCAAGGTCCTTTGACTTGTGAAACGCAGCCCTTCTCAGATATTCCTCCACGTTGACTATGTTCTTCACGGGGATCATTCCATGATCCGCGAAGCATAATACCGATATGTCAGGAGACTTTTTGCGGAATTCTGCTACTAGAAGGCCCACCAGGGAATCTGTCTGTTTCAGCGACCGTAGCATTGACGGCGTTCCGAGGCCGTATTCGTGGGAGGCCGTGTCTAGGTCCACGAGGCGGATGACCGCCACGTCATTTCTCGGGTTGGATGAGACGGCTCGTCGCATCACATTAGTGTCCGAGTCAAAGAGACCGTGGTCAAAATAGTGGAAGGATAGATTGTTGCTTCGTAATATATCGAAGAGAGAGGGGATCTCTCCGAAACATCTGGGCTCGAAGAGGTTCCGCTTGAGAGATACGTTCATGTTGGCAAGCTGTCTTAGAGGGACTTCGTCGACGCCTGGGAAATAGGATATTCCAGCGAGCCTGTTGGAGACGCGCATGAGGCCATATCTGAGGGGCTTGGTTGCTCGGGGAGAGGATGTGTCGATCTTGTCGAGGACCGGTGCGAGAGGTCCGATCCACTTGAAGGGGCTTCTTGCAGGGTCCCTGTAATATCTCGTCCAGATCCCGTGTTCAGAGGGAAATATCCCTGTGAACAAGGTGGCGGCCAAGCCTTCATAGGCTAAGAGTGTTTTCAAAGGTCCGCTTATCCCCTGGGAGGTCATCTTGTAGAGGAAGGGAGTGTTGCCTGGACTGATGTCTTGGAACCGGATCGCGTCGAGGAAGAATATTGCCAGTCTTGTCATATGTCTTCGCCGAGGTGGTGGGCGTTCCTCACCATATTCTCACTGAAATGGCCTTTTGGAGTCTGAGGGGTATCGACTTGTCCATGATCAACAAGACCGGTGCCAGAGACGATCGGAGACAGCTTCCTATCTTGTTGCGGGCGAGGTCAGCGGCTGCTTTGTGGAGAAAGAGAAGTAGAACCAGCGTAATGGGAACTCTCAGGGGGAAGCGCGGCCGGATCCGTCTTAGTAGTAGTTTCAGGATTGCGTCTCGGTACAGAACCCTATCAGTGTAGTCTTTGAACTCGCGAGGTACGAGGTCTTTACCTAGAATCTCTTGACCCATCATTTCGAGAATCCTGAGAAAGAATGCGAATCCTCTCTGTATGCCTGCGGATTCAACAGTGCCTAGGACAATGTCCGAATCTAGGCGTGAGTTGAGTGCGTCGTAGGCGACCTTAAGATCGGAGAGGCGGATCTTGCCGTGTCTGTAGAGGGTGTGGATGCAAGTTATGAGAAGTCGATCTTCTTGGGAGCAGAGGTATGTTTTGGATCCAAGCACGCTCTCTTCTTCCCGCCTGTGCAGAACATGTTCTTCTGGATAGTATTCTTCGCCGAGTTGACTGACTCGGGTATAGAGCTCAAAGTCTGAGTCAAAGCCTCGAACGAAGGTGCTGAACTTGCCGGCGTGCCTGTCGCAGAATGTCAGTGTAACAGTTTCGCACTGGAACCTCTCCAAGAGTCTCGACCGGATGCTCTGAAGATTCTTTCCCACCAGAAGGTCTACGTCATGGCCAATGTCCGGAACAGCGTCCAATGATTTGATTACAGCATAGGGGATGTTTGCGTCTAGGCAGAGCTTCTGGGTCTGATTCAGCAGTTGCATTGCATCTTGGAGACGGTTTCCTGCTTCCGCCCGTGCTGTCTCCAACCGGGTTCGAGTGGCGGTGTCGCGAGTCTCTGTCTTGGGAAGGATCCTGGCACTTGCTTTGTTAGCCTTCGCTTGTTCCAGCAAGGATTCTAGTTCAGCCTCGGAGCTTACAAGTATGCCGGCATTATCTTTGCCGAATAGTATCTTGGCGATAGGGCGTGACCAATCGGTTCGAGTAGAGTCTTCACTTCCATTCGTGCTCTTCAACTCTGACTGCCTACTTAGATTGTATCTGGATCTCGTTCTGAATCGGAGCTCTGGTCTCAGATATTTGGGACCATTGAAGTTTGGGTCCCCACAGACCGAGACGGACCAGACTTACAGCGAGGACTAGCTGGAAGCCAAAGAACGCGACAGTCCCTAGTAGCCATGATAGCCTCCTTTGATCCTTGAGGATTTCTGGGGTCAAGTGTTTTCGGGTCAGCTGACGCAACAGGAGCAGACTGGGCACTCCAGAGAGAAGCACTACGAGTGCTTCAATTGGTGCATCGAAGGGTGAGGCTAGTATGGATCCGATGAAAAGGCCAGAGGCAGCTACTACTAGCAGAGGCGAGATGACATTGACGAAGAACTCGAACGGGAATATTAGTGTCCCATACTTGCCGAATGTTCTGTTGAGTAGCACTCTCCTGTTCCGGACTATTCCGTGTTGGTTCGCCATGCTTCTTCTATACTTGTGGAGGAGCTTTGGTCTGAGTCTGTTCGCTTCTTGCTCAAAGAACGGGACGCCTAGGACATAAGCGCCTTTTCGGTTGTGGGATCTAACCATGACGGTAAGTTCGAGGTCGTCGCACATGCATCCTGGTTTCAAGAGCTGGATCGAATCCTTGGCATAGACTGAGAATTCGCTCTCACACATGAGGGGCGTGTCGAGACTAGCCTCCGCCATTCTTACGGCGGTATAGACGATCCTGTAACCTGATTCGATCTGAAACAGCAGGCCCCGTCCACCCACGGGCACTTCGACTCCTGAAGCAGCGCCAGTTGTTCCTTGAGCCAGCCGCTTCACCAGTCGCTTCAAAGCGTCTGGCCGAACGACAACGTCCGCATCGGTCAGCGCGAATACTTCTGCACTTGAGCTGCGCAAGGCTTCGTTAATTGCTGAACTCTTGCCCTGACGGCTGGGCTGTTCGATCAAGTTAATGTTGACTAGTTCATGGCTCCGATTGGCAAATCTTCGGACAGTGTCCTTCGTATCGTCACTAGAAGCGCTGTCTACTACCAAGACATCAAGCTTGTCTCTCGGATAATCTAACTCCAGAATATTCTCTAGTTTCCGACCTATAATCTGACCTTCGTTGTATGTTGGGATCACCAGGGACACGGTGGGGAAGAACTCGTTCTCACTCTCGGATCTGCTCCCGGCCGGTGCGGATAACAGAATGGCAAAGGCGACCGTATAGACGATTACGATCGTAAGCCAGACCGCATAGAAGAGGATGAGAAGTATCGCCAAACTATTGGCCTCCAGTCACATTCTCCAGTCCTAATCTCAAATCATCACCCATTGATGTCTTGATCCTGGTAGTCTCGAACCCACTACTGGCATATCCAACAACGATTTCCAAGTCAAGCCCCCCAAGGTCGAGATTGTTGCCGAGCGATCGGATCCTTGCCGAACCGTTTGAAATATCGACAAAGGTACTTCTCCTCTTTCTCCACCAGTCGGCAACTCCCTTCAGAGTCATGATGTCGCATTCAGGGTCTTTCCGAAACTCGCCTAGGAGTCTCGTGTACTCAAGTTGGTGCTCCCGGTTCCCAAATTCGTAGTCGGGATGGACGAGGACAACGCAGACTCCTCCGATCCCACGGATCCACCTCGACAGGCTCAGGAGCTGCTCTACAGCTTCACTAGGGCTAAGCGTCTGGATTCGCAGAAGCTGATGATCCTGGGGGAGAGAAACGGGGATCTCGACCATCCCGTCAACCTCTAGCGGGAAGACCGTGCCTATTCCATGGGGCTTGAGCGAGGTGGGCGACAGTGCTTCCCAAGATGGTATCGATGAGTCAAATTCGTATCCTGCCTTTCTGATCGCAGCCAGCAGCTTTGTACTATGCTGAAGTAATGGAGAACGGAATCCCACGACTATGGTATCTCCGCTCGACTCGAGCTTCTCCTTACACTGGACGACTCGGTTTACCATGTCGTCGAACGAGTCGAGAACGAGTCTTCCGTCGTGGCGCGTATCATGCGCCCCAATGTCGCCCGCGACGGCTAGTCGATGCAGGGACTCGTCCGATATTGGATAGCGTTCGCTTGGAAGATTCCAGGTAGATCGTATGTCCAGCTTCTTCTCCACCTCAAGAAGGCTTTCTGTTCCCTGTTCAAGTCCCTTCTTTGACTCGACATCATGGGTCACTGTCATAACGAACCTCTTTCCCTGCCTCCAGAACGCGATTCTCGGAATTGGACGCTTGGAAGCCAGTACGATTGACGCGAGGAAGATGGTTCGAAGGCATTCTATGGGGCCATTCTCCTCATTCTCTCCCGCGGTCGAGTAGGCCCGTCTTAGAGACCAGTTTCTCAAGGCCTCGGGGATTACGCTGTAAGGTATAGGCAGTAATGAGACGAGGCGGAACCTTGCGGAGACAGGGTCTTCAAGACCTTCCCGAATACGGTTTGTATATTCACCGACGATGTCTAAGGAGAGGAGGTATGATTCTGTCCCTTTGAGCTTGTTGAGGATTGTGATTCGATCCGTGGCTAGAACGGGAGTTAGCTGGGCCCCCTGAAATTCTCTCACTCTGGTCTTGAGGCTTGTGAAGGTTTCCGGTGCTATGGGGAGTCGAACGTTCTCCTCCTTCTCCTCGAGTTGGAGACCGTGCTGGCGACAAATTTTCCGACACTCCTCGTTCCCTGAGGGTATTATTATGGTTGGACTCTTCTGGGTGTTCTGGTCCTCGCTCGGGATTCCTGAGGATACCAAGAATCGAACCTGCTCACTTCCAGGATGAATGTTGTAAGGGATCTTCCAAAATTCAGCGAGGTCTTTGAGAACGCCAAGATTCTCTAGAGTAGTAGCAGCGAGCGTTATCGAGACGTAGGAGTTCTTTTCCATCGATGGTCCTTCTGTACTACCTTCATCCCGTACAACTATCGATCCGACATGATAAAGTGCCGAAAAGCGTCAATGGGCTCACGCAGTGCCACACCACCGTGAGCCATGAACTGGACCAATTCCAATCTTGTTCTAGTGTGACTTGAAACGCAACATAAAAACACCAAGGTATCTTGAGCAGATTTGTTGAGCGTTGAATGGACTAGGATTCAATTAGATATCTGCAGGTGGGAGAGTTCGATATATTAGCTGGCCCCTGCTGGGGAATCCGTCTGTAGTAGCGTGCTCTGGCGAATTTGATGCGGATGAGTTGGCTGAGAAATCACTTGTTAGAGAAAGCGATACTGGCAGCCTGAGAAGAATTCCCCAGCCTGGGACACTCCCTGCACTTCCCATATTGGCGCTCAATGCGCCGTAAAGACACCCACCGCCACTAGAAGTGGTTGGACATGGACTGTTGGTCCAGTCGCCTGTCGGCCACCATGCCCAGCCAATCCCGTGGCCGGATGCATCATAGTCTGAGGTGAGGGCATTTATGAAATAGAAGCTTGCTCCCGCATATCCAGCGTCGCCTACGAGACGAGTATCGGGTGGTGTACAGCTTGGTGATGTGCATGCTGCCTCACTGAAATATGACGCACCTCCCTCGGAATTCAGAACCGGCCAGCCAGTCGTGCGCATACCATGAAGTACGTTTTGATAATAGGTGCTGGCGATTGATGCGGCGGTGCTGTTTGTCCATGCGCAGGTTCCGTACCAGCCTGTAGTGCAGCCATCATAGAAGAAATAGCTGTGCAGACTGATGAGGACTCTTTTCTGCGAGTCCGTGACGGTCGGGTAGCCCTGCCACTGGCTTGTCAGCCCGTAGCTGCAGCTGTAGCTGCAGAGGTTCTGGACAATTATCCAGTGCGCATCGCTCAGGCTCCTCGCCTGGTCTATCCATGATTGATAATTCGCCGAAAGAGAATCGAGGCTGAGTGTTCCCGCGGTCCCAAAACAGGGCCCGCATGGTTCGTTGATGGGCTCCCAGATCATGCGCGGATATGCTCTGGTAAAGTTCTCTACGACAGGCTTCCAGAAGCTGAGCCAGCATTCGACATTGGATGATCCGGTTGAGAGGTTGTTGTATCCATGGTAGTCGACTATCAGCCAGAGGTTGAAATGTTGTGCCACGGCCACGGCCCGGCGGAGCCAGGCATAGCTGTACGGGCCATCCTCCTGTTGCGTCCCGGGGCACTGTGAGGAGAACTGGACCCTCATAGAATTGTATTCGAGGGCTACGATCCTTGAGGCAGTCATCTCCATGTCGCTTGCCTTTTCTCCTGGAAATACTTCGCTGGAGGGGTTGCTCCGCGTGAATGTGTCGGCCTCCGACAGAAATACGCCTCCCCATCCTGTGGGTGGAGGGGTGATACTGTTTTGTAGGAAGAATTCTGTCATGGGTGATGCGGCGCTGTCGGTGGACTGGAGCGGGGGCAGGTTCCAGACCGTCTCCAGCGTCTTCAGGAACGAGTAGTGATTGTACCCGTTTGTCGCGACATAGCCCGGTCTGACGACTGGGCCAGCCCACATCGCATAAGTGTAGTCGTTGGGATAGGAGCTTTCGCCTTCGTCGAAGACGATGAAGAGGGCTGCCTTCTGGGTCTTGAAGATGTAGCTGTTGAGGATGCGGGGAATGAGGCTTTTCAGATAGTTGTCACCAGTCGATACTGTGCAGCTGTGCATGTTGTCACAGTCGTTTGGGGTGAGCCACATGAAGTTCGCAGCCGTAGCAGTACTTCCTAGAGCATTGATGAGCTCTGAATCATCGGGTGCGGATGCGTGGAGAGTCTTCGCGCATCTCGTCTTGCTCAGCGTTATGTCTGTATAGTAGAAGAACGGGAAGTGTCTGACTGTAGAGAAGCCTGGATAGGCGTCAGTGCCGGTGCACGGGTTTGAGGACGGCAGGTCCTCGGCCCAAGCCTTCCAGGTTAGGCCTGCGGCCTCTATTCTGTCGACTATGTTGACTGTGCCGCTCATGGTGCAAGAGATGCTTGGGGTGCAGTCGGACGTACTGTCGCCGCCGCTAGGCATACAGCCTCCAGTTGTGTCTCCCCCGTTGCGACAGTCACCAGCGAGTCCCGAGAATAGGGACAGATAGTTTGGTAAGCTTGGATGGTCGACTGCCGTATATCCGCCGCTTGAGCATGCACTATTGCTCTGACAGCTGCCGGCCAGGGAATAATTCTGCGAGAGAGACGTCAGGTATGGTGCAGCCCCTCCGCATGAAGTGAGAACATTGCACACCCCATTGTTCTCCATTAGGATTGTGACTATGTAGGCGAATTGGGCTCCTGGGGGTACCCCTGACTCTCGGCGGGTACTGGGCGAAGAAAATAGGGCTCCATTGATTGCGCCTGCCACCACGAGTAATATGAGCACGACACTCAACAGTGTCCTAGTACGAGACCTCGACCGGTCTTCCTCTGAGATTGGACTGCTCGCTCGCTTAGGGACTGGAGGGACCTGTCCTTCGAAGATGTGGCCGCTGTATTCTGGCCGCAATCTGTTCTCACCTAGCTTGGACGGCTTCGGGATGCATCTCTTCGAAGAGTTGCCCGGATGCCTGGGAGGAGAACCAGACTCCTTCATGGAGCGAGTTCCTGAGTAGCTACCGGTTTGTGAGTGCACTGGTATAGGTTGGCCCTAGCTTGGACCGGATCGGTTTAGGTTTAGCGTCCAATTATCTGGCGGCCACAGATGAACGGAGGATTCATCTCCCGAGGAGAAAAAGTAGTTTGCTCATGGAATCTTGAGAATGGGCGGTGGGCAGCCGTTCGGCTTACATTCTTCGACCTCCTCCGATGGCTAAAGTCCAATCTCCTTCCAGTGACCGCAGAGATAATTGTAGTTGATGCCGCGACGAACAGGATAACGGTGGCTATTACACCTCCGGGAGACGTAGAGTTCGAGATCGGCGTCACCGACAGCAAAAGTCCGGAAGATGAGGAGATTGTGTGGGTCTTGAACCAGAGTTCGGTGACCTTTGCGCTCACGATCCAGACGTAGGGGATGGTGTTGGCCCGGGTGCCGTCGACGAGGCTCTGGCTCGAGACGACTTTGAACTTGTATGTGGAGTTTGTCAGCTCTGTCTGCTGGGCTCCCCAGAGCTGGCTGTCTGTCGAGTTTTTGCTGTATATGCCTCCGCTGATGGGTAGGACGTAGAATGCAATGAGAGTCTGGCTTGAGCTTCCGGTCACGAGGCTCAAGTGGAGACCGGCGGGGCTGTTACCTGTTATGCTTGTTATTGTGGAGGTCGCAGACCAGCTGCTGTATGGGCTGTCGAGATACCTGCTAAGATAGCTTGCGGTGCTGTCCTGGTAGGCATAGTGGACTCTGCCTGTGACCGGGTTGATTGTTGCGCTTCTCCTGTCTGCGGGAGAGCCGGGGGAGGGGGTGAAGCTGGCCAGACTGCCCCAGGTCTGGGCTATGCCGTCCCAATCGAGGATCCTGCTCTGCTCCGCACTATCGATAGCCGAGCATGTGAGATACTCGTTACCCTTACATGGGCCGGCGATAATCAACACGTCATGGCCCGATAAGCCGGATATCACCTGAGGCATGTATGTAGGTCTGGTCACGTTGGCGATCGTGGTTCCCGCAAACGGGAAGCTGCTGTTCGGGTCCGAGCAGGTCCATGCTGGATTTGCGAAGGGATCAGGAGTGTTGCTGGAGCAGACTATCACAGTCTGGCGATCGCTATTGGACCCTGCATTGTCGACCACGTACGCGGCTGCAACATGGAGGTAGCCGTCGCCGGCCCGGGCTATGATGGCGTAGGCCATCTGCTCTGTGGAGGAGGCTGCCCGGACGAGACCGGAACTCAGCCAGCTGATGGCAATGGTGTTGTCTGGTATGAAGCCTACCGCGAAGCGTATGCTGTGGGTAGTTCCTGTTATCGTGTCAGGCTTTGTGAAGACGATGTATACCACCAGCCTACTGTTGGCAGGGTCTTCGCGATAGGCTACTGAGCAGCTGTTCATGCCCGAGTAGGAGGCTATGTCGCTGATGGTCTGGTTAACTGTCCAGGACAGGCCGTCGGCCGAGTAGGCATAGTAGCACCTGTCGTTGCCTGATACGGTCTGACGGTAGAACACGTAGTAGCCTTGGAGGCCTCTTGGGTCTCGGAAGGTGTGCTGCTGGCTCTCGGGGGCGATGTCCGACTCGGAGGACACCGTCTTCGTGAGATCGGCCGGGACAGGCTGGACTATTACCCCGATCGTTACGGTGTGAGAGAGTG
>MNDT01000008.1 GCA_001915065.1 archaeon 13_2_20CM_2_53_6 | reverse complement strand
AGCATAGGTCCACCAGCCTACCCGATGAAGGTTCAACTGCTCGAAGGCCTCTTTCAAGAGGAGACTGACTATTTCAGTCCCGTATCCCTTTCGCCAACGATCCTTCTCTCCTATAGCTAGTCCAATGTCAGCGCTCGTATACCTTTTGGCCCAACTGCTGTAGGATATCGAACACCATCCGATCAGTTTCTCACTCGATTTTTCCTCAATGCCAAACCTTCGCGTTGTCGCGTCCTCGCCCTTCAGGTTCTTTTCAAGCTCAGCGGCCAAGGCTTCCATTGAGATCGCGTGATCAGGCTGGGACCTTGCCAGTCGCATGACCTCCTCATCATTCTGCCACTTGTGAATCAATTTGAGATCGTCTCTCTCAAGAGCTCGGAGGACAACCCATTTCCCAGTGAGCATCTCGTCAGCCTTCGAGGTGGAAAGTGAACATCGGCTAATAGTCTTCTCTCACAAAGATTTGCGACAGTTCTATTCTTAGTTGGTTCATCGTCTCTGAAGATACTTCGCTACAGTCTTCCATGTAAAAGAGTCGAGATTCCGGTTGAACGCCGCGCCAGGATATACCCAGACGTAGTCCTGTAGTTCGTCATGGTCGAGCTTCACCTGTTGGTCACCGACCTTGCAGAAGAAGTCGAAGAAGATGAAATGCTTCTTCTTCCAGAACTCCTTGGCAAAGATCGCCTCCTGCATAAGAAGGAACTCGACAACCTCCACATCAAGCCCGACCTCCTCCCTGACCTCGCGCATCACCGCCTCCTTCATAGTCTCCCCGACTTCAATGTGTCCGCCCGGGAGTGTGTACTTGTTGAACCATTTGTGCGACTTGGCCAGTAGTATCTTCCCTTCCGGGTTCACAATCAACGCGCCAACGGTTGGTTCAGGATAGACTTGTTCCTGAGAAGCACGCTGCTCGACTGCTGACGACATCGCCTCCTACGCCTCCAATCAGACACAGTTAGAGCTTTTCCACGGAGAGCCATTCGACGGACCGTCCAGGACTCGGGAGAGAATTTCGCAATCATAATAAACTGGGCTTTTCGCCCGGTTGCACCGCGACACATGTCGAGCCAAACGCCCAGCCCTTTCATAGTTGAGGTGGAGAATGCCTGGAAGGTCTACCAGACAGGCTCCGTCAGAGTTGAAGCACTAAGGGGCGTCAACATGGGAGTAAAGCGGGGCGAGATGATCGCGGTCATGGGACCCTCAGGCTGCGGCAAGACAACCCTACTCAACTGCTTCTCAGGCCTCGACGAGCTCTCAAAAGGCAAGGTGACTGTTGAGGGGGTGGACTTGGCCAAGATGTCTGATGATCAGAAGTCCGAGTTTCGGGCTAAGAGGATGGGTTTCATCTTTCAAGCCTACAACCTGCTCCCGGTCCTCACCGCGCAGGAGAACGTTGAACTCCCATTACTGCTAGCTGGCGTCTCCGAGTCGGAGGCTCACGCCACAAGCCTGGACGTGCTGAAGATGGTTGGCCTGGGCGAATGGAGGTCGCATAAGCCGATGGAGCTCAGCGGCGGACAACAGCAGCGGGTTACTATCGCGCGGGCGTTGGTGAACAAGCCGGCTATTGTATGGGCTGATGAGCCGACCGGAAATTTGGACTCGGAGAATTCTCAGGAGATCATCAAGCTTCTACGCAGCCTGAACCAGCAGTACGGCCTGACCCTGGTCTTGGTCAGTCATGATCCTCAGATTGCTCAGCAGACGGACCGGATTATTCACATGCGGAACGGCCAGATCGAGAGAGAAGTCAAACCCGCGATCACAGCTAGTTAGTGCGGAGAGGCTGTGCGTGTGAGCGCGTCTCGTTCGAGATCCATCCTCGTGGGTCTTACAGTTCTTGTTCTGATAATCGCGCTCGGAGAACTTCTAGCCCTCATTCTAGATTACCAGAACAACATCTACCTGCAACAATACGTCGCGAATAACAGCTCACTACTCTACAAACAAATCATTGGCCTTGTCCTTGCCGCCACAGGCTGCGCTTTCCTCGCCTACAAGGCATCGACCGCAAAACCCGCAGGAAGGCTTGGACGTGTATCACTTCGACTGAGGTCAGTGTCACCGCTGATTGCGGGATTCATTGCGCTGATATTCTGGATCACCATCTTCAGCCCGCTCTCCGGCGGCTCATTGACGAGTCTCGAGGCCTATGGTGTCGGCGTGCTCGCCCTCATCACCCTCGGTATGATGTCGAGAGACAGAATCACAGTCAAGATGAGTCTCAGAAACTTCACCCGTAGAAAGACCAACATGGCTATCGTCATCGCAGGGCTAATGATCGGCACCGCAATGATATCCGGATCTCTCGTCACGGGAGACACTCTCAGCAACCTGTTCACAAGGGGCGCTTACAACGGCTATGGCTACGCCGACGAAGTCGTCTACACTCAGACCACAACCGGATTCCAATTCTTCAACACTAGTATCGCCCACAGGCTCTATCAGGACCTCTCCAGTAGCTCAACTTCTAGCCCATACCTTCGAGGCGTTACGCCCGAGATTCTGAGTGCTGTCACTGCGGTCGACATGGCCAATGGTGTCATTCAATCCCAAGTCACACTAATCGGGACTTACAGCAATGCATCTCAGGTTCTCGGCGACTTTCACGCAAGTGACGGATCCGTAATCCAATCCAGCATCTCAGACAATCAGGCAATTATTAACGACAGAGCCGCGCGAGACCTTAACGCCACAGTTGGGGACCAGCTGAAGATACTCTTACCCGCGAACCGGACATTGTCCGTTTCGGTTGGCATCGTTGGTATCGCCGTCTCTGATGCGAGGGGCGATTTCTCTCAGGGAGACAATATCTTCGTATCCATGAACACGGCCCAAATCCTCACAGTCCATCCAGGCTCGGTGAACTATGTTGCGATAACAAACACTGGCGGACTGCGCGGCTCCATCCAGTACACGTCCACTGTAGGATTAGTAGCCAACCAGACGCTCAACAGCATCCAGAATCCCCCACCAAGCTTCGCTTGCAAGACCAGCCCCAACACGCCCGGTAACTCTACGACATTTCTCTGCGCCTACGGAGCGAAGATGGCCTCAGTCAACAGCGCCACTACTGGGGCTCAGAGCCTATCGAATCTATTCTCCGTTCTCAGTACTATCACAATCCTAGCGGGCGTTGTGCTGATCATTAACATGTTCATCATGCTGGCCGAAGAGCGCAAGTCAGAGATGGGCATGGCCCGCGCTGTGGGCATGAAGAGAGGTCAGCTGACCAAGCTGTTTCTCTTCGAAGGAACCCTCTATGCTGCCGGCGCTTCTCTAATCGGAATCTTCGTCGGCATCGGAGTAGCATACGGGATACTCTACGCATTCGGAAAAATTATCAGCAATTTCTTCCCCGTTAGTCTCGCCCAAGTGCTTGACAGTTTCACGTTCACTCCAACCAGCCTCTTCACGGCCTTTACGGAAGGTCTCTTCATCACCTATCTCACCATCCTGTTGACCTCATGGCGGGTCAGCAGACTCAACATCATCCGAGCAGTCAGAGACATTCCAGAGCCTCCCAAGGGAGTCAGAACGTATACGAAGCTCTTCTTCGTCGGGATTGCATTGGCCATAATCGGCGTCATCATCTTCCAAGCCTCATTTGCCGCTAAATCTGCGATCGAAGCACTTGTAGGGCCGAGCCTCGTAATCTTCGGCGCAGGACTGGTCCTTGCCAGGTTTCTCCTGAACCGCTACGCCTTCACCATCACTGGCATAGCACTTCTTGTCCAGTGGGGGGTTCCCACCTTCTCCTTCAATAGCAGCATCATCCAGAACTACAGTTTTGGGCCGGAGATCCTCATCGTCGGTGGAATGTTCATGGTGACGGGCGCCATCCTTCTTGCGCTCTACAACACGGACACGATTCTGAGGATACTTCATGTCTTCTATCGCGGCAGGAAGAGGCTGACTGTCATCTTCAAGACAGCACTCTCTTATCCGGGCAACAAGAGGTTCAGAACCGGAGCCACCGTAGCCATGTTCGCCCTAGTATTACTCTCGGTGACGACGATCGCATTTCTCACTGCAGAACAAAGTGCCGCACTCGACAAAATAGTTGCGCAGCAGTCGGGCGGATATGACATCGTAGCCTCGACATTAGTAAACGTCACTAACCTAGCTACTCAATTGAGTACCGATCCCAGTCTGACTGAGAATGTAGCCGCTGTAATTTCGTTCAACACAACAGAGGTCATCGTTCGTGACATAACCTCTGGACAGGATCTTGGTCCGGTGTTAGCAGTGGGAGCTGATCCAAACGCTCCTCCCCCGAGCAATTTCTTCACTAGCAACACGTTCGAAATGGTACAGGTGGCAAGTAATTACAAGACGCCAACGGATGTGTGGAGCGCCGTCACTGCCAACTCCTCTAATGTAGTCTGGGCTTCTGGGCAGGTAAACACGCGCGGGCCTCCGACTACGACTCAAACCGCAGCGGCAGGAGATCAGCTCCAACTCTACTGGTCACCAGACCAGAAGACGATACTCACTGTCAAAGTTACGGTTGCAGGCGTAATGAGCAGTTTCTTGTTCAGTGGGGGAGTCGTAGGTACAAGTCAATTGCTCTGGGACAGCTTCCACGTCGGATCGGGACAGTTTGGATTGGTGAGGGTCGTCACCGGCGCCGACGCTACCTCTGTTGCGAATACCATGAAGAGAGATTTCGCTGGACTGGGCATGTCGACCACCGTCATAGCTGTCGTAATCGGCCAGTTCATACAGATCGGCCAATCGTTTCTCGGAGTCTTCGAGGCCTTCCTCGCTCTTGGTTTGGTGGTAGGAATTGCAGGTCTGGGAATAATATCGATAAGATCCGTTGTCGAGCGGCGGAAGGAAATCGGTGTACTCCGCGCGATAGGCTTCAGGAAGAGAATGATACTCGCCTCCTTCCTGCTCGAAAACAGCTACGTAGCGCTCCTCGGAATAATGATCGGAATAATCCTCGGAATAGACCTGGGCTATGCTATTGCAACGAGCCCTGGGTCCGGAGTCAGCTTCGTCATCCCATGGCTATCCCTTCTCGAAATAATCGGCTTCAGCTACGGACTGGCAGTACTAACCACTGTGAGTTCCAGTCGACGTGCGGCCCGGATTCCACCAGCAGAAGCACTAAGGTACACAGAATGAAACCTGATTAGCTACCGTGAAGAGTTGAGTGCGATGAAACCAATAGGACTGGATTGGCTCCTGGAGCGGGAAGACCCTCCTATTCGATTCTTTGCTCTTCGTGACATTCTTGGAAAATCTCCCAAGGGCAGAGAAGTCCTGGAGGTTCAAGAGGAGATCAGAAAATATTCTCCTGTACGAAAGGTTCTCAGGGCTCGGACAGCGGATGGATACTGGCCACCAAAGGAGACGTTCTACACTCCCAAGTGGACGTCAACGGTTTGGCCCTTGATGCTCCTTGGTGAGATGGGGGTCACGCCGGACGAAGGCGTTAAGCGAGCCTGCGAGAAATTTCTAGACCTCCATCAGCTGGACAACGGCGCCTTCACATGTCCCAGCCCTCTGGAGGTGAAGCGCTGGCAAAGGCGGCACCCTGGGAAAAACGCCAAACGCTGGGAGGAGCCTTGCCTCACTGGCAACATGATCCGGACCCTGCTCTTGTTCGGGTATGGACAAGACAGGAGGGTGAAGAAGGCGATCGATTGGATGCCGGAGCACCAACTCGTTGACGGCGGCTGGAACTGCAACTATCCCGAGAAGAAGGTTAAGCACAGCAGCTTCATGTCTACCATCGAGCCGTTATGGGCCTATTCGGAGATTCCACAAACAAAGTGGACGCGTAAAATGAAACGGTCCGTGGAGCAGGGTGCAGAGTTCTTGTTGATGCACCGAGTCTACAAAAGTGACCATCATCACTGGAAGCACAGCCTACCATTCGCCACGAGCCTGCACTTTCCAATGTACTACTATTACGACGCCCTACACGGTCTGAGGGTCCTCGCAAAACTGGGATATGGGGACGATGAGCGGGTTAGGGACGCTGTCCACCTCATCCTATCCAAGCGTTCTCCAGATGGGAAGTGGCTGTTAGAAGGAGACTGGTCTCGCGAGCCGGAGGCCCGAGAGAGGAAGAGAAGGGCGCTGGTCGAGGTTGAAGACCTCTGGAAGCCAAGCAAATGGGTTACCCTGAACTGTTTTAGAGCCCTTACGGCAACTGGAGACATAGACATCTCAAGAAAGTAGTGAGGCCCATCTCAATTGGGGGACAACAGGTTAGCCGAACTAGCCATGGTTCATTCGGAGATCATGGCATGCACTAAGTGCGATCTTCACAAGAGCAGGAAGAATGCTGTTCCGGGAGAGGGTCCCATAGGCGCCAAGATAATGTTCGTAGGCGAGGGCCCGGGCCAGAACGAGGATGAACAGGGCAGACCCTTTGTAGGGGCTGCTGGCAAACTTCTAACAGAACTATTGGGGTCGATTGGGGTAAGCAGATCTGACGTATTCATTACGAACATTGTCAAGTGCAGGCCCCCGAACAACCGCGCGCCAAGAAAGGCTGAGATTGAAGCATGCAACCCATATATGATGTCACAGATCAGACTCGTCAAGCCTCGAATAGTCTGCCCTCTAGGAACTCCAGCGATAGCAACAGTGCTGGGCGAGGAATCCTCGGCCACCAGAGCGCATGGAAAACCTCAGACCAAGGGAAACGTTACAATTCTGCCGATGTATCATCCGGCAGCTGCACTATATGACGCGAGCCTGAAAGAGGTCCTTGCATCAGACTTTAATGTTCTCAAGGACTTATTGAAGGACCCAAGTCCACCCCGTGAACCTGTCCTGGAAGATGGGCGTGAGATGAGGCGAGAGACTCTGGAGAAATGGGTCTAGCAGACCCCAGGGAGACCAAGTATCGATTGATGATGTTCATGTGCGGTCTGTAACCAGTTATTACAATAAGAATGTGGTAGGTGAATGGAAGAGACTTGTTTCCAATCCGTATTGCAGGCTAGAACTCGAAACCACTCTGCACTTTCTCGATAAGTATCTCCCAGGCAAGGGTCTGGTTCTAGATGCGGGTGGGGGTCCAGGAAGGTACGCGATAGAACTTGCCCGAAGGAAACATAAAGTCATTCTCTTGGACATATCCTCTGCCAGCCTAGAATTCGCTAGACGCCAGACGAACCGTGCGGGTTTCGAGGGTGAGATCGAGACAACGAAAGGCTCAGTGGAAGACTTGTCACAGTTTGCTGCCAACAGATTCGACTCGGTACTCTGCCTGGGACCATTATCTCACATAATGACCAAGCGAGAGAGGAGTCGCGCTATACGAGAACTCGTACGAGTTACCAAGAGAAGGGGCATCCTCTGCGTCTCCGTCATTGGCAGACTAGGTGCTATCGTCTCGCACCTTGAGCATCTAAATGAACACATCGCCTATCCTTTCTTCAAAAAGTTCCGGGATGTGGGCGACTATTTTGGACAATACAGATTCACTGCGACTCACACTTTCCTACCAGAGGAGCTGAGAATGACCTTCAAAAACCAGAAGGATTTGCGTGTCTTGGAAACGGTGGGGCTCGAAGGGCTGAGCTCAGGTCAAGAAGAGAAGGTGAATGAACTCGCGAAGAACAGAAAGCTTTGGAAGGCCTGGCTGGATACGCACTACAAGACTTGTACTAATCCTTCGGTGGTTGGCATGAGTGAGCATATGATGATCATTTGCAGAAAACTCTGATAATGGTGAACATAAGGAAAAGCACTCAACGAGCAGGACCAGTTGCGATGGGTTAGATAACTTGTCCAAGAGATCCGAGGATGTAGCTTTACTCAAACGGATGGCTCGTGAACTTGTAGAGACTTGGAGTTCTACATGGAATTCCAAGGACACCAGCGCTGCTTCACAATTCTATTCCAACGCACCTGACCTAGTTTTCTTTGACCTAGGTCCGACTCATCTTGGCTGGGAGCAGTACCGGCAGAGTATTGAAAGGTCATTTTCCACAATAGAGAACCTCGACCTAACATTGAATGACGATTTGAGGCTCGTGGTCGGTGATGGTATGGCATTGACTACTGCTACTGGACATATCTCGTACAGGTTGAAGAACAACGAGAACTTCGAATCGGATATCAGGTTCACGGGCGTATGGGAGAACAAGGGGGGACACTGGCTGTTGATTCATGACCACTGGTCTCGCTCCCGTTGACATTCTGGGTAGAACAAAACTCTAGCGAATTCGTCCCTGAGAGTGGACGTCCAATGCGGTCCTTTAAGATTCAACCCCGGCTCTAGAGTTCCTTCACAGCTTTCATCCAATTCCTCACCGCGAAGCCCTTTCGACCGAGGAGGACTCGGGAGGGAGTGTTGTTGGGGTTCAGATCTGTGTATAGCATGTTGCAACTGTGTTGCGTCGCCCAGTTCTCCACCTTGAACAGCAGTGAGCTTCCGATGCCTCTTCTTCGGAATTCCGGCAGGACGGCGACGTAATCAAGCCAGAGAATTTTCTTCTCCCCATCAGCGAAAGACACTGGCTGACTGAGAATGTAGCCGACAACCTCGCCGTCAACTAGTGCAGCAAAACTGCTTTTCGTACTGACGTAGTAATCAAAGTATGCGGGTTGGATCCCTGACGGTACTTCATCCCTTTCGCGTGTTCGTTTCAGGTACTGACGATACTCATCTAGAACGAATTCCTCAATTCTCATTACAGTCATGTAGTCGGAGGACCGGAGCCGACGAATCTCCAATCGAACGCTCAAGCCAGTTGAAGCAACTGTGTGCCGAAACTCCGAAATCGGGGACATTGCTGCTCTGGATTAGCCAAGTCTCCCTCCGCGAGCAATGTCACTCTTTGCTGATCTTCGGAAGACTATGGTAACTCTTTCACTCGGGTAGCCGAGAGTCTCCGACACCACCTCCGTAAGAGATTCTGCCAATAGTCGCTTCTGTTTCAATGTGACCTTTGAGTCGAGGAGATCAACCGTGACGGTGGGCAAATCCTCAGCCTCTCTCAGTGAATGGGGTCCCCGCCCTGCTCACGTTCTCAGGCCTGTACTCTATGATGCTCACCACGACTTCCTCCGCAGAGCAGTTTAGAATCTTCACCACCGCTTCCGTCGCTCTCTTCATGAATTCCGACTTCTGAGCCACCGAGTGTCTACCCTCAATAGGATGGATCTCAATAGATACTCTGTTGGTCATGCTAAGTCGACATCACTAAGCTCGATTCCAGATTTCGGACATGATTGAGAGTTACAACGGCTCAGTCGCCCCTTCCGTGAGGCTAGTATCCACCTTCTTGATTGATCAGCTCTATTGTGGTCTATGGAACGGCGTACTTTATCGTCCAATAGAACCTTCCCTCCCAGACGTCAAGGTCTTTTGACCTTGGTTCAAAGAGCACCTTCAACGAGTGACGATCGTAGTAGTTCTTGATTACTTTGTGCGTGGTGCCGTTCCGCAGAGTTCTGAGGTTGAACGTGTCTTCTCTGCCTTCCTCCTCCAAGAGTTCTCCGCCGAGGCCTGGCACATAGACATTATCAGCCATGAAGACTATGCTGTTCCTGGACAACTTACTGTGCAGACCTGATAGGAAATCTGTAAGCTTTGATTTCGGTACATGCGACAACCAGAAGTTGACGAGAGCTCCGTCGAATTTGGCCGGCCATCGTCCCAGATCATAGGCATCCGCCAAACGGTACTCGACATTGTGGTTCCTTGTCCCGTTGCGAGCAACGCTCAGCATTTCCTCAGATAGATCTATTCCAGTGACATGGGAGGCGTCCGGGGCAACCATGTTGGTCCAATAACCGGTGCCGCATGCTACATCGATTATGTCGAGTCGAAGAAATAGCTTGTCCAGCTGCTTGGCTATCCGTGCGAGCTCTGCTTGTTGCTCTGGATCCTGTCTATGGTAGATCTCCTCGTATTCTGAAGCCCTTGCATTGTAGTATGCTGTCAGCTCTGTTATGTGTTCAGCCACAAATCCTTCGCAGGGAGTGGCTGGTACATAGCATCATTAAAGGATTCGAATTCAAATTGCACCTTGTCTGATCTGTTCTGAGCCATGAAAGCCCTAGTCACGGGTGGAAGCGGATTCATCGGTTCCAGGCTAGTTCGTCGACTCTTGAAAAGAGGACATCGGGTGAGAGTTCTCGATGTTCAGACTGGACGCCTCGAACATGTTGACGATCCCAACTTGGAGTTTGTTGGATTAGGTGTTGACCCCTTGCGTGGCGGCATGTTCGATCGAAGCCTGGTTAGGCGAGCTGTTCGGGGCGTCGACGTGGTATATCATTTGGCCATTAATTGGGACGGGCATAGCTGGCGTGGAAGACTTCCACTACCCGAACTCTTCAACGACAATATTAGGGGAACCTGCAACCTTCTGGGGGCCGCAAAATCTTCTGGAGTGAAGCACCTTCTCTTCTCAAGTAGCATCGCAGTCTATGGGAAGAGAAAGTCTCCTATTCTGGACGAGGAGACTATGTGTCGACCTGAGCTCTGGAAGGGTGGCCCGGGACCCGGGTACGCGATCGTTAAGCTTGCCACCGAAAGACTCTGCCTAATGTTCTACCACGAGTACGGGCTGCCAGTCACTGTCTTCAGAATCGATGTTGTGTTTGATGACAACGAGTATCAAGACCTTGAACTAGAAACGATTCGGAAAGCGGGTAAGGGAGAGACCATTGAAGTGGCTAAGGGAGAAGGTGGGGCGTGTATACATGTCGATGATGTTGTCGAGGCCTTCGTGCTTGCTACATTGAAGAGGAAGAGCTTCGGTCAAGTCTTCAATCTATCGAATCCCGCTGTCTACGTGTCGGACCTAGATGTCTGCCGGATCGTCGTCAAGTCATTAGGTTCGAAGAGTAAAGTCAGACTTGTGAGAGGACCAGCGCTAACTGGTCCCAGAATACGATCGGTACGGAAAGCAGAACGGGTCCTTGGTTGGAGGCCACGGAAGACGAGAGAGAACCTCGAAACAACAATTGACCGCATGGCGAGAGCTTCCCAGGACATCATTGCTCGCAGACCCTGAAAACAGATGGATTTGGACTGGTTTGCATTCAAACGCCTGGGATTCAGGATTTCCGTGTGGGCCTTCGATCCTCTCAACGCTTCTGGTCAGAATCAAGATGACAAGCAATTGAGGATGCAAAGTGTCTTCACTTACACGACCAGAATTCTCGGTATGTTGCTAACTGCCTTTGAAGGTCCTTAAAGGCTAACTAACTGAGTGTCAATGGATTTGGTTGATTTTGGAGCTTAAAGAATTCATTGTCGCCGCAAAGACTAACAGTTACGCGACGAAGGGTGAGAGCGAAGGCAGAATTCTTGAGGATGGTGCCAAAGAGTTCGTATATCTTGAAGGGGAATTCAAGTACCGCGACAGGTACTACGGGTATAATCCGTTTATCGGTGAGGAAATTGTTTGGCACCGAAACCGGGTCGTTTGGGCAATGAATTTCTGTGGCAAGGTGGTGTCCGAGGCTCTCCCTGTTGATGAAGTATACAATTTCCTGCGAAAAGCGTTGAGGTCCGTAACGGTTAGAGAACCTTTCCGAGGACCGATAAAGCTCGTGGAATCTGATTTAGAGTATTCCAACGTGAGTTCTGGAGATATCGATTGTTTCTACGGGCTCGAATTGATTACGCTGAAAGGCCACTCGATATACAAGCTACGATACCACGGCGGGGTAATCGGTTAGCGGATGTCCCATAGCGTGGCTGAACACGGGTGGGCAACGGGAGTCTTTTAACTCGCTCACGTGATGGTAGTGCGGTGAGTAGACTCGCGCGGGAGACGAATCCTCGTCCCAGTTGGCTATTTCAGAGGACTCTTGCGCAAGTTCAGGATTCTCTTGAGATAACCGGTGTGTTGTCTCTCGTGGGTAACCAGTCGGTGCACTACCTTAGTGGCAGTCCAAGGCCAAGTGCCGTCTGACCATTTGCTCGGATAGAATACTTGGCTAAGTTGCTCAGTTGTAAGGTTTGGAAGAGTCTCTTCAACGAGAGACCGAGTATACTTCAACCATCCGAGAAGACTCCTCCTCTTTGGCTCGTCTAATGGTGGGTCAGCATTGATTCTCGAAAGATACCAGACATCAACATCGGCCATGTGTCTAAGCGTATTTCGCACGCTCCGCGGCTCACCGGTCGGCTTGAAGCTGAAAGCTGCCTTTGGCAACTTTGTAATCACTTGGTTTAGATCGTCGCGAGTGTACTTCAGAAGTTTGAGACAACGTTCTATGTCCTGATTGGTCGCAGGAACCATGTCACAATCACGCAGTGGGTCCGGCCCTCCAGCACTACCAGCACTTCCTCTTGCATCGACCTCTTCAACCACAGTAAGCTCGACGTGTTTTGGAATAGTAGTGCTTTCTCCATGTTCGGCTAACCATTGATGGTATTGAGGAATTACGGCAACGAGCTTTTCTAGAGCCCTGCTCTTTGAGCGTGAAAGCGCAAAACATCCCATCAGCTCATGAACATGGGCCATTGTGCTTCCATCTTCGCCTATGACCAGGCTGACACGATGGTTCAGCGTAATCACCTATAGTCGATCTGAAACTCGAGCGTTATTCGAGAAGACTGGACCCTCTGCAACCTCAGGCCTATTCCTCTTCTGATGCAACATACACCGTCTACATCCTCAGTGGGACTCCTGTAGAATCCGTATAGTCGCGTGTCCGAGGGTCTAGCTGTCCGAGATGAGTGTTTGAATTTCTTTCTTGAAATTCTCCAGTTCAAAAATGGAATGCTTCATTGGATGGCCGTTGACGTAGACACACGAAGAAGAAGTAATCCTACGGGTCTTTGCCTCGTCAGGATTCTCCCACATGTTAATCCTCTCCACTGGTATTTCCGCATTCACGCTTCGGATAGTCTCTTCCATCTTGTCATTGAAATGGTGAGTGTAGATGCACGTGGGTGCGTAGAATATCTTGGCTCCCCGTTCGTCAACACTCCTCGGCTGGCTGTGCTGAGGCGTTGTAGGCTCGCCATTCACCACGTATTCTAGCTCGTTCGGTAGCCCATCGGGCTTCTGCTGAAAGCCCATCTTCTTCCAGAACGTTGTCTGGGGAAAGCCGCAGCCTGGAGGGTCAAACCCGAGAGTCTCGATTCTGTCGAATCGCCCCTCTCTCTTCACATCCTCCAAGAGGCTCTTGAAGAGCGAAGTTCCGCAACCTTTGTTCTGCAGGGCGAGGCGGACGAAACTACACATTACATGTAGAGTCTTAGGGTCGGGGTTCTCCAGGTAGGGTATGGATGACTCTGAGTAGAACTGAATGTGTCCAACAGGCTTGGAATCGACATAGGCCAGTTTCGAGGGAGGACCTTGTTCTCGGAGCATTCTCTGAAGCCAGTGCTTCTTCTCCTCTATTCCCCGGCGAATCGACGGTGAGTCTGGTTGGTCTTCGCCGCAGACAGAGATTCTGTCGTCTAGCAACCTTTCGCTCAGATTCTCGACTCGGACCTTCAAACCAAGTAGGCTTCGAACATCTTAGTCTTATTCGTTTCTCAAGCTTCTGACCATCTTAGGATAACCTTGTCACCACGTGTTAACCGTGACGAGGTGAGGTCGATACGCTTAGCTTCTGACATCGACTATCTTTATGCCTGACACCGGACCCTTCAAACTGTGCGATCTGCAAGACTGAAACCAATGGAACTAGTATTTCTCGGGACAGCAGGAGCGGAGACCACGCCAAAGGTTGGATGCTTATGCCGAGTCTGTCAAGAGGCCCGGCTTAAGGGAGGACGATTTGTCCGAAATGGACCTTCCGTCTTCCTGGCTGAAGCAAGCGTTCTGTTCGATACACCAGAAGATGCTGACAAGAGCCTTGAACGTGAAGGAATCCACGAGGTTCGCCACCTAGTCTACACTCACTGGCACCCTGACCATACCGCAGGTAGAAGAGTGCTGGAACAGCTGAATATGGACTGGCTAGACCGAAAGAAGAGACGGGTGACGGATGTCTGGCTTCCAAGTTGGGTTCGCGAAGACTTTCGCAAGAGACAGGGCCTAGAGGAGAACCTCGAGTACTTCGAGAGAGCAGGTATAGCGAGAATACATGAGGTGGGGGAAGGAGAAACGTTTCAGTTAGACGGCATAACCGTGCGTCCGTTTAGGATGGCCCAGCCTGGCTTGACCGCATACATCCTAGAACGAGAATCTAGACGGTGGGTATTCGCGCTCGACGATACGAAAGACTGGAAGCCAAGCACTGAGTTCTCGGACCCCGACCTTCTGGTGCTGGAAACCGGATGGTTCGAGCGGGACCCGGGAGGCCGCGTTATCGTACCCCCCGGACATCCGATTCGCAACGAGGAAGCGTCATTCGAGGAAACCCTCGACATGATCGACCGGATCAACCCTCAGAAGACTGTACTGACGCATATAGAGCAGCTATGGGCTCGCTCCTACGAAGACTATCTGGAACTTGAGAAGAAACACCATGGCCACAAACTCCAGTTTGCTTACGACGGACTCCGTATCAAGCTGTGACCACGGCATGACTTGCCCAACTGATCTTCCGAACTGCAAGTTCGAAACATCTAATGTCCAACGTATGCGAGAGTTCTCTTTACCCCCATCGTCTTGAGAGTGGTGTATCGGCAATAACCATCTTTCAGCATTGAATCGTTTCCTTGGATGATGACGGGCCAAATAACCTGGTCGTAGAGTTCTATTGCGCGGCGTAGCTCTTTACTGCGCTCTTTCAGCCTCGCAATGAACTCCTGCCGCCTCATCATGGAAAGGCTGGGCCTGACTTTGGCCATTGCAATTCTCTGCAGAGATCATTCCATCTTGGAAAGGTCTCGTAGCCATGGGTCACGGCCTGGGTCGACTCCATCAGTCTCGGCGTCTTTCTTCCACTCTTGGCGAAGGTTCGTATTGATGAATTTGCGTATCTGCTTTGGTCCATCGATTACCCAGTAAGTTATTCCGTCGACTCTCCTAAGCAACTGTGTACTTTGTCCTAATCCCCTGGATTTTGTAGCAATGACGGGCCCCGAGTCATCGGTCATACATCATTCTCAATTTTCCATACAATTGGGGGTTGGTCATAATCTCCGTGCAGTCTATGAATTGGTCAATTGAGCCGATTGGGGTTGTTATCCTCTGTACTTCGGGGTCGCGGATCGTCTCTCGGATTGCATCCGCAAACCTTTCCGAGTGAATGACCTTGTAAGGGCGATTGTAGTACGGAGAGACGTTTGTGTCCAGCGGCTTTGTGATGCCAAGCGTATTGTGTATCTTAGCTACCAGCGAGTAGGCGGTGGATAGATGCTGCTCTCGCTCTTGCCACGACTTAGACACCAATACTTTCCCAAGAACGGGTGACAGACTTTTTGCAGACGACAGTTGGGCAAAAGCAGTCCCTAACCATTTGCCGTATGGCGCATACTGCCTCTCCATCAAGAAGCACAACTTCATCAAAGCACGCACCAAGCTAGCGGCAATTATTCGCGAACCCAATTCGTCGCCTACTTCGCCTGTGCGCCCGATGAAAGCTTCTTCCGCTGCGATCCGCGTCCATTGCGAGGCTAGCATGTAAAGCCAAACATCCCGAGGATAATACGAGAATTTTCGCAGAATTTCATTCAGCTTTCCCAAGCCATCGTGATACACCCGACCCGCCGTAACTGTCAGCAACCTTTGCTCGGGAATAGTCAGCCAATCGAGAATCCGCACCTCATCGTACGGATTGACGCCTAGATAGTTTTCAAAGAAAGATTCAATCGTATCTATTTCAACGCGGTGGTTGACAGGACCCGCTCCGATATCCTCCAGCAGCCGCACACCAGTGTTATCAGGAGGGCCGAAATTAGTTGGATAGTCCCGGAAGCGATGCGGCAATTGCTTGCTCAATGCTTGATTCATGCTTGCTGCTTGTGCTGCATAGTCGTCCACTGATAGGAAGATTTGCAGGCGTGGTCCCCAATGGTGGTCGGTAGATTGGGGCGTATCGAGGCCAAGCACTTCTGAACCGGAACCAAGGAGAGCGGAGGAATATTGCAACGTGGGAAAACTAGATGCCAGTATCGGTCCGACGGCCTCGTGATAGAACAGCTCACTGAGTCTCAAACCCGGGATGAAGTCAGACATTCTTCTAACCCCTCGGCTCACAAGCTAACCCGCGGGATATCAGTATGCATATCTACCCATCATTTTCGGCGACATTTCAACAAATCCGTCCGATTTTCGTCAGGGGAACTCAATGTGTCAGCTGCTAAAAGAAGACGAGCTTCGAGATGTGGTCACTTTGAGCAGGTGAAGGTCGGTAGGAATTGGAAGTGTGTCGCCTGTGGACAAATCCTAACGGTTGCTGAGAGTGTCCAGAACTCGATCGAGTTGTCCGAGGTCATGAGATCCGCAATTGAGAGCAGAAGACCTCTGCGCGAGAGCTTGGATGATTTGTTGGGTCGTAAGGAGTGGGAAGATATGCGCGCCGGGATTCCAGTTGCGAAAAGATCATTGAAACGAAGAAGAAGGTAGATGATTCAGACGATAGTTGGAGTTTCCCTCCACTGACGCGGTACAAGGTCTGAACGTTAGCTTGCACTTTGAACTTGAGCAATGCGTTTGTTGAGGAGCCGAGAGAAATGACCGTGGTATTTTGCTTGCAGATCCTTCAGCATCCAGTCTCTACCAGTAACGATCCTCCTACAGAGCGACGAACCGCAGTTGCAAGAGTTCCTCATCGTCCAACCCGGATCAGCAAAGTGTGTCGCGTAGTCCATCGTCACCTCTTCTCCAGGATCGATCCTCCTCCGAGCCGTCAATGTCACGTCGTCCGCAATCCACAGGTTAGGGTCGCATGAGTGGTTGAGGAAGTAGTCCTTGCCGAGAGGCTGATTGGCTGGATCTCCGAGCCACAGGTCTTCGTCTACTTGCATCAGAGTATGATTGTTCGCCTTTCCTGCGGCAATATCTTCTTTGGAGAAGAGGGTCCCACCGAACACTATGACGACCTCGTCAATTCTGAACGTTTGGGTGGCAACGAGCCCTTTGCCGTGAATCGAAGACTGTAGTAGTGCAAGTCGAGGGTCCAGCCAGGACCTGTCTCGATAACGAGCTGCCAAGCTTGGCGCATCCGTGGATAAATAGACATGGAACCCTATGACTTCTTCTTGTCGGTTGGCTGGAGAACTGTGATGTGCTGAAGGATAGTCAGGACGCTTATGGCCATCAACTTTACGATTTCTACAGGGGCAACAAAGTGGTTGAGGTCGTCGAGAGAGACGACGGTCTCATAGACCCGAGCGAGACATACCCGAAGTACTATCTGTCCGAGTACAATGACTGGTCTCTCCGGGAGAGACAAGCGGCACGATATGTGAGAGGGAGGGTTCTTGACATTGGCTGTGGGGGTGGAAGATGGTCCCTCTATCTCCAGAAGAAGGGCCATGATGTCCTGGGGATTGACATCTCACCCTTAGCGGTGAAGGTTTGCAAGTTGAGAGGACTGCGCAATGTGGGGGTCAAGTCTATTTCTGAAGTTAGCTCCAGGCTGGGAAGATTTGATACGATTCTGATGATTGGAAACAACTTCGGACTCTTCGGAAGGCCGAAACAAGCACGACAACTATTGAAACGATTCTGCGATATGACGAGTCCAGACGCTCGTATTATCGCTGAGAGCTTGAACATTTACAGGCCCCCCGTGGACCCGGTGCACCGACGGTATCAAATGCGAAATCGCAGACTGGGCCGCATGCCGGGACAAGTACGCATGAGGATTAGGTATAGTATCTATGCCACGCCATGGTTCGATTACCTGTTGGTGTCGAGGCCAGAAATGATGCGAATACTGCGAGGAACAGGCTGGAAGATAAAACGATTCATAGAATCAAAGAAAAGCCCGGCGTACATTGGGATTATCGAGAAAGAGAAGGCCAGCCCATGATCGACGGGCGATCTACCACAGGTTTCGAGTATTAGAATTCAGGGTTTGAGAACCGCTCTCCCCTCTATGCGTCCTTCCTCCAGCATTTTCAAAACCTCGTTGACCTGTTGTAAAGGATAGGCCTTGACCACCACTCTGAACTGCTTCTCCCTTGCCAGCTCCATGAGTTCCCTCATTTCGCCGAGGGATCCTGATATGGACCCGTGAACCTCTCGTCCATTGGCTGAACCGCTATCCATTTTCAAGTGGCCACCAGCTGCTCCCACGACTACGAGTCTACCACCTGCTCTGAGCATCTCGTATGATGCATTGAGTGTCGATGTTGACCCTACGAAATCGATGACGGCACCGACTCCTTTCTTCGCTACTCTTCGGACCTGAGTTGCCACGTTCTTTCCGGCGAGGATGGTCGGGTCTGACCCAAGCTTCTCGGCCAACGAGAGGCTTCGCCGTCTAACGTCGACCGCTACTATCGAGCATGTGCTCATCTTCCTCAGAAGTTGAATCGCTATATGCCCGAGTCCGCCGATGCCTATTACGACAACATAGTCTCCGGCGTGGAGAACAGGCAACGCCTCTGCCTTGACAGCATGATAGGCAGTTATCCCGGCGCAGCCAAGCGGGGCTCCCTCGTCGAGGCTCAGCCCAGCAAGAGGGAAGAGGTAGCGAGGCGCCTCAACCAATAGGTATTCGACATATGCCCCGTCCTGGTCGAAGCCGATAAATTTCCCGTCCTCACAGTAATTCTCTTCTCCTCGCAGGCAGAACCAGCATCGTCCACAACCACGTGCTGGATATACTACGACAGGCTGGCCCTTCTTGAAGCCGGTTACGCCCTCTCCCACCTCGTGCACATACCCTGCGGGTTCGTGACCGAGGGCTATAGGATACTTTACTGATTCGAACTCCCCTCTCGCAATGTGAAGATCGCTGTGACACACCCCCGAGGCAACAATCTTGACAACAACCTCCCCGGGCCCGGCCTTTGGCCTGTCAGCGGTAACCATAGCAAACGGCTTCCGTGGACCCGCAAGCCTCGCTACTTTCATCTTATTCAGTCGGCCACAAAGGAGCAAAGGGTGGTGAAATAAGATTCTCTACCGGAAGGAACTATCTTTCCATAACTAAGATATCGGCCAAGCCCAGTGACGAGCGACGAGGTAGTAGTTCCGACAACTTCCCTGCCGATAATCCCGCGACCACTCAGTCCTTCTCACCAGTATCCTCTCCCGATATGGAAGGTGGCGGGGCTATTCATTACCAATTCGTAGATTTCGCTAGAGCAGATGGGGACGAACATTTCGCCCGTATCGTACCTCGTCTTGCCATGGACGTCGGTGAATGAAATCGGCCTCTTCATCAATCTAAATCCCATGCTATGATAAAGTCCGCCCGAAGAGTAATCCCTAATGTTGGCGTTTAGGCAGGCGACATCACATTTCTTTTGCCTCATTATTTCGATTCCCTTCCTGACTAGCCTTGATCCCAGACCCTTGTTTCGAGCGGACACAGTAACGCAGGTTCCACCTAGCCCACCGAGCAGTATCTTCCTTTCTTCGAATTCCACTTTTCTGGAGAAGAGCTCAATCTGGCCTATAATTGAGGCTCCCTGACAAGCAAGAATCCAGCCAAACTCCTTCGCTATGAAACACTCAGCAATCTCTTTCCGACTTACTCTGTTGAAGCATTCCGCTTGGAGTTCGCTAATCCGCTCCTTCCGACTCCGCGAAAGTCTAACTGCATCAACGTAGACTAGCTTCGACTTGTTTTCGGCCATCACGACCAGTTTCCTGCGTCCGTCCGAATCTTCTCGCTAGCTCATAGAGACTGTCAGTTATGTGGATTTTCTGACCAATTTTCTGGTCGGAACTCATGGCGACCATACGCCTTAACCAGTCGAGGCGAGATACTGACGTATTGATGCATTCGGCTGCCTCCTTTCACAGAAAGATAGCGGAGCTCGAGGATTTCGTAGAGCAATTCTACGCTCAGAAGGACATGATGCACGACCTTTCACACATCAGGAGGTTCCTCAAGACCGCCAGGTCTCTCTCCAAGAGATACCATCGGGACGACGGAATCTTGACGTACGCGGCATATTTCCACGGGATAGACCGGAAGAAGCACAAAGACATCCTAACGGGTTTTTTGGAGTCTCAGGGTTTGCAGAAGAGACAGGTCGAGCAAGTATTCCGGGTTGCAAAAGAATCACGAAAGGAGTCAAGGCCCGCGACTATGGAGGGGATGATCTTGCACGACGCTCACTTGATTGAAGGTGGAAGGACATTCCTTGCAGTCAAGTCTCTTGTGACAGGGCTTCGACAGGGAGATTCACTCCCTGAAATTATCGACTATTTCGAGAAAGAGGTTGACGGGAGGTTCAAATGTTACCTTCCTGAAGTCGGGAGATTCTATTCTGAGAAGGAAGAATTTGCTCGCCGGTTCTTTCACGATCTGAAGAAGAACCTGTAAAACACGCGTCAGCGAATGAATTTCAGAACTTCGCTCAGCGACTTTATTCTACCGTCGGGCTTGATTTCTGAGCTCGAATCAGAGTCTCTCGTAAGAGAGAGCAGAGAAGCCTGTTCTCTGAAGCATGAAGGAACTTCATAGTCGAACAAAAGAGTCTTCATGCCAGAGCTTTGGGCTCCACGAACGTCGTTCTCGATATTATCACCGACATGAAGAATATCGTTTGGTTTCAGTCTCAGCTTTTCGGCTGCAGCTAGGAAGATTCGCTTGTCGGGTTTTCCGTATCCAACTTCGTCCGAGAATATTGTCGCATCGAAATAGCCCAGGACGCCCTCTCTTCGCATCAGTTCTCTGAGAGCACGGCCTGGACCGCGACCTGTGTTGCAGATCAGTCCTATCTTCAACCTACGATCATGCAGCCTCCGAAGTACTTCGGGAGCGTCAGTGTTCAGTGTCGCGGGCGCTGTGAGGCTTGGACTCCAGTACGATTCTTCAAGATTCCCTAAGAACTCAGACTCGGCGGGAAGGGCGAGTTGGTTCTTTGTGGCGTGGTTCACGATGTAGCGAATCTGCTCCAATGTCGATACTTGCTCGCCCTTCTTCCATATGTTGACAAGCCAGGTTGTACTCTCCCTGAAGCCCTCTGCTAGATCCTCCGTTGAAACATTGACGCCAAGTTTCGCGAGATTTTCTTTCAGGCCCTGGCATCTGAGTTCGTCACGTCGACGGTCCAGCTCGGGGGTATCCATGAACAGCGTCTCCCAGAAGTCGAAGGTCACGCCAGCCACCCTAAACGAAGCCCCCAAATTTGCACAGTCCCAGGTCGGATCCAGTCGTCAAAGACAATCTGCAAACTTAAGCGCTACTCTATGCTTGTATATTCCGTATGAGGGTCAAGACAGTCTTCTTCGACGTCGACAATACTCTATTCTACGCCTCACCCTCACGCAACGAAATATGGCTAGAGTTCTT
>MNDT01000048.1 GCA_001915065.1 archaeon 13_2_20CM_2_53_6 | reverse complement strand
TACCAATCTGATCTTGCGAGGCCAGGAAGGATCCGGCTTGGCTCGACTAAGGGCCCAGCGAGATTTCACGTGGCCTGAGCAAATCAGTCGCGGTCACTTCGAGCGGTGGTGATTTGTATGTATAGTATAGTGCTCACCCCCCGCACCACTAGACGTTGCAGTAGGATCTCTGACAGTTCCTCTTTGGTTTCAATTAGTCAACAGGAGAAGTCCTGCGTTGCGTTCTGGTTGTCTGATGTGAATGTGCTTTGGGATGGAATGCATCTGCCGAACATTTGACTCGGGGTTGCTGTCGCGTTGAACCATTGTATGGAGACATTGTATGTGTCTCCGATGGGAAGGTTGATCACGTAAGAGTGATCAGACAACACAGTCGACGTCAAATTTCCATATAGGGTGCTGTTGAACATGATGAGGTTCGGGACCCCTTGAAACTGGTTGCTTAGTGTAACTGATCCAGCAAGGTTTGTATAATCTGCCGCTATAGGAAACGAGAATCCAATAATGCCACCGACGATCAAGCCAATTAACAAGGCCGCAATGATCGCGAGAACATATTTTCTGTGGCTGTGAGGTTGGCTCGCCCCAGGCGTTCCCATTCCCTGCTGAAGATAAGAGTAGATCGGCGTGTAGGTTGCTGCCTGAGTCGATTGCTCCGCCTTGCATTAGATTCGTGCCGCAGGCTGGACAGTATTGGGTCGTCGGTTGGACTTCCTTTCCACATGCTGGACAGTTAGGCATGACAGATGTTTTTTCGGATTTTGACTATTTCATCTTATTCCTAGGTTGGCCGTTTCTGGGCGCGCGTAGTCGCTACTGTCATGGGTTCCATCTACAACCTCGCGTACCAGAGGTAGCAGCCCATTCCTAGCAGCGCAAAGGCTACTGATGGGCCAATCAAGATAGATACAGGGTAGAGTGTTGATCCCTGGTTCCCCAATGCTCGGAATGCTTGCATGGCCCAGGTCATCGGGTTCGTCTGCACGATCGGCTGGACAATCGCTGGGAAGAGCGTTACGTCGTAGAATATTGTGCTGAGGAAGGAGAGATAGAGCTGGATTGCGCTTCTCACAGTTGCGAATACCTCAATCGAGGACGCGAACGCAGAGACAGACATGGAAAGCCCGACTATACCCAGGGAGAACAATCCCACGATAACAAAGGCTTCGATGAGTCTGGGGCTGAACAGTATTCCGTAGAGATACGATATTACTAGCGTGCCCGGGAAGGTCGCGATGAGGCTGCGAACAACTCCGCCCGCGATCCTGGAAACGGCGAAGAGTCGGCGTGGAACAGGGAGGGTTAAGAGGTAGGAGGCGAGGTCTTTGATGTACTTCTCGCGCCAGATATCTCGTCCGGACTGGAAGGCTGCGACCATCGCTGTTATCAAGTTGGAGCCAGGAGCTATTCTCAGAAAATAGCTGTATCCGATCAGATTACCGAACGTAGCCGCGGTGACGAAGAGGTCGATGCCGAAATTGGCGAACATTATTCCGATCAAGAATGTGTCGGAGAAGAGTATCTTGATGTCTCTCTCGACCACTCGGAAAACTAGGCTGGTTGAACTCAAGCGTAGACCCCGCCTTCCAAGCGCCGGAAGTAGAACGTAGCGCCCAGCCCGAGAAATATCGCGACGAAAGCGAGAAGACCAGCGATTCCCAACAGGTTCAGACCGGTGCCCTCTAGGACGTCCCGTGCGCTATCCGCTGCAAATGTCACGGGGGAGTAGGGTGCAAAAGCAGCAACGTATCCTGGCATAAACGCGAGTGGGTAAAGGGCTGTACTTGCCCTTGAGACTGCAAGCTCCAAGAGGGCGAGGGTAACGTCGAACCTGTTGGCGCTGCGAACGCTTACTGCCATAGTGATGGAGAGTCCGGTCACGCCGAACGCAAGGAGAAACAAGTCGAAGACAGCGAAGGCGAGTGAGAGCGGATTTGAGAATTTTTCCAGCACAGCAACTATGACGAACATGGGGATGGTATAGATCATTGCACGTACCGCTCCGCCTAGTGCGCGACCGATTATGAACTGGCGCCGCGAAATTGGTAGGGTCAGGAGGTAGTCCAGAAGACCTTCTTCCGCTTCCTCGAAGATATCGTATCCGATGATGAAGGAGATGGAAGCTATGGTGCCGACTACGCTCCCAACCGCGTAGTATTCGAAGTAGTTCGGGAATTTTACGACGAATCCGCTGATTAGGTAGGCGAACACGAATAGCTGTACGATGAATGCCAAGCTTCGGGATATTATGATCCAGGGCGTGCGGAATAGTGTTGAGATGTCCCTCCGGGCCATCTGGAGGACGAGGCGGGAGGTAGAGTCTCCACCTGGTAGGCTATTCGAGTCTTTGACCTGTGTAGCTGAGAAAGACATCTTCCAAGGCGACCTCCTTCAAGTGCACGCTGTCGATCTTAACGCCCTTGTTGGTGAGTGTCTCAACGATCTTAGGTAGTAAGAGCCTGCCGGAGCTGAGATACACCGTTACTTTGTTTTCGACCTGAGTTACGTCTCGTACCTCACTAAATTGTGCTAGCAGTTCACGTGGAAATGCTTGCCCATCTCCAACAATGAGTTCTAACACCTCTCCCCCCTTCGTTGTGCCTTTCAGCCTCTCAGGTGAATCGGTGGCAACCAGTTTGCCGAGATTCACAATTGCCACTCTGTCGGACAACCGTTCGGCCTCATCCATCATGTTAGTCGCAACGATCACTGTGGACCCTTCCTCTCTGAGTTCACGAATCATCTTCCACATCAGAAGACGACTCGGAACGTCAAGGAAGGCTGTTGGTTCGTCAAACACTGCAATCTTTGGACGCTGAGCCAGAACTTTGCAGTCCTCGACCTTCTTTCGCATTCCTCCGCTCATGAGCCATGTCCGTTTCTTCCTAGCGTCCCACAAGTCGACGGCTCGCAGGACTTGTTCGACTCGCTCCGTTCTCTCCTCTTTATTGAGTCCGGTGGTCATTTTGAGATGCCAATTTAGAACGTCAAAGGCCCCAAGTATCCCGTCGACCCGCGGGTCTTGGAAGGCGATGCCGATCAGTTTCCTCACGTCGTTCGGATGTCGAACCACGTCGAGTCCATCGACTGAGATGGCTCCGCTGGTCGGGCGGTAGACGGTTCCCATCATGAGCATTAGAGTAGTCTTACCTGCGCCGTTCGGACCCAGCAGTCCAAGAATCTCTCTATCCTGAATCTCTAGGGAGAAGTCTTTGACGGCGTCTAGCGTGCCGAATCTCTTGCCAGCCCTGTTGAAAGTGATCAAATCCGTGCCTCACGCTGGGACGAATATTGTTTCACGGTTTGAGCGATCGCCTAAACCCTAGTGCTTCCTCAATTGCGCGGAGAGGCTGAGATAAAAACCCGATTCATTGAGGTTAGACAAATGATGCTGATTTTCGGCTCTTGCTAGGGGCTAGTAACATCATAGTACAATCGTCGATTCGTCTTTCCCTTATTCTCCAGTTTCAATAGTTGGATCTTTCCTATCTCTTTTAGGTGTGCTACATGAAGGCCACCATCGGCCTGTTTGTCTATTCCAGCAATCTCGACGATACGAAGTTTGTCATCTGCCGGGGGAGTAGCCTCTGCAAGTTTGACCATTTCAGGAAGTTTCAACGCCTCATCCCGATCGAGGAAGTACGTCTTGACCGGGGCATCATTACTGATCAGCCTGTTTCCCTCGTCTACGAAAGTCTCAATCTGTGAGCGGTCGAACGATTCGAGGTTGAAGTCCATCCGGGACCTATCTACATCAATCTGGTTCCCCGTTATTCTGCAGTTGGCTCGAGAGTAGAAGAGAGCGCTCAGCAGGTGCCCTGCTGTGTGCATCCTCATCAATCGATGTCTTCGATCCCAGTCCACCTTTCCAGTCACCGTCTGGCCTTGATGAAACCCTGGTGGGGATTCTAGAGTGTGCAATATCCTCTCTCCATCCTTTGTCGTTTCGACGACTTTGACACCGTCCATAACTCCAGTATCGGGTGACACTCCTCCACCTCTAGGATAGAACAGTGTCTGGTCCAGCTCGACCCTAGGTCCATCCACTGAGATCACGTTTCCCGTGAAATCTTGCGAGTAGGGCTGTTCCCAGTACAGCTTTCTTGTCACTTCGATCTACGCTCCGGTTTGAAGGCTCGATTGTTTTACATGCTCGACAAGAGGAGCTCAGCGTGTCTGAGTCTTTGCCAGCAAAGGACTACCGGCTTTTTTGAAGTCCTCATAGAGGCGCTGTGCCTCTCTCACGCTTGCACCATTGTGGACAATCTCACGGATGGCCTTGATCATCGCAACTGGATGCTCGGACTGCCAGATGTTCCTGCCCATATCAACGCCGACCGCTCCTTCGCTGACTGCCTCGTGCGCGAGCTCGAACGCGTCCAGCTCGGTCTCCAGTTTAGGCCCTCCTGCTACGACCAGTGGAACTGGGCACCCTTTGACAACCTTGGCGAAGTCTTCACAATAGTACGTTTTCACGAAGTGGGCTCCTATCTCGGCCGCGATACGACAGGCTAGTCCCAGATATCTTGCGTCTCTCTTCTCCAGCTCCTTCCCGACGGCTGTGACGGCTAGTACTGGGACGCCGTAGTCCTCACCCAGGTTTACGAGTCGGCCCAAATTCTTGAGAGTCTGATGCTCATGCGGTGTCCCGACAAAGATCGATAATGCAACTGCTGCAACATTAAGACGAACCGCCTCCCGAAACGACGTTGTGATAGTCTCGTTCGTCAGCGACTCTCCAACAACGCTCGCTCCGCCTGAGACTCTCAACACGATCGGGACGTGGCTTTTCGGATTAACAGATGTCCGGAGAACCCCCCGAGTGCACATAATCGCGTCCGAGTAGGGCAATAATGGTTCGATGGTCTTACGTGGCTCTTCCAGTTTGTGCGTTGGACCCATGAAATATCCATGGTCAACGGCGAGCATGACCGTTCGTCCAGTTTCAGGCTTGATGATTCGTGATAGTCGATTCTGTAAGCCCCAATCCAATTTGCGAACCCGAGGCGCAGGATGCTGAATGTTGGAATATTATTGTTTCTACACGATCTTCTCGTCGTCTCATCAGATCCGGCGTCGACAAGTTACAATAGTCCTATATTGTCTGCCGATCGACTTCCCGACAATCTCAAGATAACGGCGATCGGGAGACTCAGGATGATTAGGCAGGGTTGGCCCTATTTCGACGGATGGCCGTTTCCCGAACGATGGGTCCAACTTGACGGGTTGGGAATACACTATGTCGACGAGGGCTACGGCGGCCGCCCCGTCGTGATGATTCACGGTAACCCTGCATGGTCTTACATGTGGAGGAAGCTCATTCCTTCCGTCTCATCGTCCCACAGAGCTCTAGCACTGGACCTTATGGGATTTGGCAAGTCTGACAAGCCGAATCCAACACTGCACGATTTTCCCCACCATGCGCGAATCGTATCCGATTTTATCCAGTCTCTAGGGCTGAGAAACATTGTTCTAATCCTGCATGACTGGGGAGCACCATTTGCCCTGCAGTACGTCGTCCGAAACCCTCAGAATGTAGCAGGGCTGATTATAATGAACACATTTCTTACAACCGACTTTCGAGTACCGCCGAACGTTGCCTCTAAGATAACTCCATCAATAATCAAGGATTCTGCTGTACACCCGGAGAATGTGAGTGAGGAAGCGATGAAGGCGTACTGGGCACCCTTCCCAGACGACGAGTCGAAGCGAGTCTACCAGGCCTTTGCACGAATGTTCCCTGATTCGCCGTTCCATCCAAGCTTCAGGCCGATGAAAGAGATCGAACAGGGAGTCACACACCTATCGATTCCGACACTCGTACTCTGGGGCACGGGCAAAGCGGGAGCCGCTTACGCTGAAAGAATATCCAAGATGATTCCAGGCTCAACACTTTCCAGTCTCAACGCGGGACACTTCGTCCCCGAAGACGACCCGGACGATGTCGAGGAGCTTGTGCTTGAATTTTTGAAGAATCACAAGCTATAGCATTTCTACAAAAGGACCCTCGTCCCGTGTCGAGAGAATGAATTAAAAGCCCCTTTTGAGCGATAGTGGGCTCTACAAGGGCTTTCGATGAAAGCAGATCCTCTTCCAATTGAAGGAATTGACTATGTGGAAGTATATGTTGGAAACGCCAAACAGGCGAGCTACTTCTACCAAAAAGGCTTCGGATTCGCACCCGTCGCCTATAGCGGACCCGAGACCGGAGTCAAGGACAAGACCTCCTATCTCATGCAGCAAGGCGACATGCGCCTCCTCCTAACATCCGCCCTTGTCCCAGACCATCCGATAGCCAGGTTCGTCCTGACCCACGGAGACGGAGTCGCGGACATAGCTCTTCGAGTGAAAGATGTCGAGTGGACCTACAAGGAGGCTGTGAAGCGAGGCGCCAAAGGAATAAGGGATCCAACAGTCCTGAAGGACAACTCCGGATATCTGAAAGGCTGCGCGATCTCCGCCTATGGAGACACCGTACACACCTTCATCGAACGCGATCAGTACAGAGGAGTCTTCGCCCCCGGCTTCACTCCCATCAAAGGAAAGGCGGACCCAGTAGGTCTCCAGAAAGTAGACCACGTCGTTGCAAACGTCGAAGAGGGGAAGATGGAGTACTGGGTCGAGTTTTATGGCAAAGTGTTCGGCTTCAGCCAGCTCATCAGCTTCGACGATAAGGACATCAGCACCGAATACTCCGCGCTGAGGTCAAAGGTCGTCCATAATTCGAGCAGTACGGTCAAATTCCCCATCAACGAGCCTGCCCCCGGCAGGAGAAAGTCGCAAATCCAGGAATATCTGGACTATTTCAAAGGGGCGGGCGTTCAACACCTCGCAATCGCGACCAACGACCTCGTATTCACGGTCACCCACCTCCAGCAGAGAGGGATAGAATTCTTGAACACCCCCGACAGCTACTACGAAGGGCTCACAAAACGCGTCAGCGGAATGTCAGAAAAGATTGAAGACTTGAAGAAACTCCGCATCCTTGTAGACAAAGACGAGAAGGGCTACATGCTGCAAATATTCACAAAACCCCTCCAGGACAGGCCAACCCTATTCTTCGAACTCATACAAAGAAAAGGAAGCGAATCCTTCGGAAAGGGAAACTTCAAGGCCCTATTCGAGTCGATAGAACAAGAACAAGCAAGGCGCGGCAACCTCTAACAACGCATGAAACTGGTCACGTACAGCGAACCAGGAAAACAGACCAAGACCCGACCAGGACTGCTCTGGGGCAACTGGATCCTCGACCTTCAAGACATTCCAAGCCTAAGCAGCCGGCTCGAAGTCAAGATCTCAAAACGCATAACAAAACTATCCAAGTTGTCATCCACTCTCGACCTAGTCGCGAGTGGAACGAAGGCCATGGAGGACCTGCAGAAATTGTCCTGGCGAATCTTCAACCGCCTAGGCCCGGAGAAGACGCCTAGAACCGTCAAGAATCTGACCGAGGTGAGCCTCCGCCCTCCAATTCCGCGCCCTCCGGTTCTGAGAGACTTCTACAGCTTCGAAGACCACGTCAAAGCGGCAAGAGCGAGGAGGGGTCTCCAAATGCTACCGGAATGGTATGATTTTCCAGCCTTCTACTATTCCAGTCCAGGCAGAGTGTACGGGCCTGACGACGATGTGCCATGTCCATCCTACACCAAGGCGCTCGACTATGAGCTAGAGATAGCCTGCATACTAGGGAAGTCGGGGATAGACGTTCCTGAAGCAGAGGCTGAATCCTTCATTGCGGGATACACGATAATGAACGACTGGAGTGCCCGCGATATTCAAGAGAAGGAGATGAAGATAGGCCTTGGTCCCGCAAAAGCGAAGGACTTCGCAACCTCTCTCGGACCCTGGATAGTAACCCCCGACGAATTGCAGGACAAGAAGGCGGGTCCTGGAAGATTTGACCTCTCAATGAAAGCCCGCGTCAACGGAAAACAACTATCAGGTGGCAACATGAAGAGCATCCACTGGACATTTCCGCAGATGATAGCTAGAGCGTCACAGTCTGTTGAGGTTCATCCTGGAGAGGTCTTCGGTTCAGGGACTGTTGGAACCGGTTCGCTATTGGAGCTTGGACAGGACGTCCATCGATGGCTCAGTCCCGGCGACGAGGTAGAACTGGAGATAGAACGGCTCGGCGTGTTAAGAAACAGAATTATACAGTCCTCGAAATCGTAGGGGTCGAACCAAGTTGCCAAGCTATCTGCGCCTCGGAGAACTCCCTCCGAAGAGACATACGCAATTCAGGAAGGCGGATGGATCGTTGTACCATGAGGAAATTTTTGGGACAGAGGCCTTCTCTGGAGTCTACTCTACACTCTATCACGAGCACGCTCCCACAGGCGTCGCCCAGATCAAGAAGCTGAGAGAGCTAAACGTAAGCGAATGGCGACCCGACACCCATCGACACCACCACATCCGCACGAAAAATCTCGAATCAGCCGACGATGTGGTTGAAGGACGTCAGCCCCTCTTCTACAACAACGACGTATTCATCTCTTCAGTCCGTCCCAATGGCTCGATGGATTCATTCTTCAGAAACGCGCAAGGGGACGAGCTCTATTTCGTCCACGAGGGCAAGGGGACGCTGGAGTCAGTGTTCGGTCTCCTTCCCTTCCACGAAGGAGACTTCGTCATCGTCCCTCGAGGAACAACCTATCGGATAACTCTCGACTCGAAAGAGAGCAGGTTCCTCATAGTCGAGTCGGCCGGTCCCATCGAGGTACCACGCCGCTATCGGAACGACTACGGACAGCTCGTCGAGCTGGCCCCCTACTCTGACCGCGACTTTCGACACCCTGAGAAAGTGGTGACTCACAGCGAGACGGGCGAGCATGAGGTTCTCATGAAAGTCGAGAACGCGCTCATGTCATACGTCTTCAACTTCCATCCTCTTGATGTTGTCGGCTGGGATGGCTACCTATACCCTTGGATCTTCAACATAAACGACTTCGAACCCCTCACCGGCAGAGTCCACCAGCCTCCTCCGATCCATCAGACGTTCGAGGCTCCAGGCTTCGACGTGCTCTCATTTGTCCCGCGAAAACTCGACTATCACCCACTAGCCATACCAGTGCCCTACAATCATAGCAACATCGACAGCGACGAGATACTATACTACGTCAGCGGCGACTTTGGAAGCCGCAGAGGAATAGAAATGGGCTCTTACACTCTACACAGGAGAGGAGTCCACCATGGACCCCAACCCGGCGCGATAGAAGCGAGCCTCGGAAAAGACTCGACCAACGAACTCGCGATAATGATAGAAACCAAACGACCGTTAAGAGTCACAAGTAACGCAGAGAGATTGGACGACCCCAACTACCCCTTCAGCTGGATGCCTCAAATCAAGAATTAGATAGTCGCAGCCCCCTCCGCTCGCGAAGTTGTCACTGGAACAAGTCGATATCGCACCTAGTGAGTACACCTACCTTCCCCTCGAGCGGGTGCACTTCGGACAGGGAGTCATAGACAAACTCGGCTCTGAGCTTGACAGAATAGGATCGCAGAGACCTTTCGTGATAACGGGACATACACTAGCGAACAAGACAGACTTAGTCGTCCGACTGGAACAAGCTGCCAGACGAAAACTGGCGGGTATCTTTTCGGAAATAAGACAGCACGCTCCCGAGAGCGGGATAAAGCTAGCAGCAAAAGCCGCAAGAGAAGCGAGGGCCGACTCGTTGGTCAGCCTGGGAGGAGGTAGCCCCATCGACGCGACCAAGATTGTTGTCAAGGAAATCTCGGAAAACTTCCGTCACAGCTCCCTCCCCCATCTTGCCATCCCCACAACTCTCTCGGCCGCAGAGTTCTCGCATGCTGCTGGAATGACCGATGAGAAGCTGAAGAGAAAGACCGGGTTTCGAGACGTCCGAATGGTTCCGCGGCTCATATTTCTAGACCCGGAGTTGACAGTACCGACGCCAGGCTGGCTCTGGGCATCGACGGGGATCAGGAGCCTCGATCACGCAATAGAAGCCGTATACTCTCCGAGGCATCAGCCCTACGTTGATGTTCTCGCTCTCGAAGCCATTCGACTTATCTTCCAGAACCTCAAAAGATCAATCCAAGAACCCATAGACCTCAGATTCAGGCTGGCCTGCCAGATTGCCGCATGGATGTCCGACGCAGGAGCGTTGAGCGTTGGAACAGGCATAAGCCACGCCATTGGTAGAGTAATTGGCGCGACTTGGAACATACCCCACGGCATCACCTCATGTCTGACGCTTGCGGAAGTGATGCGTATTGAAGCAAAAAGATACCCGAAGCGACTGATAGCCATCGCGAGAGCAGAGGGAAAGCCGACGGAAGGGCGACCGGAAGAAGTGGCTATGTCTGCAGCGGAGGGGGTCGCAGAGCTTGTTCGAGATCTTGACCTCTCTAAGAGGTTGAGAGACTATGGAATCGAAAAGTCCGACCTTTCGACGATTGCGCGGGACACTGGTAGCCCTGAACAGTCCTCTGATATCATTGGGATTCTAGAAAAGATTTGGTAGCAAATGACCTCGAAGCTTTTATTGAGAACGTTTGAACTTGAAAAGTGCTCCTATCAAGAACAGTCTGAGATCTTCGTTGCATGACAAAGCTTACCGAGCGTCTCTTCTACCGGATCGCAAAGCGTTGGATTGCAGGGTACACAATTGAGGACGCTGTAAATGCAGCACACGATGCGAACAACAGAAAGGTAACGGCAATACTCAACCGCCTCGGAGAACACACTCCAGATAGGAAACTCATCCAGGAATACTCCGAGGAATATCTAAAACTCCTAGACGTCATCCAGAGTAAGAAGATTCAGGGTACGATATCGGTCAAACCCTCACAGATAGGATTGGCACTAGAGGCGCCACTGTTCAAGAGTCTACTCTCCAAAATACTGGAGAAGGCCGAAGGCGAGAGACGGTTTGTCTGGATCGATATGGAAAACTCTCCATACACAGAGGCCACAGTTGCGGCGTACCGGGAGCTTCTGGATTCACACAAGTCCTTGGGTATGTGCCTGCAGGCGAACATGAAGCGCACCGAGAGCGACCTCAAAGATCTTCTACCGCGAGGGGGCAAGATACGGCTGGTGAAAGGAGCATACCCGGAAACCGGGGAGGTCGCCTACAAGCGTCGAAGCGACGTCAACGCCAATTACGAGCGCTCGATGAATCTCCTATTCGAACAAGGCGAATTCTTTGCAATCGCCACTCATGACGGGAAAATGATTGCCGAGGCAAAGAATCTGAGTCATGACCACAAGTCAGATTTCG
>MNDT01000029.1 GCA_001915065.1 archaeon 13_2_20CM_2_53_6 | reverse complement strand
CAGGAGACTCTGGGCGAGTTCGGAGATTCGTGTCACGGAATGCAGTGTTACTCCTTCCTTGAGAAGGCGTGCTCTTCCTCCCTCTTCTCTATCTACGAGAACCAGTGCGTCCTCGATCACGCCCCCCTCCGCTCTCAGGGTCTGAAGCGCTGCCAGTACATTGTGTCCTGTGGTTATAACATCGTCCACGAGAAGTACCCGGTCTCCCGGAGCCAGTAGGCCTTCGACCATCTTCTCCCGCCCGTGATGCTTGACCTCCTTCCTAACATAGACGAGGGGTTTCGAGAGGGAATAGGCAAGGACTGATGCCCATGGCAATCCCCCTGTGGGAATCCCGCCAATCTTGTCGATAGTCTTGATTCCTCTCGCTTCCTCAGCAAGTAGTCCGATCGAACTGCGGAATGCGTCAGGAAAACTTGGAACGATTCGGAGGTCCAGGTAGAACGGGCTGAGTTTGCCTCCTGAGAGAGTGAAGACCCCAAACTTGAGCGCACCAGTGTGAGTCAGAATCTTCGGAAGTTCTTTCCCAGTGGATTTCAGCAAGATTCAGATCAAGCTCTGCAATTTATCTTAGTACAGAATACTTGGCATCCTGTGATAGCGATTTAAAGGCAAGCCTGAGAGGAGGCAGGGAGATGCCATCTTGGAACTATGGTTGCCATACGGACAGACTGAGATTCCGATCCGGATCCCGGACGATAACTTCTATCGAATTCTAGAACCCAACAATTCATCAGGAATCGGCAGTCCTAGAGCTCTAGTAGAGAACGCCCTTGAGACTCCTCTCAATGGCTACTCGCTAAAAGATATGGTCAAGCCCGGGGCCGTTGCAGCCATAGTCATCGACCCGATAGTCCCACTGGACGCAAGACGTGAGGCGGTAACGGTTCTAACCTCACGCCTCCTATCCCTCGGAGTAGAGAATACCAAGGTCTTCAAATCAGCGTAGGACTTGCTATGCCCCACTTTGCGAGCGGCTTCAGCGGAGGACCCGAGGCAGTTATCCCCTCGTGCTCCTCTATACGCTCGATAACAAAGAATCGATCAATCCTCACCAAAGGCTTTCCAGAGCCACTCAACAAGACTGACAATCCGATTCTCTCCGATATGCTCGAAGCTTGCAAGCTAACGGGACCATTCTACAGCCTCTGTTTTCTGCCCGACGGTTTTGGTGGGGCAGCTTCAGCGTTCGCGGGAGAACTCGAACCTGTTTACAGAGAGACGTTATCGCACTACGCTGATTTTCACAGTCCAAGAATACAGCGGAAACTCGACATTGTCGTAGTGTCTGCGGGGCGTCTGATGGGAACCGACCTATACCACGCGATTCGAGTCGTGTCCAACGTGATGGGGGCAGTCAAAAAGGAGGGAACCATAATTCTAGTAGCGGAATGCTCCGCGGGGGTTGGCGATTCTGTTTTCTTGGATTACGCAAGAAGATTTCGAGCTCCCAAGGAGCTCTCGACAGAATTGAGACATAGGTTCAAGCTCGGGGGTCATGTCAGTCTCTTCCTTCAAGAGGCATTGGAAAAATGCAGAATACAACTGGTATCCGTACTTCCCGAACTCTTCGTCCGCGATACTTTCAATCTGAAACCATCTCAGACAGCTTCTGAGGCCGTGCAGAAGGCAGTACGTGTGGAGGGCAAGGAGTCAAAGATACTCATAGTTCCACGAGGAGACTTTACAGTTCCGACGATGGAATCTTGAACCACGCTTAATATTCAACAATCCTTCAATACATCGTGGCTTATCATGCGACCCAGACAAACGCTCCATATCCTCCTGATCATCACGCTCTCACTCTCATCAATCCCTACTGGTAATACCCAGGGTCCGATGACGATTACAGAACAAAGCGTCGGGCTGAACAGGTCTTCTCCCCTCACGATCAGGATAGTGTTTCTGGGCATAACAGAGAACGAGCTGAACTCGACCTATCTAACGAGCAATGTCACCCTTCCCGCCCTGAAGTACCAGACTATTCTAGCCGGTCCTCTTAACACCGGTGTCATCTACAACTTCCGTTATCAGCTGGTTTACGCGGACAACTCGACAGTGACCAGTTTCTCAAATTTCTTGCGTTCGATACAGAAGAATGAGACGACCACTGGAACATCGGCGTTCATCAATCCGTACTTCACAAATTCCACCACTCTGTTACAAGCACGGAACGCCTTCTACGACGCGGACAGGGTCGAATCATGGCTTGCGTCCAATATGACATTCTTCGGTGCCAATCCTATTCCAGGATACACTCTTTTCGTAGCCGACCTACACAACTTCACGATCCCATCCTTCACATACCCCCAGTATCAAGCCTACAATTTGCGTTGTAGGCTCTGCCCACCCCCATCGGTCGTCACCCCTCACTACTACAATAGAACCATCACGGACCCAGACTTGGGCCTACTGAACACGCGTCACTACATGACTGGCTGGGGAGGAAGCGGCCGGTTCTACTACATGGATCTCTCAGCGGGACCTAGCTACTGGACGAACGAGCTTCCGGTCCAAGTTGCATCTCAGCTTCGAGGAGTCAACACGAGCGACTACTATGGCAAGCTCTGGCTGAGCGAGTTCGTTGGTTCCTACGTCTTTGGTGCTGTCTACAACCTTTTCGCCGCCGACCAGCTTTACCCTGTGAACTACGCCCAAAGCTACAAGATCCAATTGTTCGTCTTCGACAACCGAACCCTTCTCGAAAAGTCAGCCCTTCCTTTGAACAGGACGATCAACCAGACTCGGATTCAGGAGACTCTGGCCACCCTCGTGCCTTTCGCAAGGGTGACAGTCAACGTCAACCCTGCAAACATAACAGACTATCCTGGGCTAGCAGCGATCGTAGCAAACGCAACTACCAAACTCATAGATCCATCGATCCATAGGCCGATAGTAGATGGGAATCTCGTCTACCGCTGGTTGACTACCAACGGTCTGGGTCACATTGCAAATTTCATCAACGTTACGCGAACGACGTCAGAAATAGATGTCCCAGGCTTTCTTTTCGCTTTCAAAGGAAACTACACGTTAGGAGTGCCTGTGAAAGAAGATATCGCGTCAGCCGATCCAGGGCGCAGCTTCGCAGGAGAAGCACTGGGTGATATGGTCCTGATCGGATTATCTCAGTCAGACTTTATGATTGGCAACAGTACGACCCCGATACAGTCCGGCAAGGGAGACGGGTTCACGCACGCTGCTATTCATGAGCTGGGACACATGATGGGCTTGAACCATCCCTTCATCTACGATCAGACAGAAGACTTCACAAATACGGTAATGGGCTACTACGCCTACAGTCTCAACTACAGCCAGTTCGATAGGGACACTCTTCTACGAGGCGTCAACGACGAGCTACTCTCCTTTGCGCAACAGACATTGTCAACAGTCCAGAATACAATATTCAACTCCGGAGAGATATTACTCGCAGAACAGAACATCGCCCAAGCGGACAAGATGTACCAGGACATGAACTATAGCGGAGCAGTCCCCTACTCGTTTGCCGCCGCCGAAGCTGCCTATTCGGCGCAACAGCTTGCTGGAAGCGTAATCTCCCCGAGCCTAGTTTTCGGAATCATCGGCGTCGCAATTGGTGTTGGTATCGGCATTTTGTTGGGGTACCTGATCTTCCGGAGGCGGAATCATGTGGGAGTCCAGCATAACCGATGCCCCACATGTCAACAGCCATTGAGGTGGGATCCAGTACAGATGCGTTGGTACTGCGATACGTGCCAGAAGCCGATCTGACCCAGTCGACTCTTCTTATCCTAAATGGACAGTATCATTTCAATGTACGGCCTAGCGTCAATTCAATTGTCTTGGCTTTGATCGTGACGGGGCGGCATTATCTGGCTCATGTAGAGACATCTGTTCCATGCGAGCTTGGCTTCACGAACACCACTATCGCTCTCCATGTTGACAGGGGCTTCACGAATTATCGCAAATGGCTTGTGCTCTGAAGATTCGCCCATGACGAGCTGAGCGGTCGCCGCCAATGCGTCCGCGATTGCACGGAATGTGATTCTTATGTCTCTGCCGTGCAGGTCCACATTACCTCTGATGTCTTCGACTGCCCTGAAGCCGGCTGCGCCTATGGCGAGACCCGTGGTCCCGAGCCTTAGCGGGGTTACTCGACTGTCAACGATGACGACGCCAACATGCTTTCCAAACTCTCTTCTGATCTCATCACGTAGCGTTCTAGCAGAGAGATCAGGGTCGTGCGGCCAGAGAACAAACGAGTTTAGAGGAGCGTTCTTTCTGTCAATGCCTGCGTTTGCAACAGCGTAGCCGTCCTTGATTGTGAGGAGCGCTCCTTTGACTCCTCCAATCACTATGTCAGACTCGTCTAGGACTGCTTGCGCAAACGGCGATGTTAGAGAGAATCTTCTGGCTAGTCCTATTGCTTCTCGGGTTGGTTTTATCCGGCGAATGTCTCTGATCCTCCTCTCGGATATTCCTACAATTTTGCTGGAGACAGCTATAATATCCTTGGACCTGAGTCGGACACGGTTTCTGGCTAGAGTCTTGGAAAACACTCGGAGAATCGAATCTCCTGGTTTGACGAGTCTTGATTCTAGAGGATAGACTATCACTTTCGCTCCGTTATCCTGATCTCGTCAAGAATCCGGGCGATCTCTCCAGAGCGGACCATCTTACACAGAAGTTCTATGTCTTGGTGCGAGGATCGGTCCTCCTCTAGCGCTGGAACCTTCCCTCTGATCATCTGGTACAGTTTCTTTGTTCCCCCTCCCATATTCTTCGCGCCTCTCAGATGGAGTCCTTGAGCCGCTACTAGAAGCTCGATTGCGATCACATAATGAGCGTTCTCGAGAATGGTCCTCGCCTTGTAAGCGGCACCTGGGCCCATGCTGACGAAGTCTTCAAAGTTGCTGGATGTTGGGATCGAGTCGCTGCTTGCAGGATGTGTAAGCAGCTTGCACTCGGCAACCAGCGAGGTTGCTGTATATTGAACAGCCATCATGCCGCTGGCCAATCCGGGCTTCGACCCCCGTCCGACGAGGAAAGGTGGAAGACCGTTGTTGAGCGACGGATCTAGGAGAGCCGAGGTTCTTCTCTCGGAGATGTTAGCCAAGTTAGACAGCGCTAATGACATGAAGTCAAGAGCCATTGCCACAGGTTGGCCATGAAAGTTACCGCCCGAAATACAAAGACCATCTCGCGGAAAGACAAGCGGATTGTCGGTCGCGGAGTTCATCTCCACCTCTAGGACATTTTTACCAAAATCCATGGCGTCCCTTGCAGCACCCATCACCTGGGGGGCACATCGGAATGAATACGGATCTTGAGGATGCCCGCGTGACGGGTCTCTGCTGGTCACCGTGCGGATCATTCTGCTCCCTTTCAGGAGGAGCCTCACATGCTGGGCTACCGCTTGCTGGCCGGGGTGAGGCCTGAGCCTGTGAATTCTCTCGTCGAATGCGTCTATCCAGCCGCCCAATGCTTCGAGGGACAATGCGAGAGCCGCTTCCTCGCTCGCCAACAGTTTGTAAGCATCGTGGAGGCACAATCCGCCAATCGCGACCATTTGTTGGGTCCCATTGTTGAGCGCGAGCCCCTCCTTTGCCTCCAGTTCTAGCGGAACGCTACCTGATGCTTCTAGGGCATTTCTGCCGGAAATCCATCGTCCACGTGACTCTGCTTGCCCTTCTCCTATGAGCACGAGGGCAATGTGAGATAATGGTGAGAGGTCGCCGCTGGCTCCAACAGAGCCCTTCTCGGGAACGTATGGATGTATTCTCTTGTTGAGAAGACGAACAATAGTGGTCACTACTTCCGGACGGATACCGGAATTGCCTTTAAGAAGCGTGTTCGCGCGTAGGAGCATCATCGCCCTTACAACATCTGAAGAGAGGGGTCTTCCCACGCTAGCGGCATGGCTTCGGACAAGATTAGTCTGGAGTTGTTTTATTTCCTCAGGAGGGATTCGAAAATTGGCGAGGGCCCCGAATCCGGTATTGACTCCATATATCGTCCCCTCTCTCTGAATCAACCGTTCAAGGGCCCTGCGTCCATTCAGTGTACGCGAGAGTGCTTCCTTCGATATAACGGTCTGCGCGCCGTTTCTAGCTACTTGTAAGAGCTGGTCGAGGTTTAGATGAGATCCATCTATCGTGATTTGGGCCAATGTTTCACGGTTGGTCGCGGGAGAACGGTTTGGGGCAGATAAGTATTGGTAGCTCAGCTGAGCATTGGCATGCGCAATCCCTTTTGCCTAACTATCCTTTTTGCCGTGCTGTATCCAGCATCAGCGTGACGGACTATTCCTATGCCAGGGTCGACGGTCAGAACACGTTCTAGTCGTTCAGATGATTCAGGCGTTCCGTCGGCTACGAGGCACATTCCTGCATGGATGCTGTAGCCCATCCCGACTCCTCCTCCTTGATGCACGCTGACCCATGTTGCCCCGGCCGCCGTGTTGAGAAGCGCGTTCAGGATAGGCCAGTCGGCTATCGCATCACTGCCGTCTAGCATTCCCTCGGTCTCTCTCCGAGGTGACGCTACGCTTCCACAGTCTAGGTGATCGCGTCCAATCCAAATCGGGCCGGAGAGCTTTCCATTTCTGACCATCGTATTGATGAGTCTTCCGAACTGGGCCCTCTCCCCATAGCCGAGCCAGCAGACTCGCGCAGGGAGCCCTTGGAACTTGACATGTTCTCGAGCCTTCTCTATCCATCGACCCAGGTCAGTATTGTCCGGAAAAGTGTCTAGGACCAGCTCGTCTATCTTCCTGATATCTTCGGGATCTCCTACGAGAGATGTCCACCGGAATGGGCCTCTTCCCTCGCAGAACATCGGTCTGATGTACTTCTGGACAAATCCAGGAAACTCAAAGGCTTCCTTCAGCCCAGCGTCGAAGGCTTGCTGGCGGATATTGTTGCCGTACTCGAAGACGATCGATCCTCTCCGGCCCATATCGATCATTGCCTTGACGTGGGTCGAAATGCTCTTCGTGGCTCTTTCAAGATACTGTTTCGGGTTGGACTTTCTAAGCTGGTCAGCTTCCTCTTTTGATAATCCGGCGGGATAGTATCCGTGTAGAGGATCGTGGGCTGAGGTTTGGTCTGTGACAATATCGGGGATCATCGATCTTCTAACAAGCTCCGGATGGACCTCTGCAGCGTTCCCGAGTAGCGCAATACTCATGGGAGTATGTTCTCGTTTGGCCTGATTCACGATGTCGATTGCTTCGTCGAGATTGTCCGTCCACTTTTCGACGAATCCGTGCTCGAGTCTTCGCTCTATTGCGTGTCTGTCCATCTCGACGGCCAACGCAATTCCATCGTTCATGGTTATGGCCAGAGGCTGGGCTCCGCCCATCTCGCCCAGACCGGCTGTGAGGACGATTCTTCCGTTGAGACTCCCGCCAAAATGCTCCCTAGCGGCGGCTGCAAGAGTCTCGTAGGTTCCTTGGAGGATTCCTTGTGTTCCTATGAAGGCCCAGGAGCCAGCTGTCATCTGACCGAACATTATCAGTCCCTTCTGCTCCAGTTCGTAGAAATAATCCCATGTTGCCCATTTGGGCACCAGCATGCTGTTGACGATCAGAACTCTCGGAGCCATTCGATGAGTCTTGAAGATTGCGACCGGTTTCCCGCTCTGTACCAGAAGCGTGTCTTCTTCTCCTAGCTTCTTGAGAGAATCCTCGATCGCCTCAAGTGCGTCCCAAGAGCGTGCCGCCTTCCCGGTTCCTCCGTAAACTATCAGGTTCTGAGGATCCTTGGCCACCTCCGGGTCCAGCACGTTGTGGAGCATCCTCAGCGCTCCCTCGATCTGCCAGTTCTTGCAATGAAGGGTTGTACCAGTAATGACGGATGGGCTCCTCTTGTACTTCAAGGCAGCAACGGACTGATGTCGCCTGCGCTCAGTCAATTGACTAGTTTGCCCTCTCTCACTGTTTCCTTTCCTGCGATAAGGACCTTGTCCACCATGCCTTCCCCATACGTATATCCAATCCACTTGTAACTAGGAGCCCGAAGCACAACGACGTCTGCGGACTTGCCAGGGCTCAGACTGCCTATTCGGTGATCCATCCCAATCGCTCTTGCGGCATTAATCGTAATTCCGCGGATAATCTCCTCTGCCTTCATTCTAAGCTCTCTCGCTGCAATAGCAGCAACAGTTAGCAGTCCAATGGCCCAGTTGGAGGGGCTGAAGTCGGATCCCAGAGCAACCGGCAGACCCATGGATAGGAATTCCTTTGCAGGGGCATACTGACGGCCAAGGAGGCTCTGCGACGAGGCCGGCAGGATAACCGGAGTGACCTCTGTCTTGTTCATTCTCTCCATTTCAGAGATGCTTGAATGAACTACGTGGTCTGCTGACACTGCTCTAACGTCGTTTGCTACCTTTGCTCCTCCGCTGTTTGTGAACTGGTCGGCATGTATTTTTGTCCGGAGACTCATTCGACCGGCAGCCCTCAGTATCTTGCTCGATGTTTCTGGATCGAAAACTCCAGTTTCACAGAACACATCGCAAAAGTCAGCTAGATTCCGTTGACGAACCGTCGGGAGCATCTCTTCGATAACGATCCTCGCATATTCGTCCTGATTCATGTACGGGGGTATTGCATGTGCCCCAAGGAACGTTGTGGCGATCCTACATGGGTTCCTTCTTTGCAGTGTACGGATAGTTCTCAGAATCTTCAGCTCGTCGTAAAGGCGTAGCCCATATCCGCTCTTGATTTCCAAGGTTGTCGTGCCAGATTCCATAGCAATGTTGAGCCGGTGCTGGGCTATCGAAAGCAGTTCCGCTTGACTACTTTCGCGTGTTCTGCTGACTGTTTCCATAATTCCACCGTCTTTCTTTAGGATGTCAAGATAGGAAGCTCCTTCCTGTCGCAGTCGGAATTCTTCTTCTCGCGACCCATAAAACACGAGGTGTGTGTGGGGATCAACTAACCCCGGAAGAACGATCTCTCCGCTCGCACTAATTTGACGCCGTGCTGAATACTTGCGTTCTAGCAGATGGGAGGAGGCTGCCTCTACGATTCTTCCATTGTCGACTGCCACTCCGCCCTCGTCAATTATTCCAAGGTCGTCCTGTTCTGACCCATTGACTGTTACCGTTTCTTTCGAGTTGAGAATGAGCAGGTCTATTCGTCGTTTCGTCTGCCGCTTCCCTCTACAGGTGTTGGCATTCGGTTCGAGAGCAGTCTGAGAGTTAGAGGACCAGTCTCCCGTCTACCATGAGAGCCGTGCCATCGATGTCGATGGTCGGCTTGGTAAGTGTCCCCGAGAATTCAAAACTACTGTCGTTTAGACCACCGTTGCCCTTGTTGGCGCCAATTCCGATGGTGGCGGTTCCGAGTGCCAGCTCGTCACTTGGATACCCGATGAGTTCGATTTTGGGGTTCAGTCCTATTGCGAAGTGGCCGATCGAATCCTTGTCTCCTTGAGTAGCCTCGAACACTTCTCGGAAGACATCCTCGTATTTCTTGGCGTGAAATTCTCTGACACGTCCCTTCTCGAAGATGAGCTGCAAGTCGGCTATCAGACGTCCCTTCAATGCTCTAGGCGTGTCGAACACGACGGTTCCCCGACCAGAGGTCTCAATCGGAGCGACTTCGACCTTTCCTGAAGGGAGCTGGGTTGAGACAAGCCCCCGAGCCATATCGTCCTCGTCAACGATACCGTCCTGAACATGCGCCGGTCTCTTGCTAACGTCGAACCTGATATCTGTGCCTAGCTTCGATGTGACGTGAACTCTTGAGCCGCGCTCGAGGCGACTCGCGATCCTCTTTCCCAGCTCGGTTATCTTCGGGTAATCGACTCGTATTGCGTCCTCGGTGCTTTTGAGCCATCGGCCGTAGTCGAAGCCGTAGGCTCTGGCTCGCTGTGGTGTGACGTCGCCGAGTAGAACCTGTAGTGATCTGATTTTCCTCTCGACGGTCTTATCGAACACGGGCTTGTCGCCCTCGTATAAAGGCTCTAGGCGGGATGAAGGCACTTCTCTGAACCTCGTAGGGTCTTCCGGTCCTCCGAGACCGATCCAGACAGTTGTACTCTCGATCGCGTTCAGCATGTGTCGAGGGGTCTTGCGCATGTACTGCTCCGGTATCTCTTCCAAGGCCTTCCACCAGAGACGATCCGTCATCAGGGTGACTAACGGCTTTGCTCCAGTCCTGAGACATTCGAGGGCAATGTCGCTTGCTAGGTCTATCGTGTGTTGCCATGTCTCGATTAGGACCATATCATCTTCGTGGATTCGCAGAGAGGTCTGAACTATTCGCCTGGCTATGGAATCATCCGGCAAGCAGAGACCAGTCGTAAATGAGTTTCATCGCGTAGATAAGCGTTGAAGGTGTCGAATGGACTCTCGACACGATAAAAGGCAGCTGCCTAGAGATATTGTCTCATCTTTCTGTGGGCAGTCACCGAGTCATTCTCGGAGGAATGGTGTAGAAAAAGGGGGTCAGGACCCTGAGTTCCCTCAGTGAGCCAAAACTGGTCAGTTTAAGAGGGCCGGATGAAACAGACCTGGGCTAGTGTACTTCAGCTCCCTTCTCGAAATTACCTTTTTCCTTAGATGAACACCCGACTCCAACAGCGAAGATCGCTGTTTCATTAACACCGTCGATTCCCAGCTCTCTCTCAATCGAGAGGTCGGAAATTACTCCAATGCAGAATGCACCAAGTCCGAGTGCTGTCGAGACTAGGAGAAAGGATTGGGAGATATGTCCAGCGTCAAGTAGGAAGGCTCG
>MNDT01000059.1 GCA_001915065.1 archaeon 13_2_20CM_2_53_6 | reverse complement strand
AGGTCTGACGTTTGTGCGTAAAGACCCGTTTTCTTTTGAAAGACTTTTAAAAGCCATCCAGCCCGCTTCGACCTTGTAGCGGGGTGGGGTAGATTCTCTAATCGGAGAAGCCTCGCCAGGTTTAACCCGCAGGGCTCATAACCCTGAGATTGATCGAAGAGCTCGATCCTCAAGCGGTGGTTCGAAGGGCCCGAGTGGGACCCGAAACTCCACCCCCCGCTACCTTTGAAAATACTCCCAATGGATCTTTGCGCAATAATGCTTCTAATCTTTGGAGGTCATGGAGCTTGCAGTAAGGTCTGGGGTCAGTAGGAACTTGCCGTTTCCTGTACACACGACGTGGGGCATTACAACGATGCTAGTAGTCATTCCTCCAATCACTTGCGCATTTGGTTCAGCTTGCAGATGGCCGGGTGGAACGATGAGGTTGACTGACCCATTAGCTGTGACAGATGCGACATCTATTCGGACAACATTTATCGTTCCTTCTGGTAGGCTTCTCGAGCTGAGTTGAGTGATGCTATTGAGCTGGAATATGTCCAGCGTTCTTGGAGTGTCGTTCAACGTAATCCACTCTCCGGTCAAGTTCAATGCCCCTGTTCTGTGAACCCTAACCGAGCTGATGTTCATAACAAGACTCGTAAGCGTGACATTTTCTGGGCGCATTCCATGACACGATACTGTCACCGGATCGCTTTGGATAGATATTTGTAGTATCCCTGTTGATGGGAGAAAGTTCTGGGGTATGATCCGTAGTCCAGCGATGATTGATGCTGCAATCGCGAGCCCTACGATGCCGTACTGGGCTAGCCTCTTGGTGGCTGGATTCGTCCTTTCTCGCCTCGTCTAATAGGGGCTATCTTACACATAGACCTACAATTTTGAACGGTTTGTTCAAGCGTTGTACGCTCACGCTCAGGGCTGTTGCCTCCAAGCCTTCCAAGTCTCAAACCAGAAGATGGCTGAGCCTAATCCTCCGAAGATTAACCCGAAGAAGGTGAAGAGGTTCAGGTCGGGAATAATGAGCACATAGTATACGAATAGTACCGTAAAGAGCGCAGCATAAAGGGCGAATCTTGGAACGAACACTCTTCCGACTCGGAGGAACTGTTTGAGAACGTCCACCTTGACCTCCTTGATGAGCCGATATTCTCCAGACTCTTTAGAGACCAGACCTAGGTCCTTTAGCTTGTCGAGATGATACAACGCCAGAGTTGGGCTGGAGAAATCTAAGGCTCTCTGGACCTCGCGAACACCAACCGTCTGTTTGTTCGCGTTCATGACATACCAGTAAACTCTGAGCGTGTTCCCCTTAAGCTCGGCAGCAACCTTTTCCGACTCCGCCTGTTCTTGCGAGTTCAGGGATTGGGTAACCTCTAGAAAGTGATGTTTAGAACGGGTTCTGACTAAATAAGGACATGTTGGTCGAGTGGAGAGCGATGTGGCCTCAAACCGGGGTATTGCCTAGGAGTAAAGAACAGAATTGAAGGCCGTCACCTTTCACGAGTTCGGAGGGCCAGACAAGCTTCGTTACGAGGACGTTCCTGAGCCTAGGACTAGCGAGTCAGAAGCTCTCATCAAAGTAAGAGCTGTCGCCCTCAACCATCTCGACATCTGGGCTAGGGAAGGGACACGGAGGGAGAGAGTACCAATCCCCCACATCTCAGGCAGCGACATCTCCGGTGAAGTGGCAAGAGTAGGAGCCCTCGTCAAAGACCACAAACCGGGTGACAAAGTTCTGATCGCTCCGGGAATCAGTGATGGCACGTGTGAATACTGCGCCTCCGGCTGGGACAGCCTCTGCGAGAACTACAAGATCATAGGCTATGAGACCCAGGGAGGATACGCGGAATACGTCTCCGTCCCGGTAAACAACATCCTCCCAATTCCCAACAACCTAAGCTTTGTAGAAGCGGCCTCCGTCCCACTCGTATTTCTGACAGCCTGGCACATGCTAACAACTCGCGCACACCTCACAGCCGGAGAAACTATACTCGTCTGGGGGGCGGGAAGCGGAGTCGGGAGTGCCGCAGTTCAGGTCGCCAAGGTCCTCGGTGCAAAGGTGATCGCCACGGCGGGAAATGACGAGAAGTTGGAGAAGGCTCGGAGATTGGGAGCCGACTATGTGGTCAACCACCGCAGCCAAGATGTCCCGGATGAAGTCAAACGATTCACGAATGGTAAGAAAGCGAATGTCGTCTTCGACCACGTGGGCCAGGCTACATGGGAGAAGAGCATGCGTTCAATGGCCCCAGCGGGACGACTGGTCAACTGCGGCGTGACATCTGGAGGAAAGACAGAGATCGACATACGCTTCATCTTCGTACGCCAATTCTCTCTGATGGGCTCCTTTATGGGTGGAAGAGGCGAATTGCTCAAGGTCATGACATTTTTCGAGGACGGCAGGCTCAAACCTGTGGTGGACTCCGTATTCCCATTGAAAGAGGCGGCCGCCGCTCAGACTAAGATGGAAAAGAGCGAACACTTTGGAAAGATAGTATTGAAGGTCTCCGAATCGTAAGCTGAGAACAAAGAAGGATTCGAGACCCGGCCTGGATGAGCTTGCGAAATGCCTTCGGCGACGGTGACTTGGTTGTCGAAAGGGCTGATTGGCAGTTGACTTAGATGGTGTGCCACACTATTCGGGGACTGATTCCGTTACCAGTTTTCCATTGATGACCTTTACAAACAGGTATCGGTTGTCTCGCAGTATTATGGTGAGCTCGTTTTCACCCTCCGTGATTGTTAGGATGTCCTGTCCTATGATTCCGTCATATTTTGCCACTTAGATCGCTTCCAATTTTTCTCGTTCTCAGATTTCCTTCCTTAATACTTGACGATTATTCGATGCGGATCTTGATTCCCGGTGTCTTCGCAGTTGCTTCTCCCCGTTCTGTAAAGATATGTTTGCCCCATTTTGCATGGACCTTTGCTTCCAGCGTGTGTTGTCCCTTGCTTAGTTTGGAGGCTGGAAGTTCGAAGCTTCGGGTCACGTCGAAGAGCATTTTCTGGGCTTCTTCCTCTGTCTTTGGGTAGAGAATCGTCTCGAACTCTGTTGCGATCGTCGCCCAGACCCTGTAGGGTAGTTCGGGGTTTCTGGTCCAGAAGAAGACACCCCTGCGCACGAATCTATCCCGCTTCAGCTCAGACGGGAGCAAGAGCTTGGATCGTTGCTTCGACAGATCGACTCGGTAGGCCATCCTTAATCCTAGATCGTGTTCGTCGTAGGCGGCTTCCCAGAGCCGTCGGACGAAGTTGCGCCTTATTCCCCCGTTAAGTTTGAAGCTTACCGTGAACGCGAGATTATCGTCTAGTTTCGCTTTCTCGGGCGATGCTGTTATCGTTGCTTCCTGGATGATGGCCCACTGCTCGCCTTTTGGTCTCTGCAGAGATGACTGTAATCCTCAAACGCTCCCTTGTTCGGTTCCTCCGGTACTCCAGAGAGATAAAAAAAGGTCTTTGGTGGGAAGTGTCCCTAGGTGCCGGTTATTGGCTCGATGTGTACGCTGCTGCATCCGCAGCCGTCGGCGTGCTTTCCTCTTCGGAGTGTTCCCCTGTAGAGCCTCGCTTCGAGTTTCTCGCCGTTCTTCTTCTCCCACTCGTCAACTGTGATGCCGTATTTCTTCTGGATCCTGTCGCGGTACCATTCGGGTATGACGTTGAACGAGCAGAAGGGTATGATCCTCATGTCCGGTGTGAGGTAGTGTATGTCGCAGCGTTGCAATCTCTCTTCGTCCTGGTTGTACTTGTCCTGGAAGTGCATCATTCCGAGGAACATGCTTCGGATGTGGAATTGCCCTACTGAGCTGTAGTCGTGCTTGAGCAGTGCTCCGACCAGGAGCTTGGATAGGTTGAGGCCGGCGGGTTGTTTGTCTTTCTCGATGAAGCTGTTGAGTTTGCTGATGAACTTCGCGGCTACTAGGTACTTGTTGGTGCCTGAGTTGAGTTCGTCAGTCTTCTCGTCCAGGTATTCGAATAGCCCTTTGAGGTCTACGAAGCTGGTTATCGGGACGAGCTTCTTCGTGCTCTTGTCCTCGAAGACGTATGTGCCTGCTCCACATGCGAAGTGTATCGACAGCTCGTACTGTGGCCGTTTGGTGAAGGCTTCAACGAAGTGTGTTACTGGCGAGCAGCTGGGAACTGGGAACCATGCGTCGCGTGGAATCTCTCCGTTTGTCTGTTCCTCGATCCTCTCTATGCAATCGGGTATCGTGATCCTGTATTTCTCGCGTTCCTGTTTCTTCATTCTTCCGGTGAGCGAGACTGGCTGGTAGCTGATGGCCCGCACGATGTCGATGTTCCGTTGCGCGAAGCGGAGTATTCCGCCTAGCTCGTGGTCGTTGATCGACTTGATTACTGTCGGAACCAACACAACCCCTAGGTTTGCCTTGCGGCAGGTCTCGATAGTGTATGGTGCTTCCCAATGGTTCTTGGGGTTGGTCCTGGGGCTTACTCCATCGAAGCTCATGTAGAGGTTACTGAGACCCGCATCCCTAAGTTCCGCGGCGAGGTTAGGGTTGAGTGCTAGGTTGATACCGTTGGTATTGAGCTGGATATGGTCGACGCCTTCTTCCTTGATGATCTTGACAATCTCAGGAAGCTCTGGGCGTAGGGTTGGTTCTCCACCGGTTATCTGGAGACTGTTCCCCGGTACGGGTCTCTCGGCTTTGAGAGCTCGGACCATTTCTCGGACCTGGTCCATGCTGGGCTCGTAGACGTATGCCCCTTCGAGACCCTTCTTCACATAGAAGAAACAGTACCAGCATGTGAGGTCGCAACGGTTGGTAACTATGATGTTGGCCAGACCAGTGTGGCTAAGGTGGTTAGAGCATAGGCCACAGTTTGCAGGGCAAGCGCAGCTCTCTATTGGAACGTTGGGGGCATGAGTTCCCTTACCATCGCTCCAGTAGGTCGCGAACTTCTGGTACATGTCATATGATCCAAAATAGAGCTCCTCAGTCTCACCGTGCTCTGGACAAGTCTTGGTCATGAAGACCTTGTTGTCCCGCTCGAAAACGGTGCTCGGGAGTATCCGGTTGCATTCAGGGCAGACGCTCTGGGTTCGACGAATGAAGCGCCCTACCTGCTTCAGCTGCGGCTGTAGTTCCTCTGGTAACTCGATTTCAAGCAGTGCCAATTATACCACTATCAGTAGTGAATACGCGAGCTGTATTACTATTAAGCCTTCTGACACTAATCACCGCGGGAAGACGCGTAACAGTAAACTCCCCTCGTAAGTGCTGTTAACGTACAGGACGGAGTCATTCTTCATAATCACGTAACCGGTCGAGGACGCGTAATGTTACGGAACTCTTATTCTCAATCTTGAGAGTCGCACGGCGCTGTTCAGGCAGGATACATGATACCATGCTGGCTGCGCCTCGAAGGGTGGGCGGCCTCTGCATGCTGATAGTCTTGGCTTACATGTTCCTTGGCAGTTTCTCAGTGGTCCCACCTGGGAAGAATCCGGTCGACATGGCCCCGGCCATAGATCCGACATACTATCTGCACAGAACACTGCCTCAGACACCTATACCTGTTCCCTTTGGACTGCGCATGAACACCACGGCTCCTCCCTCAGGGCAGACAGAAACAACCCTACAATTCAACAAAGGCACCAATTACTACTGGTATTCTGATCCTCTAACGCCTGGGTGCGCGGCAAGCGGAACGTGGACATTCTATGTCTGGGCGGACACCGCTACTACACTGTCCACTCTGGATGTCCGCCTCGACTTGACGAGTTCTAGCGGCGGCAACAGTAGATCGATAGGGGCCTTCATAGGAAAGACAATCAACGCTCTCACACCGACTCTCTACACGATCAGCATTGCAGGATCTGGGATTGGCCTACAGACCAATGACAGGTTCCGGCTGACACTACTTCCTGAAGGAGGAGGCGCCAACGATAGTCACATGAACATCATCTACGACGGTTATGGAAGCGAGACCGTTGGTTCAGAAACGAGACTCTCCACAACCGTATCCTTCACTAACTGCTCGCTGAACCTGCGAGTGAGAAACTGGAGTCTCACAGATACGATCCCGGGAGCCATAGTCTACAAGGATTCACAAATACAGGTTTCAAGCTCAAACGGATGGGCAAACTGGACGAACGTGGGCGGCATAGTCCAGATCAAGGTCCAATATTTCGGGTACTGGGTCAATGGAACATTTCCTGTCACCCTCGATTCCAACAAGACACTGGACATTCGAGCAAACATATACAACATCACTGTGACGGTTAGGCCCGCAAATCAAGAGGGAGTACTCCAGTCCGTCAACGTAACAGCATACAACTCCACCCAGTACGGGTCATCTAGCAAGATCGCGACAGGAATAACAGACGCGAATGGCCGAGTGTCATTCCAGGATGTGCCCAACGGCACACTGTTCTTCACGAGCTACGCAAAGTCAGACTATTCCATTTTGATTTCAGAGTTTTCTCAGACGGTTTCGACTAACGGTCAGTCAATATCGCTCATCGCGGATCAGAACGCCGGCACAGCGACTCTGCCTTGGGAGGTCTTCTTCATCGCCTCCTTTGTTCTCTCGCGATGGCCAACAGCACCAGACAACGCCGCAAAAAGGAAGCCAAAGACTTGACACAAAATAGACCGGGCCAACTCTCGACGCTACCATTACTCAAGATCACGCAAGCACTTCTGATAGTCGGCGTAACCCTGGGCGTTGCGTTCCTCGTCTATTCTTCGCCGCTCTACGCCTATGATTTTGGACTGAACGCATCTGGAGCAGGTATGAATGTTCGGTTCGTTCACTGGTCCGATGGAACATTCTCCAACACAGTCTCTCTGAACTACAATATTTACGCTGACGTGACAACCTATGACTCCAACGCCACTTACGGAATTGCGAACACCGCTGGAAAGGCGATTACGGTAATCCTGAAGATCGGGTCCATCACCAACACTGGCAAAGTGGCGAATGTCACGCTCACAATCCTTTCTCAAGACGGAACACAGCAAGTTGCAAGAATGAGCTGGACGGGAGGAGATGCTCTGCCGACACCAGACCAGACATTCATAGCCACTGCTCAAACGGACTACTTGATACAGATCAGCATTAGAGGAGCAAGCTCAGTCGTTGCGGGAGATCTCGCAAGCATCGGTCTGCACATGAGTACATCGGGGTGACACGCGAGCGAACAATGACAACAATGGTGAAGGGTGACTCTCGAACAGTATCGGCAGGGTCCAATCTACCCTCGTGGTTCAATGCAAACAAAGCGCTATCCGTTCTGGCCTTCCTCGCTCCTGTTCTAGTCTTAGCGTTCCTTGGACTGTTCCGAGCGCTCAATCTCGAGACTCCTGTGCAACTGCTCGGTCTGACTCTCGACTCGGTATTGCTTGGGGTTGGGCTGACCGCCGGATCCGCGGTGGGACTCGCGTTTACGATCAAAGCGCCAAGTCTGTTGCATCGGTCTGAGATGCCGGGAATTCTGAGGCTCATAGCCCCGTTCCTCAAGACGAGCATGTGGGAATCTCAAGAGCTGGCGGGAGTCATGCACAGGTCATGGCAGCTGATGACAAAGCATGTCGCATTCGTGCAGACTCTTGCTTGGACCCAGAACTATTCTTCGAAACCGTCCAACTTCACCATGTCCGAAGCGATCTCTCTCATTCTGAAACTCCTGCCTCCTGTCGAGAAGCATTCAGCGACCTGCCTTCACTGCAACTAGATCCGGAGAAGATGCAGATTCGAGAAGGTTCTTGCTTTCTCTAGAATTTCGAGCCATTAGTTCCCGTAAATCGGTCTCATGCGAAGCCCTCAAGATGAAATACTAGACCGGCAAACCTCGTTCTATGCCTGTGCCAGGCTCGCTCAAGCGAAGACCGGTGGATGAGAAAGAACTAGCTGACCTCTTGGAGCGTCAGTTCAAGATCAAAACCATTGAGACTCGGGCTTATCTGAATCTTCTTGAGAAAAATGACATGACACTGCAAGAACTAGCGCATGTACTGGACCTTCCTCTAGATGAAGGTCAAGCACTCGCGGAACGTATGATATCGAGCGGGCTTATCATAAGAGCTACTGGCCCAGACGTCAGGTTTGCCCCGCTTCATCCAAGAATGACGATGACGAATATTTTCAAGGTCTATGAGAAGGAGGTGGTCGATGCTCTCCGTGACCATAGGGCAACGGTCGACCGTGTAGTAAACTTGCTTACGCCGATCTACGAGGAGAGAAAAATCCGCACCGGCTAAAGCGCTAGCTGGTCTGGTCCGAGGTTTGTTGAGGCAACGGGGTCGAGCTGTATCTCTTCTTGTCCTTATTCTCGAGAATGTCTGCGAACGGCTCGCTCTCTTCCTCTGACTCTTTCCCAGACTCAGTTGTCGTCTCCGCTGGTGTCTCAGACTGAGCTTCTTGAGTCGTTGTCTGTTGCGATGGCTCAGCAGGACCCTGTTCAGGGGCAGGCGGTTCAGACAGTTCTGGGCGCGGGATCCTTTCCGTCAATGGTTGCTCAGCTTCCAGTTCCAGCTTCTCAGGTACAGCATTACGGAGTGACGGTTCAGAAGCCATTTCAGCTTCAGGAGGCTGAGCCTCGACTTCCTCTTCAGCCGGTCCCTCCTCACTTGGAGCATGTTCAAACTCTCTTTCGTGAGGAATGATGGCACGGGGTTCCTTCACGCCGTAGAATCTGTCGGTGAAGAATGAATAGACGTCTATGGCTTGGGCCGCGGGATGGGCGGGGAACTCGTCCTTCAAATTACACAAGGCGCAAAGGACGGTTGCGTGTCCCGTGTCTTTTGCTATCGTTACTCTAACCGCTTCTTCTCCACATCGTGGGCAGATGAATACCGTGGGGAGTTTCTTCTTCACAATCCGGATTACCCGACGTCTTCTCCTGCCCAATCTACACTCCTCTACGCGGTCAGGGGGTCAAGAGTCAATATTTACCTTTGGTCGGGCTCCCCTCAGCCTCAATTCAAGGTGGGGAAGTCAGACTGAATAACACCTAATTGCGATTTCCTGGTGGTCCTGGTGATGATTTCCGAGCTGAAGCAGCTACCAAGGGAGATTCACAAGCACATTCGAGCCCGCAGCTATATCGGCAGCTCAGCCTTGGGCGTCTCTGATGGACTAGTTACAAACCTCGCGTTCTTAAGCGGATTCGCCGGAGCCGCATCAGATTCTCAATTTCATTTGATCCAGATAGCGGGAATCGCCTCCATGCTTGCGGGAGCAATCAGCATGTTCTTCGGCGGCGTCCTAGCAGGGCGCTCTGAGTACGAGCTGTTCCAGGCCGATGCAAGAAGAGAGGCGGGCGAGATAGAACAGGAGCCCGAGGAGGAGAAGACAGAGTTGAGGAACTTCTATGTCGCCAAGGGACTGACACGAGACCAAGCGGACAGGGTTGTTGACCAGATAGCTTCCAACAAGGCAAAGTTTCTCGAAGACATTCTCATGCACGAGCTGCATGTTCATCGGGCAAAACTTGCAAATCCCATCAAAATGGGGAGTGTGATAGGCCTCTCGTTCCTTGTAGGTGCTCTGATTCCCCTCGCACCATTCCTGTTTCTTCAGACAAGGATTGAGTCACTTATCGGCGCTGCGCTACTGTCCCCGACCTTCTTGTTCTCAGTGGGAGCATGGCGCGGGCGTGTTGTTGGACGAAAGTTCTGGAGGACGGGGCTAGAGACTCTGCTGATTGGCGTATCCGCGTCTTTTATCCTCTACTTGATCGGCCTAAGGCTTGTTTTTGTCTAGATGATGTGCACGGGTCGGGGTCGCCATCTTCTGTATCATGCCCTGATCCGAGATCATTACGATCTTCGGTCCCGGGATGATCTCTTGTCCCCCCATATATTTCTGGAGCACGAGGGGAATCTCTATCATTCCATCTGGCCTCTGGAAGTTTTCGAGAATTGCCACGATTGCGCGTTCCGTGGCGACTAGTGTGCTGTTCAGCGTGTGGAGATATTTGGTTGGCTCGTTCGGTTTCTCCCGATATCGAATCTTTGACCTGACTGCCTGGTAGCTGGTGCAGTTGCTGCAGGACGCCATTTCTCGATATTTTCCCTGTCCCGGTAGCCAAGCCTCCAGGTCGTATTTCTTTGCTGCAACCGTCCCCAAGTCGCCAGTACACACATTCACGATTCTATAGGGTATTTTGAGGCTCTGCCAGAACTCTTCCAAGTTCCGCAACAATTCTTCATGTAGGTTCCAAGACTCTCCTGGAGCTGAGTAGATGAACTGCTCAACCTTCTCGAACTGGTGGACCCGAAAGATCCCTTTGGTGTCCCTTCCGTGGGCTCCTGCCTCTTTCCTGAAACAGGGACTGATGCCTGAGTATCGGAGAGGAAGCTTCTCACCGTCCAAGATCTCGTCGGCATGAAATGCCAAGAGCGCGTGTTCGGCGGTGGCTAGCAAGTACAGATCCTCTCCTTCAACTTTGTAGATCACATCTTCAAAATCGGCGAGGGCGACGGCTCCTGCCACGACGTCTCGGTGTAGAAGATACGGGGGCTGGTAAAGCTCGTAGCTCTTTTTCAGAATAAAGTCGAGCCCGTATTGTATGAGTGCGTAGTTGAGCCTAACAAGATCTTTTCTGAGGTAGTAGAAGCGTGCTCCAGCAACCTTGCCCGCCTTCTCGATGTCTACCAGACCATGCTTCAATCCCAGGTCAATATGGTCTAGGGGTTTGAACTGGAAGCTTGGAATCGTTCCCCACTTTCTCACTTCGACGTTGTCATTCTCGTCCTTCCCTACAGGGACGCTCTCGTGGACGAGGTTCGGGAGATTGAGCAGTATCTGTTCTGCCTGTTTCCCATTTTCGTCGACCTTCTCTTCGAGACTCTTGATCTGCCCCGGAATCATCTCAGCCTCTTTCATTAGATCTGAAGCATCTTGTCCCTTCTTCCTAGCCTCGGCTATCCCCTGTGTGATTTCGTTCCTTCTCCTCCGAAGCTGTTCAACCTCGGCCAAGCCTCTTCTCCAGTCCGCGTCCAGCCGAATGAGCTGGTCTACGTCCTGAATCTTCTCCGGCATACCACGGTGTCGCAGGTTCTCCTTCACGCGTTCGGGAGTCTCACGGACCAGTCTGATCTCCAGCAACCTGGCACTCTCCGCTCAGCCATGCACAGGGGTAGATGAAAGGGCTTTTCCAAGAGCCAGTGCGTCAAGAGATACTAACCCTTTTCTAGGCCTTGGAACATGGCTCTGTTCAGACCCGGGTCTTGCAGGCTCATCAGCATGATGTCGTCTATTATGGCGTCGTCAACCTCGTCCACGATAGCTACATCATGGGCGCAGTGGACGTATGGCGATGTCGATCCTGCAACCAGCTCTTCTGCGAAGACAAACGATACGGCATGACAGACCTCGCCCCCGAAGTCGGTCTTCCCAAGATAGTGCCCGATACGAAGTGGGCTGCACTCATTTGCACTCGCGACAAAGGGTCCGACTGGACCCTAACCCAGACGGGCCCCGGAATGACCCTTACACACTCCTGCACTCCAGACACAAAGGTAGAACTTACAGTGGGACCAGGCTATGATCTGGAGCCAGGACCCGCGCGCGGAATCGGACAGCATCGGCTAATCCTAATCGAGAAATTCGTCAACTCGGCGGTCGATGTCCAGTCGGGCAAACCACACACCACAACAACAAACGCCTACCAAGCACTCGGCAAGCCCTTCTCATACACACCGCCGCTATCAGCGGCAGTGATCGAACCATCACGCTACAACATTCTAAACATAGCAAGCATCCTACTGATAGCCACAGCTGTATGGTCGATTGTCATAGCCTTCGGTGCATTAGGGGTTCCCCCGAGCATAGCCGTCATGGTCAGAGCATTATTCGGGCTGGTCGCTGTGGGCACACTCGCGAGCACCTACCTCCTCTCAAAGAGGAGAATCTGGGCTCCGATCCTCGGAGCCGTAGTGGCAGCAGCTGGATTAGTTGTGTATGGGATCTCCCGGTCCTCTTTTGGGTTTGGAGTCGCCGACTATGCGCTGGCCGTTCTGCTAGTGGCTGATATTGGCGCAGGATGGTTGGCCCGGCAAAGGATCAAGGGAATGATCGAGCGTCAGTGGCATCCGCTAGACATGCCCGCCTACGGGTGACAGACTTTGAGCAAGACGACCAACCCGTTTCGTAAAGAAGAAGACGCAACTCTCGAATATGAGATGGACGTGTTCGTCGATGCGATGGACGAGGCAAGCGGAGTGGGCGGCGGGGTCGCCAACTTCCTGAGTGGATACACATTATACAAAGGCGAAAAGTTCCTATTCGAAGCCGTCGCCTACGGGCGCATCGGAGGCCAGAACGTAAAGCCCACACTTACACCGGAATCGATGAAACGGCTAGAGGAGCTTCATGTTGATCTCGAGCTGTTTACGGCCCGGCTCCAACGAAAACTCGTAGAGGGCGAGATGACGGTCAACATTCCTGAAGGCGCGACGCCACCCGAATAAGAAAAGCTGACGTTTTTCTTACGAGTTTATTTGCACGAGCTCTTCGCCGTGGTAGTAGGCCTTCATGTTGCAGTATTCACACCATGCCCCTACTCGGTTATCAGTCTGATCAGAATAGTAAACGTTCATCGCGACCTGGCCGCATCTGGGACAGACGTGATTCCCGACCTTCTCCATCGAGACTCCCCTGACAGGGCCCTTACACCTCTGCTCATATCTGAGAGAACAGCCCAAAAGTAAACTTCTCCAAGTTCGATGGTTCTATCGAGCACTTGACGGTGAAACCAGATATTGTTGAATATGATTCCGCGAAAGATTTTCCGCGTCCCCTTGCGACCGTATTTAAAGGGACTGTTACCACCGTCCTTCGGGATTGGTAACAAGCGGGGAATCAACGGTCAGGGTCTAGCCTGACTATTGACGGTTTGAGCGAATGAGCCAGTGCGTGGTTGTCTGCTTTGACTGTGGGCGTGAGATCCTCATGTTTGACGATGTTAGGCGAACTCCTCAGGGTAGAGTGATCTGCAATGGCTGCGCTCAAGAGACTTACACGGATATTCCTCTAAACTAGGAGAACTCAAGATTGGAACCCCTATTCCTCTTCTTGGTTGGCTGGATCAGTATGGCCGTCATAGGGTTCGCTCTGACGGTAGCACGAGTAAGCTGGATCTCTGTATTGGCTGCTCTGGCTCCTCATCGACCATCGCCCACAACTATGGAACGTCGAACAGTGGAGAAACTCCTCTTCATAAGCAGTCTTCAAGAAACAAGCCAGCCTACGACTCCCACCATAACACAGGTAACTGCCCAACCTCTCGCGATGGCGAGCGGACCAGTCGTCCTGTCTAGCTTCCTTTCTGGGACACTGGTCTCCCTGAACTGTCCTACCTGCGGACTGCAAGCTCCTGAGAAGTTGATGAGGGAGCATTTCATGGGAAGCCCCATTCACGAGTACAGGACTTCCAAACCATTACCTGTGACCATTGTCAGCACTGGATTCCAGACTGTAGCCCGTCCGGTTGAAGAAGAGAATGATAGAACGTCGCTCGGCGATCTACTGCAGACTCTGAACGTGATGGAGCGGCTACTTAAGAGGGACTTCTATAGGCACGAGCTTAGGGTCGGGTCTGGGATAAGCGCTCGTGTGGCGAATATAGGCTGAGGGGTCTCGGAGCCTCTTCCTCTCGCAGAGCGTCTCCAAGAATTTCATTCCCTTGCCAAGAGGATCAAGCCTCTTCATCTCCACGTATCCTGCTTCGACCGCGCCGTTGAGTATGTCTTCTCCGCGTGGCGTCCGCGTCAGGACAGTGCTCCATCCGCTCGCCGAGCCTATCGCTCCTACTGCGATGTCGGCAAGCTCAGCCGAGTAATCGACACATATGTTGCACTCTTCCCGGGCTGCGTGAGCGATAACCTCGACTGGCTCGTCGATCGCGAGCCGGTCGCCTGTGTAGATGAGTAGTCTGTTTTTCTTGATGTTCACCTTGGTTACTGTCCTGAGGTCGACGCCGCGAGCTCCCTGAACATAGTCAACCATCATTTTCTGATAGTCGAAGACTTTCGAACAGAATAGTCCGATGGTGAAGACTAGGTTCCGCCCCAGCTTGGGCGCGGCTATCCAGTGCGTGTTCATCCTCCAGAAACCCTGTAACTCGCAGGGCAGTCCGACGAGAGCCATTCGATCCTCCTGGAAGTTCACGACGGACCGGTTAGGGACCGCGATCTCCGCCATGCCGCCGACCTGACCACCGGGTGTATACTGGGAACCGGCGTTGTCGACCAGTTCCTGCTTCGTCCGGGCAACTCTCGGACCGGGCTTCCACGGCTGCTGAGACGTGAATCCGGAGACGAGCGCATAGTCGATGATCTTATTCTCCAACGCGTACAGCATCAGAGCACTAACAGCGCCACCGTCCTGTGCACGTTTCTGAATGTCAGGGTCCTCCGCCCGGACAGAGTACGAACCGATGTGGATGCCGAGGATAGTCTCCTCAGGGGTCCGTTCTCTGCCGAAGACCCGACGCTCGACCTCTGCAACGGGAAGTTCGATACGTGGACAGCTGTAGTAGCAGACCTGGCAGGCAGCACAGGTGCCACGCATAATCGGCTCTTCGCTCTCGCTGTGGAATAGAATATCGATCGGGCATGATGCTATGCACGCGCCACAGTACATGCAGATCCCCTTGTGCACAACCTCCGCGATCAGATTCCCGAAAATCTTCAGCTTTATCGGGCGGGCCTTCCAGCCCTCACCCTCAGCGCTCGGCTTCAACGTCTGCGGAGGAGTCGCTACCTGAGTCATCAGCTAGTGCTCCTGCTCCACGACCTGCGAAGCCCCTCTAGGACCATCGACGCTGAAGACATACTTGTCCTCCTTCTTGACAGGAGGCTTAGCCAATCTCTCAGGTGACCAGACCAGCAACTCCCTCGTGTACTCGGCGATATCATACTCTACAGTCTCTTCCAGCGCAAACTCAGGACAATAATCCGTACAATTGTGGGCTGTGACGTTGCCAGCAACATATGACTCATCTCCCTCAACGGAGAGGTTGACCACAGGTTGGTCGCTTACATCCGATGCTGCAATCTTCTGAATAGGCGCATAGACATAATTGTCGTCCATCTCGAAGCGTGAGAATGACTTGGTCCTAGAGTCGTTGAAGCTTTGTCCCATGAGTGCGGCCATAGCCCCCACAAAACGTCCCCGCACGGTGACAACGTAGGCTGGCTTTCTGTTCTTGTGTTGCGTGAAAAATACTTGTCCCATTATGCCGAGTCTGAAGAGGACTTGTTGAAGCTGGAATGCCAAAGTTCTCGATATGGTTACGTATTCAAAGAATGTCGCTCTGTTGCCCTTGGTTGGATGGTGGAAGTATCCGTCCCCTCTCCAAGCGCCTTTGACGAGCTGCCTCTGTTTCTCCGGAGGCGCAAACATAAGCCAGTCTGGCAGTCTCTTGTTCTCCGCTCCTCGACCGAAGTTCTCAAAGAACTGAACAGCTACTACGGAGTGGAGCAGTACTTGAGTCGAGTTATGGACGTTGGATCTCTTTGATTGTGTGTTAAAGAATTTTTCTAGAAGCTGGGAGGCGTCGGTGATATACTCTGTTTCATGCTCTCCAAACGTGAGCCCGACTGTTCTTCGGATTGTGTGCCCCTCGGCTAGGTAGTATCCAACGAGCCTAAACAAGTCGGGCTCGGCTTTGAGCTTCAATTTTCTGACGAGCCGTTTCCCGGTACTTGGCTGCCCTACGACGACGTCTTGCTCGTAAAGGTCAGTATCGCGAGTCTCTTTTGCGATCGGGATTGTTAGATAGTCGCCCCGTTTTAGCTGAGTAGGCGTCTTCCAGACGAGGTGTCCTGGCTTCTTCTCCAACCTCCTCTTCTTGACAAATCGTCTTGGAGCAACTAGCAATGGGTGGTCGGCTGTTACTTTCAGTGGATAGGGAGCCCCAAGGGGTTTGATCGAGTAGAGCCTCCCTGAGTATTTTCTGGTCAGGATCTGGCGGACTGTACGATATTGCCCTGTATGAGTTAGAACTCTGTCGCCAACTTTTACATGGCTGATCGGCGTTACCGATGGATTCGTCGTGACCAGCGTGTCCGGGGTCACACAGAAGTGGCAGAAACAGCAGCGTCCGTAGAAGTATTGTGGATACCATCGATCTCCTCTTTGGACGATGGTGATGCATTTTTCTGGGCAGATCCAGGCGCATATTCCACAGCCCGTGCAACGGTCGAGGTGCAGCAGGTGTCTTCCGCGGTAACCTGCCTCGACGGCGTATCGTTGTTGTGGGAACTTTAGTGTGTAGGGCTTGTGGAAGAGGTGTCTGAGTCCCGTGGCGTAGGCTATCCAGCTGTTGGCCGCGGCCTTGACCTTTCCAACTATGGGCGCCAAGACTCTCTACCTATCTGCCTCCACTGGCCAGTAGTCGATGCTCCACCAAGACGTTGGCATGTCAGCCAGTCGGACCCCTTTCAATACCTCGGAGATGGCGGCCATGTTCCGGTAGGATCCGGTTATGAATCTCGCCCTGTAGGGCTTGTCTCCGCCTTCTCCGATCATGTAAAAGCTGCATTCTCCGCGTGCGGACTCGACTCGGCCGTAGGCTTCGCCTCGCGGGACGACGATGGGGGCTTTTCGTCTAACTGGTCCTGTGGGTAGTTTCTCTAGTATCTGGCGGATTAGCTGGCTGCTCTCTCTCATCTCGTCCATGTGGACCATGGCGCGCGAGTATGAGTCGCCGTCAGGCCGGGTACGGACCTTGAAGTCCAACTCTCCATATGCCGCGTAGGGCTCGTCCTTGCGCAGGTCCCTGTCGACGCCAGACCCGCGTAAGGTTGGTCCTGTGGAGCCGAGGGCGATAGCCCTCTCGCTCGAGAGTATGCCGACCCCTTTTGCTCTGGATGTGAAGAGTGGATTCTTGAAGAATATGTTCTCGTATTCGTCAAGCCGTTTCTCGAAATACTCCGTCCGCTTCACAGCTTCTTCGGCAAACCCGGCCGGCAGATCTCGTCTCACGCCGCCTGGGACCAGGTAGGAGTATGTGATTCGAGCGCCTGTGAGGCGTTCGGCGAGGTCGATGAAAAGTTCCCTGTCCCCAAGGGGCCACATGAACATGGTTGTGTGGCCGAGGAAGACGCCGTAGATGGAGAGCCAGTAGAGGTGGCTCATTATCCTGTTCATCTCGTTCCGCTCTTCCGATCTTGCCTCGGTGAACATAGCCCGGGTCGGGCATGGCGTTGATGATGATATCGCCATCAAGTTCGACGATGAGTCTCATGTGCCCCGAGCCTGAATGCTGTGGGCCAACGCTGAGAGTCATAGTCTGAGCCCCAGGTTCTGTAGGGCTCATCGATGGGAGATCGGTCGTCTGCGCAGGCTTGTCGCTTGTCGTCATGCCTGTCAGTCCGTTGGGAATCTGATCTCCTTTCGCATGGGCGGAGGTCCGTCCCAGTTGTCGTTGAGAAAGAGTTTCTCTGGACGCGGGTGGCCGTCGAACTGTATTCCGAACATTTCTAGAGACTCTCGCTCGTAATTCTCTACCCCGGGCCATATTTTGACGAGTGAGGTAGCTCGTGGACTATTTCGGGGCACAGATTCCTTCAGATTGACAATAATATCCCGCTGTCCGACATTTCGGATCGAGGATAGATGGTAGACTATTTCGAAGCGTGCCTCTCTGTTGTAGTCAACGGCCGAGACCCCGCTGGGGTGATCGAATCCAAGCTTGTCGCGGAAGAAAGTCGCGATCTCGACCATTCTGTCAGGAGCGACAGTCACGTCTATCCGCGATCGACGAACGACCGTTGCGTCCTTGATGTCGGCGGGGGAGTTCTCTTTCAGTGTTTTGACGAGGCTCTCTTCCCTTTCCTGTGAGAGGCTCATCCTTCCGGGTACACCTTCGACTTTCGTATCTTCTCTTGAAGCATGATGATCCCGTGCTCCAGTGCTTCAGGCCTCGGAGGGCATCCGGGGACGAAGACGTCGACGGGTAGGAATTCGTGGGCCCCGTTGACGATGCTATACGAGTCGTGGAAGAGTCCGCCTGATATGGCACAGTCGCCCATCGCGATCACATATCGTGGAACCGCCATCTGGTCGTATATCGTGCGAAGCCTCTTCGCCATCTTCTTCGTGATCGTTCCCTCTATCACTATGAGATCGGACTGGCGTAGAGATCCGATCGGGAGGACTCCGAAACGTTCTAGGTCATGCCGAGCCCCGCTGGCCGCGCCGAACTCGGCGCTACAGCAGGCGGTGGTGATGTTGACGGGCCAGAGCGAGTACATGCGGGCCCAGTTGATCACGTTCCTTATCGGCTCAGTATCTATCACCTTGTGAACAAGGTCGCTGAGCTTCCCGACCCAGACGTTGAGAGAGTCTGCAAGGAGCTCTATAGGGTCGTCGGATTGTGCAGACTTCTGGGCGGACATGATTCGTCACATACTATTTCTGGTCTTGTTCCTATTTATCCGCATCTTCTGACTATACTGATAGAAGGGTGACTAAGGCCCGGTCTTCCTGATGGATAAACGCGTTGAATAGATTCTCTGTAAGAGGGCCTCTTGGGCGGTCTATGGACCGGCACCTTGAAGGTGTCTCGGGCTAGGCTACTTCCGCTATGCGCCCCGTATATGCTTGGTACTGGTATCGGATGATCCTCTTTACGCAGTCGCCGTTGAGACACTGGTAGACCCGGTCGCCGTTAGCGAACAGCTCTCGCATGACCATCGGTTTGCCGCATCCTACGCACCGGAAGGCTCCGCTCCGCCTCTCGTCCAATAAGAGTCGTAGGTCTATCATTCGCGTGTCTGCCTCCTTCTTCAAATACTGACGATAGGCGAGGCTAAGTGTCTGCCAGTATTCCGCGTTCTCTGGAGTTGTCTCGTATTCGAAGCTTCGACCCGCCACCACGGGCGGCTTGTAGCCTTCGGCTACGAACACGGGGTTCTTTGAGTAGGGAACTTTGATGCGAGGAGGGCCCGTGTGGACAGCGGGATGGCCGCCGTAGGCCTGATGTTCGTTATGGCTTCCGTGATTAACGGCCACAGCCCTTCCGTTGAGGCCGGTGTGGAATGGGCTACTTCTTCCTGCTGGTACGCGACCTCTCGGTCGATAGGACAGGCACGGGCAACTCTACCTCGGTCACGCCTTTCGAGGTGACCGAGAAGGTGACCCAGTAGGTCTCGTGGGGAGCGCCTTTCATCCTGCGGACCCTGAACTGTTTGACCAAGAGTCCTCGCTCCGCGAAGTCCGGATTGAACCTGACGTCGAGTATCCCGTCAACCACGTAGAAGAGAAGATCATCAAGCTCCACATAAGCCCGGAGTGGAGTGTGGTGGGAGCAGAAGAATGGAACAAGCTTCTCTTTGGGCCCCTTCGCCCTCCATGATTTCACACCGTCGAGCATGTGGAATACGAGGGGACGCTCCTCCTGGACGAGAGTGAACATTTCTGTTAGAGAGTCGACGAAGACGGCTCCTCGACCAGACATCTTCATCTCTTCCATCATGTTGAAGAGAGCACTCGTTACCGAGTGAAGATCTCGTGGATCCTTCACATAGTGAACGTAGGAAGGAACCTCGACGGGCTCCATTCTGAACGAGAAGCAATCTATGAACCGCAACTGGCCGGATTCGAGAAAAGGCGCGATGTCCCAGCCGAAAGACTCCATATCCTGTTCGACGGCGAGCGGCGGCCCCTCGAAGGTCATGTAGATACACGGCTCCTTTCGCCTCTTCAACACGCCATAGAGAAGCTGGCTCATCAGCACAGACTTGCCGGTGCCCAGTTCTCCGGCGAGGATCATCATGCTGTTCCTCGGGATCCCCTTGGGGAGAACCTTGTCGAGAGCTTCTATCCCAGTCGAGAAGAGCGTCGGCAATATTGGCTCAGACTCCCGTTAATTGAAGCTGGTCTACAAGTGATAAAGCATGTCTAACCATCCGTGCCGGAGATCCGATCATCGGCTCGCGGCCGAGATTTCTGTTCCAAGCTCGGAGTTCCCAAACTGGACGATTCTCAGAATTCGGAGTGAAACAGATGCCTCCTGCCGCTGGCCTTGCTTGGAAAACCGCTCTTGAGTCGCGAGGATCAACGTTTTTGAGATTTTCTGGATAGGGTCCCGCCAGTTGAACCCGGTCTGGGCTTGGATTCCGGTTTGTCGCGAAGATTCGCCGAGTCAGGCGTATTGGAGATCGTGGAGGTCAACGTGCAGGTCAGCGTGAAAAGTGCGCGAGGTCAGATCGCATGCTCGGATCTGAGATCTGGGCTTGTTTTGTGGCTGTTGAGCCGGACGGTCACGGAAAGAGGCCTTGGATCTCTTATGGCCATCCTGCGCAGGTTTTGGTTGGATATCGGAGGTTTAACGTCGGCACGATACTGGGCCAGGGTGAAACTGGTCGCCACCCAAGTAAGGAGATCTGGGGATTTCTAGAGCGTTCTCACTGGATTCGTGGAGCGATTGTTCGGATAAACGACCTGTCCAATGCGCCCGCCTCGTAAAGGTTCACCATCGTGTTCGTGCTCGCCTCACCCGATAGACGACCCTGGTCACCCCGGATGTGCCGCCACTTTAGCTGCGTATGCCCACTCTTCGAATTGTAGATTATTCCCAGAACATAGTTGACTCTGACAAAGCTGATCTCGTTGACCCGGCCCAGCGTCTCCTTATCCTCCGCCTCCACGTACATTGTTCCGAGATCCCTCGACCTCTCCGGAAAAACTGACATGTCCAACTGGTAGTCGCTCGGGATAAACGAGCGGCAGGTGCTCGTGATCATGAATCTCCGGAATGACTCCAAGGAGCACGCCGTTTCAAGCTTTGGCAGTATCGATGCGCCTACCGGGGACCAGTCCCAAGATTCTAGAGGATAAATGAAACTAATAACTCCATCCTCCGAAACAATCAGAGCGTATGTTTCAGGGCTGAAGATTCGGGTAAGAGCAGGCTAATACAATCCTCTTTTCTACTCTGCTCTCACGGTCCAAAAAGGTCCAGTCGCACTGTCCAAACCCATGAGGCGTCGATAGAAAATGGCCATACTGGTCAGAGTCCCACCGCAGGTCCTAGAGGACCTAGTCAGTAAAGCCATTCTGAAACAGGGCCGCATCTACAGAGGTGAACTCGCCAAAATGATAGGCGCATCGAAAGAGTCACTCGACGGGAAGACCTCGTTCTACCTCATCAGCCTCATGAAGCTCTGCGGACTGGCAGAGGCGGACATGGCAAAGGTCCTCAAAAAGTCACGGATCGTCAACCAGCGCGGCGCAGTGAGCCGAGACATTTCAGCAGGAGAAGAACTAAAGGGAGTCATCGACAGTGCGCTGGAAGGATTCCAGACACTGATATCTGAAAGCTTCAAACCGACAGGCCGAGAAACCCCTCCTCTTCCAAACAAGCAATCGTCCAAGAAAGAACTAGACGAAGACGAGTAAGCCGGAACCGGCCCATTCTCGTCGCTGGGATTATTGCAAATTGATCGGGGAAAAATTGGGTCTGGCTCGCTATCGGACGATAACCTTTACAGGTTCAATCTTGATCAAGACCCGCTGCTCGCCTGGGCTCCGGTTCGGGTACTTGTCAAGGCCCCTGTACTTCTTCGCCATCTTGTCAATATGCTCCTCCGCAACCTGGCCAGTCACATGCTCCACAACCTTGCCTCGTATCAGAACCAAGTTGTAGGGATTCGTCTGGTCGGTTATTGCAAGGGCAACGTGGGGATTCTTCTTCACATTGCGGTGCTTAACACGACCAACCGCGGTGTTGATGAGAACGAAGTGTCCATCAGTGTCCACCCATGTAGGAGTGACCTGTGGCGTTCCGTCAGGATTGACGGTGGCTAAGTATACGAAGTTCTTGCCTTCGAGCATCTTTCTTGCGCTTTCAGTCAACTTTGACATGTTCATCGTCGCTGGACCGGGTCTTCGACTTCTTATTGGTTTCTCCCATGGAAATTTGTCGTCGAAGCCCGCAAACGAACAGGAGCCACATGATGAACATGTGTGATGCCCAAGTCTGAAATTACCGACGCGACTGGATACCTCACTGTTAGACTTCGAGTTACGCGACACTTTAGTCCAATGCGAGAGTTTCGTGGTTCACAGTTCTGGCTACGGGGAGGCACGTCGTGCGATACAAGAGAGCGACACGCTATGTTCTTCTCATCGCTCTTGCGGTTCTAGCCCCGGCACTATTCACAAATCTCGTTCCGAGAGCACATGCTGTAACGTACAGCCTGGGGACCATACCGTTCCTTACCCAAGAGGGCTCCACGATCACCCTTGTATTCTCAGTTTCAGGGGCGACAGGAAACACACTCTACCAATTCAGATTCTCCGTGCGAGATCCGGCCTCGATCACTCATCAGTCTGTCCTCCAGAACTATACCACACTTCCAGGCCAGACACAGTTCACCCTACCTCCCTTCTACTATCCAACCTCGTCTTTCCCAGGCCCTAACTCACTGGTGGGCCAATATGTCACCTGGGCCGACCAAGTTAGACCCCTACTAGCCTCGAACCCCGTTGCTGCAACCTACTTTCTCATCATCCTGACAGACAACACGGAGTATCAGAGAACACAAACCGTCAACATTCATGCGACCGGTTATGGTCCATCAGAGCAGGTCAACGTGAAGATCGCAACATATACGACATCTACAACCGTCTTCACCCAGACGCTGGCAGCATCGGGAACAGGAGTAGTGGTTGCCAACTGGAAGATTCCGAGGAACGCGACGATCGACAACAACGGATACGTGCTAACAATTAACGGTACTAGCACAATCAAGACTCCAGCTGATGTCCAGGGCTTCAATGTGCGGCCCGCCGTGATGTCTATCTCCACGCTTGGCTCTGCGAGGAGCATCTATCAAAGAACCGAGACGATGAGCTTCTCGTTCCAGCCTGTTTATCCAGACGGAACCATCGCTTCAACCGGAGTGGCTCTACTGAACCTAGCCAGACCCGGCGGTACGAACCTGACCTTGACCACAACATACTCAAGCGCGAGCCAGACTTTCAACGCGACCTACAAGACCTCAATGTATAACCAGACTGGCACATGGACAGGCTCACTGGCTGCCAACGCATATGCAGACGCCTACGGGAATGCCGGTCCAAAGAGCGGGCTCGTCAACACGCCCCAACTGGTTCCTGCAATACTGAGAATCGACGCGAACGTGACGACATATGTCCCCGTAGGCGGACAATTCAAGCTGAACGCCACGATAACTTATCCGGATGGAACAGGCCTCCAATCAGGCTCCATTGGAGGTTATCTCTTGTTCAGTGGAACCCCGGTCGTGAACGATACAGTCCCGGTGATTTTCGACACCACCTTGCAGATCTGGATTGGATCCTACACCCCTCAGACCACTGACCCAGCAGGGCTCTGGTCCCTCGTCATCAGGGCATCGGACAATGCCTCCCCTGCCAACAACGCATCATCGACACGCGTGATAACATTCCAAGACAAGCCTCCAACCGTGGTTCTTTCCCTCTCCACGACATCTGCCAATATTGGAGAGTCTGTCACTCTCACCCTTACTGCTTCCGACTCAGACGGGACAGTAAGCACGATCAAGATTGATTGGGGAGATGGAACTATCGACAGCCTGTCAGGAACAGCCACTACCGCTAGCCACAGCTATACTTCATCGGGAGGCGCTAGCTCAAAGACCTACACAGTAAATGCCACTGCTATAGACAATGGCGGACAATCAGCCTGGAGCACTTCCAACATTACAGTACTTGCTCCTCCGTCCCCGCCGGGCGGGACCCTCTCTCTCCCCCTCTACTACTTTGGAATTCTAGCGGCTGTAATCGCAGCACTTCTTGCAGGAGGATTCTTCGCATTTAGAAGACATAGGGTGACACACGCGAAGTTGAAGATCGACTTGGAGGCAGTCAAGTCGGAGGCTGGCAGGATCGAGAACCAGGAGTTCTTCCAGTCGGTGAAGGATCAGCTTAGGAAGGATAAGGATGACTAAGGTAATCGCCGTCCACTCGTTCAAGGGCGGAACGGGAAAGACGACCCTCACCGCAAATTTGGCTGCTATCCTCGCGATGCACCATCGGGTCGGCGTGATGGACTTGGATCTCTCCGGACCAGGGCTTCATGTTCTTTTTGGTCTCAAGAAAGGCGAGGTCAAGGCGACACTCACAGACATATTTCTCGGAGATGCAAATCCTGCTGATGTGATTATAGATCTCACTCCGAGGTTCCCTAAGCTGAAGGGCGGCCTCTACTTCTGTCCTGCGAGCAACAAGGTCGAGGACATGCTACGTTTATTGAAGGCGGGGCTTGAGGTGACCCTGTTCCAGGACACGCTGCAGAAGGTCGGCGAACAGTGCAACCTCGACTACATCATAGTCGACACGCACCCTGGAGTGGAGAATGATACGGTTCTCGCGATGGGATGCTGCGACGCACTGGTGCTGGTATCACGGGTCGACCAGCAGGACCTGTTCGGAACGGCCGTTATGGTGCTCCTGGCCGAGACATTTGGGAAGCCGACATTCCTCACTCTCAACATGGTACCCCCAGGGGTGAGGATCAAGGACGCGGTCAAGGTTGGCAAGGAGCTGGCGGTACTCTTCAGGTCCAGATTCCTCCAGGCTTTCGACTTTCAGATGGACGTCATAAACAACCTGAGCAGATCAGTCTTCGTAATAGACAACCCTGATTCAGCCTTCGCTCACAAAGTGAACGAGGCGGCAGAACTCTTGACGAAAGAACTTGCGGAGGCACCAGCAACTGCAAACTAGTCCTAAGAACCGGCCGAACGCGTGGGACCTGCGGAGGCTCGTCGGGTCCGTTAACCAAGTACGATTCAACGACAACAAGGGCGAGATATCGTTTTTTGGCCAGAAGATGATCATACTACGACGGGATGTGGTGAGAGTCATGCGAGACGCTCTAGAACGTCTCGTCGCAGACCAGGCGGCTCCCTTCTTATCCTACCTGGCCAGCGGGATCGGGATTCACGAGGGGAGTATCTTCCGGGACAGCATAACGGCAACAGGCCCAGAGCAGAGAGCGGCACTCGAGAATCTGGTCCACTCAGCCTTCGAGGACACGAACTTGGGACTGGGCAAGGTCAGGATTCGAGCGATAGATTTTGACAGGGCGAGTGCGAGTGTGGCTATCGGCAACTGTTTCGAGGCGATGGAGAATGGTCAGTCTGAAGAGCCGAACTGCATGTTCACGAGCGGGTTTCTAGCAGGACTTTTCGCAGAGGTTCTCGACAAGACAGTTCAGGCGAGAGAGACCAAGTGCATCTCGCAGGGCCAGACGGAGTGCGAGTTCGAAATATCACTGGCGGACTCGGAAGATGGAGAAGGAGCCGGGGCTGAGGAGAAGGAGGCGGCTGTAGAACCGATGGGTGAGAATGCGAAGCCTAGCGTTGAATCGACGAAGCCGGCCAAGCCTCTCAAGTCGAGCGAGAACAAGCCTATCCAGAAACCCACGGCCTCCGTCGAGGAGCCGAAGACGCCAGTTCAAGAGCCGGGGGCCAGTCAGGCGGACATGGACGTGGGCGTTGAAACAGCCAGCCGAATCGCGAAGCGTAAGCAGGGGTTCTGGGAGAGACACCTCAAGAAGAAATAGTAGGCGATGGGTCCTACTCTCTCAGAACAAGCTTCGACCGTCGGCACGCCGCTTCCCCTAGACTTTCTAGTCTTCATCACAATCACCGTTCTCACCTTTACCCTGCTCTTGGTGAACTACGTTGGCTATCTCAGCCGTGGGTACAGATACGGTGCTTTCTACGAACTAGGTGCCCTGGTCTTCGGTGGTCTCCTTATTGGAGCGTTGTTGGGGCCTGTGATGGTCGGGCTTGGAGCCTCGTATGGGACTAGCGTGCTTCTTTCCCGATGGGGGTTTACATTCGGCTGGGCGTTCATGCTAACTCTCGCCGGTGCGTGCGCGTCGATCTACGAGCGCCACTTACAGAGCAGGATATCTGTTACTCTCAACGTCGTGGCGACCATCCTCCTCGGTTTTGCGCTCGTAGCAGGTCTTCTCTTCTCCGGCGGAACTCTCCCCGCTCTTCCAACTAGTATCGTGAACTTGGGACTTGCTGCATTGTTCACTTCTTTCCTCAAACTGTTGTTTGAGAAGAGAAAGGAGAAGGGGAGGAAGGGTTTGCGTCAGCGCCTCGCAGACCTGTTCAAGAGGTAGACTCGTATCATGACCTCGCCTAGGATGCGCTCGTCAAAAGGAATCCTGGCGTATGTTTGTAGGCACCGCGAGTTGGATGCTTCAAGAGAACCCGAGGAAGAAACAGTCTGGCCGGGAAAAACCCACTCTCACGGCACCAGGCTCAAATGCTATCCCCCCTTTTTCGGTGGCCACGTAACATGTTTTCTGGGCTTGTCCCGCGGTTCAGGGCGCAGAACGGGCTCTAAGGGGATCACAGAAACCGTGAGATTCGCCTAGGATTCTAACAGGTCCAAGCGCGGCAGACCATCGATTCTTGACATGCCGATCTAGATTCGTAATCCGGGCTTATTCTGGGCGAGTTAGTGCACCGCTAGTGCCACAGAGGTCTTTCATGTCATCGGACCCATCTTAAATGCCATGCCTATTTTTCTGAGCTCCCGATGGACGAACCGCTTTCCGGCGAATTGTCACAGTCTCCCCACAGAATGGGCACAACCAAGATTTTCTGAGTTGCGCGATGCCCTTAGCCCAAGCGTGAGACCTTTGCAAAGTAAACCGCGTGGTCAGATTTGCATTCCAGGCTTGATCTAGCCGATTTACTGGGCGAAAGCTCCAATCGTCAAGAACCAGGACTTTCCGTCTATTTGGAAAACAAAGTGGGGAGTTTGAATCAGTACGCCACTAGCCATCGATCGCTAGGTTGGAGGTGGCTACTGCGATGGTTAGTTTTGCCATGTTTGGGTCCTTAGACATACGAGAGAGTGCCTCCTGACACTCGCCAAGCCATTCTGATTCCGAGAGGTATAGACCTTATTCTCCGATTAGAATCTAGTGCGTTCTAGGCGCCGGGAGTGGGATTCGAACCCACGAGGGCGTGACGCCCAACGGCTATCATGTCAATGGCCAACATGCCCTTGCGGGATCTCGAGGCCGTCGCTTTAACCACTCAGCCATCCCGGCGCAACCGCGAGCATGACAGAATGGGTCTAAAACCATTTCCGGCTGGAGGTCGCGGTAGTTCCGTCTAGATTAGTGATATCTGTACCCTGGTTTTGAAGACTGTATGAGTAGCAATCCACTGGAAAGGCTACTATCATCTCGCTGAACCCTCTTGGGGACTATGTGATCCGTCACAACTCTTTCCCTAAGGAGAGCCATGTGATCCTTCAGAGAATCCTGATACGTGAAGTCGAGACGCATCGAATACTGCTGGCAGAGCTCAACCATTGTCTTGTAGACTATAACACGGGCGGCTCCACCAAAGGATTCGTACAAGATCTCCACCATGTCGTCGAATCGAGTCGAGATATCGGATGGTGGAATTCCCCTGTTGGTCAAGCGTCCGTAGACGACGTCGCGAACGCTTGTTCCCATAGTCTCCAATACCGAGTTGAAGCAGTAGTTGACGGTGTCATGGAACGTGGTGACGAGTGCCGCTCTCACGGGGAATAACCCTCTCTGATAGAGAGGCCACCGATCGCGCGAATACGCTTGTTGTAACAAGTGACATTAGCCCACAGAAACTGGACAGGCAAAGCAGCGGCTAAGTCCGAATCTAGGAAAGATGAGAAACTGGTAAAAGCGCCAGTACAACTGTCCGACTGTCGGAATATCTTGGAAGCCTCAGCGTTCAGAGTCGAGAAGATTGTATCTAGGGAAATCCTTGATTCTCGCGGGAACCCTACCGTTCAGGTCGACCTGCACACGAAGAGCGGCTTTGGTCGATTCTCAGTACCCTCTGGAGCATCGAAAGGCCATCTTGAGGCACTAGAGCTACGGGATGGCGAGAGACAACGCTACAATGGTCTGGGCGTTCAGAAAGCGTTAGAGAACATCAGCAGAGTTATCGCGCCAAAGATTCTGGGTCTGGACTCACGGGACCAGCCTAAGATCGACCAACTGCTCAACGAGCTGGATGGAACCGAGAACAAGAGCAGGCTCGGAGCCAACGCCATTCTTGGAATCTCGATTGCGCTCGCGAGGGCTTCAGCGGACACGGCCAATTCCCCTCTCTATCGGACGGTAGCTGATGGACGAAAACTTGTACTGCCTCTACCTATGATGAACATCATAAACGGAGGAAAACACGCGGGCAACGATCTATCATTTCAGGAATTCATGGTTATTCCCGCAGGGTTCAAAACGTTCCACGAAGCGCTACGATGCGGCACAGAAGTCTACCACGCCTTGAAAGCGAGACTTGAGGCAAAGTATGGGAAGAGCGCGATCAATGTGGGCGATGAGGGTGGATTCGCGCCGAACATCAACAGCGTCGAGGCAGCGTTGGGGCAGATCAACGATGCGGTCGAGGAAGCGGGCTATTCGCCAGGCCAGAATGTAGTGTTGGGAGTGGACGCTGCCGCAGACAGCTTCTACAAAGAGGATAAACAGACTTACTTGGTTGATGGAAAACAGATCAGCAGCGGAGACCTGTTCGGGCTCTATGATGAGCTCGGACGAAGTTTTCCATTAAAGTCGATCGAGGACCCGTTCCACGAAGAGGATTTTGATAATTTCGCAAGAATTACGAAGAAGCTCGGTTCCAGATTCCAGATCGTCGGAGACGACCTGTTTGTCACAAATATCAAACGAGTAGAGATGGGAATACGCCTCGGAGCCGCAAACGCACTCCTAGTCAAGGTCAACCAGATAGGCACGCTGACTGAGACTATCGAAGCAGTGGAGAAGGCGCGACGAGCGGGCTATGGACTTGTCATGAGCCACAGGTCAGGAGAGACGGAAGACACTTCGATCGCGGATATCTCAGTCGGTCTCGCCACTGGGCAAATCAAGACCGGAGCACCTGCAAGAGGAGAGAGGACCTGTAAGTACAACCGTCTAATCCAGATCGAAGAAGAGCTGGGTTCTGCAGCATCCTTCTATGGTCCCGAATTCTTGAAGAAGCATCAATAGTCCTGATTGATCGTGGATCCGAGAAGCCCTGTGGCGTATTAATGTAGAGTCGGTATTCAACGATTTTATATGCCAAGCCTCTCCGCTGAGGAGAAGAAGACGCGGCCCATGACAGAAGTGAGAAAGCTAATCGAGGATCCGAGCTTCCCGAACGGATGGCCAAACAAAGAGAAGCACATCGACCACCAGGTAAAGTGGAAGAGTGGAGTTAGCAAAGAGTACGGTGTACACGGGTCGGCTGTTGGTGTGGATTTTGACATCTGCATCGCCGACGGGATCTGCATTACGGTATGTCCTGTCAACGTCTTCGACCGTATGGAGTTGCCGGGCGAGCAGGAGAAGATGGACAAGGGAGTGACGAATGACAGTGGAAAAGCACCCTTGGCAACCTGGAAGGCTGATCCGGCTAGGGAGAACGACTGCATCTTCTGCAGAGCATGCGAGATACAATGCCCGGTCCAAGCGATCAAGATCACAGAACCCTAGTCAAGAACGATTTTTCTAAGGATACTGGATACTCCCCAACGAAAGCTTCGAACCCATTGGGTCCGATGGCTATTCTCGAAATCACAAATACGGATGGTTGAGACGACTTGCTGAGCCTTTGCCCATCACTGCGGACGATATCACGCTGAGTTTCATCGCAGCCTTGATGGGACTCGCAGTAACTCTTCCAGTCACATACCTTATTGTCGACCGGGTTGTGGCCAATAATGAGAAGAAAAGGCTTGGACCCGTGGAACGGCTTGCAAAGGAACGTCTCAGATCTAAGCTTGGGGTCGGATTCCTTACGACCTTCCTGATCACTCTCGTTATCGATGTTACAAGCGCAGTGCGCGAACAGGTTCCTATCCCGAGAGAAGTCTTGCTACTCCACATCGAGAAGCTGAAGACCGCACAATCGGATCTAGAGGTCCTACTCGGGATCTACAACAACGTTCTCGACATTGAGATCGAACTTCTCACCAGCGACGTGATCCTCCAGATAGAACACCTCCAAGAAGACTTCGAATATCTAGCGGAGATCCCGCAGAGGCCGCCTACCGAATCGCACGCATCACACATCGAACAGCTACTGCTCCGAACAGTCCATTTGACAAAAGAGGAGCTGATTGCGCTCGGCACGGATAATCAGCAGATTCGGGCTCTAGAGGACTGGCTTACGGTGTACACGAAAGAACGTAGACCGGTTCAGAAGAGAGAACAGCCGATTGAGGTGAGAGGAGGGCATACAATATCTTGACTGAGAACGAGTCAGTGGGCCTTGCTATCGCCAACGCGTGCCTCCATCGCGGAGGACCTCTCGGAGAGGGAGAAGTCAGGGACTACGAGGTAACGTGCCCATGGCATGGCTGGAAGTATAATTTACTTGATGGTTCTTTCTCGATGATTCCTACTCTGAAGGTCAAGACCTTCAAGGTCAAGGCGACTATCGAGGGAGTCTTCGTAGAACTCTGACTCTCTAGTTCTGGGCTGGTCTGAGCAAAGTTAACGTGGGTTTACCTGATATGATTCGTCTGACCTACTTAGTAGCAGTTGACTACTAACCTTATATCGGATACCATATGCGTATCTGTGCAATGATGAACTACCCCGCGCAATTAGGAAGGGAGGAACCCCGATAGTGCTGTTCGCCTCGTATGTGGACATCTCGTCGATACTTCTGAGACTTGCAGTAGGAACCCTGTTCATGATACATGGATATCCGAAACTGACCTCGCAGAGGCAGGGAAGCTGGATGAAGAACATGGGAATGCCTACGGCAATAGTTCCGTTTGCAGGGTTTGTCGAATTCTTCGGTGGCCTGGGACTACTCCTCGGACTACTGACCCCGATCATCGCGCTCTTGTCAGCACTCTGGATGCTATCCACCACATGGTTCGCAACAACCAAGCTGAAGAAGAAATACATGGGAGGCTACGAACTGGACATAACACTACTCCTAGCCGCACTCGCCCTGACATTCCTCGGTGGCGGAACATTCTCCATCGACCATCTAATCGGACTCTGATAATGCAAATGCCGTCCAGAGCCACCGCTTCCAGCATTCAAACCAGCAGAAAGACCGGCGAGGCAGTTGCAGACATTGTCAACAAGTATCAAAGTGATGCAATTCAGATGATGGCGAATGCAGGCTTCAAGATTAGAGACGATGTCAAGGTCACGGTTGATCCACAGCTTCCTTTCATGGGGTACACCATGCCTCAGGGACAGAGCTTCACTATCGTTGTTTCTGGAGGAGCGGTCGCCTCCGAGATGCTTGAAGGTCTTCTCGTGCATGAGATGTCACACATCTACAGAATACAGACCAACCACCCGTCGCACAACGCCGAGATACTAGAACAGGCTGTTCAGAGATTAGGGAAGAAACGCATCCACTCTGACTACCAGCAGAAGATAGTCCATGATCTCTTGAACGACATCCAAGACCTCTACGCAGACGACATAGCCTTCCAAGTCTTCCGTACCGCACGTGCACCGGTCCTCGACCGAGTGACCGACTTTTTACAGGGTATGGTGACGGACAAATCCGTCAAGTCAGGGGACCGAATGAAAGACAGGTGGGTCAACACATCGATCATGGTCCATAATGCCAGAGCGGTTGCCCAGATGGCAAGGCATCGAGTTGAGGATACGGGGGACAAGGCTGATGGCGCCAATCAGAGATTCCTTGCTCAAGTCTCTCCGGACATCGCGGAGAAGTTCGACTTCTTCCGAAATCTGCTAGCGAACCTCCGAGAGGGCGTCACTGAAGACGAGTACAGAGCGCTCTTAGCTGAGTATCTGAACAAGTTTCTAGAAGTGGCCGAAAAAGACTAATCCATCATCCGCGTTGGCAAAGATGGGAGAGTTTGAGCGAAGATTTCGACTTTGATGCAGCTCTAAAGGAGCTGGACAAGAGCGAGACACACCTCGTTGTAAGGGTCGAATTTCGTCGATGGGGAAAACCAATGACCATTATCCAAGGACTGCCCGAGACAGGCCGCTCTCTGGACGAGGTGGCTCACAGACTGAAAGGACGACTAGCCACAGGAGGTACAGCGAAAGAGGGTTTGATAATGCTCCAAGGCGACCATCGGACCAGAATCAAGGACGAGCTGGTCAAGATGGGATTCAAAGAAGACCACATAGAAATCTACTAGGGCCAACCGGCTCTCTGATTTGGTCGGACAGCCGAAAAAGTCTGAGTGACGGATCGAATTAGCGCCTTACTTTGCTCGGGCTACGGGTCGGACCCTTTCATCGCTGGTACGAGCAAAGTTGTTTGACGGTTTGTCCCATTTCACGACCCACTTTGCGAGGCCGTCGAGGATAATCAATAGTTCCAGCCCTTTCTTCGTCAGAGCATATTCGACCCGAGGTGGGGTCTCAGGATAGACCTTCCTCTCTACCACCTTCCGCTGATCCAGTTCTGCCAGCCTCTCAGCGAGGCTGGTGGCGCTGATGCCGTGAATTCTGCGTTTCAGCTCGTTGAAACGTGCAGGCTGTTTGAGGCCCAGAGCGTGAATAACAGGAAGGGTCCAAACCTTGGTAAGGTCATTCCATGCAGAGTGAACGAGAAGACATTCTTCCGTCTGCTCCTTCGTAAGGTCTTGGTCAACCTGGGTTAACTTACTCAAGTAATCGGCACCTACTTGGTTCACGGCGACTACCAAGTATATAAGCATGACCAGTCAAATTGTCTTTTAGAGAAATGTGATGACACAGAGGACGAGAAAGCCCTCAGCCTCAGGGTTCAGCGAGAAAGAACTCAGATATTTGATGGAGAGGAGCCTTGGCAGGCTCGCGTTTGTCTGCTCAGACATGCAAGCTCACATAATGCCGGTTCTCTTCGAATTCGACGGATCCTACTTCTATCTAAGCGGCTGGAACCTCAGGTACAGCCAACGATTCAAAGAAATCCCGGAAAACAGCCGGGTAACCCTTCTAGTGGACGACGTGGACTCTCCTATCAGATGGGCTCCAAGAGGAGTAGAAATTACCGGGAAAGCAGAATCACGAGAGGAAGATGACTATCTGTATGTCAGGATTAAGCCCGTCGCAAAGACGAGCTGGGGGCTTTAGACAATGTCTACACTAACATCACTTGAAGGTCAGATAACTGGAGCAGTCGAGAAGCTAAGCGAAAGTGTAGTCAGCATCGACAGCGTGAGGGTAACTCGCAACTTTGCATACGGTGTCGTGCCAATCGAAGGAAAAGGCTCCGGGGTCATCATCGACCCTAGGGGCTATGTCGTTACCAACAATCACGTGATCGATGGTGCGACCAGGGTTCAGGTTCACCTCAAGGACGGACGGTCGTTCGTAGGAGAAGTTGTAGGAACCGATCCCTCAACCGACATAGCAGTAGTGAGGATAGAAGCTGAGAATCTGCCCGCCGCCTCTCTAGGCGACTCTGAGAAACTGAAGGTCGGACAGTTCGCATTGGCTATAGGAAACACCCTCGGGTTTCAGGGGGCACCAACCGTGTCTCTCGGTGTTGTAAGCGCCTTAGGAAGACCGCTACCCGGAGCCGACTTCATCTTCGAAGGACTGATCCAGACAGATACGGCGATTAATCCCGGAAACAGTGGCGGACCCCTCGCTGATATCAGCGGGAACGTCATCGGGATGAACACAGCCATGATCCCATACGCCCAGGGCGTAGGGTTCGCGATCCCCGTCAACACGATCAAATGGGTGATGCAGCAGCTACTCGAGAAGGGCCGTGTAGTTAGACCCTGGCTGGGAATCTACGGGACAACACTCAACGAAGCCTTGGCACGGAGGTATGACCTACCTGCGGACTCTGGCGTCCTGATCGTCGAGGTAGATGCCCGAGGACCAGCCTACGAGTCGGGGTTAAGAGTTGGAGACGTGATAATCGGCATTGGATCCCAAGAGATCAATCAGATGAAAGATGTGCTTGCAGCCCTCTCGAAACATGCGATAAGAGAAGAGGTTGAAATCCGGTTCATCCGGATGACAAACAAACGAGCTACAAGGCTACTTCTCAGAGAGTCTCCAATTCCCGCAATTTCAAGGCGATAAGATGATAAACCCGGATAATCCGTCACTTTTTGAGATGACTCCTGCCGGAGCAACGCGTATATCTTACACAGGGCTATTGATCAATTAATGGCGCTTATCGGTATCGATCTAAGCGGCAATCTCAGCAGCATCATCCAACTGGCATACTTTGCATCATTCTTCATCCTAATGTTCTACGGCCAGCGCATTCAGATGAGTATGATGCTGGTAAGCGTAAAGAGGAACCTGGGCAAGCTTGAGAAACTTCGCACAACAGCCCACAACAGCGTACTAAACTCTGCCCTGAGGTTCAAGGGAGACAGAAAGGCCGTCGAGACACGCATAGATCGCCTGACAGGCTCATTCGCTATCCAACCAGTGAACATGGACCCAGCCGGAATAGTCGGGAAACTTGAGCATGTACTTGACACCTACGATGACAATCTGAGAACTGAGGTAAAGACCATCGCCACAGGAGCGAATGACGCTGAAGTCAATACCCTATCCAATCAGATGGAGATCTCAATTGGACTCGACCAGATGTACCGAGTTGTTCGCCACTTCTACCTCCTCGCGAGAAAGCAGGGAGGAATCCTTGCGCTCTACCAGCTGCAGATGGCCATGCCCCAGATAATGGAGGAGGCTGAGGCTTACAGCTCAGCAATCAACGCGTTTGAGAAAGGCGAACCGATAGGTGATGGTATTGGACCTCTCATAGCGAGCAAGATGGCCGAGGGCGTTCAACCCCGGGAGATCGAACAAGACACTATCATGTACGAGACTGGCGTCGACGGGAGAACCCTGGTCCTAGTACGGGCCAAGGGTCCTGGAGGGAGCGTTGGGAAGCCGGGCGTCGCGGTCGAGAAGCTGATAGAGGAAAAGTCACCATCGTTAATTGTCACGGTCGATGCCGCTCTCAAGTTCGAAGGAGAAGCAAGCGGAGAAGTAGCCGAAGGAGTCGGCGCGGCAATTGGCGGTCCCGGAGTAGACCGGTACCACATCGAACAGAGCGCTTCCAAACGGCGAATTCCGATGATCGCCATCGTGGTGAAGATGTCGAACAAGGAAGCTATCTCGCAGATGACCCAACAAATCCGACTAGCGGTAGACGAGACTATTCGCCGCGTCAAGAACACGATCGAAGCTCGGACAAAGCCTGGAGACACGGTGATCGTTGCCGGCATAGGCAACACGATGGGAATAGCGTAGCTCGGGCCGAGATCATGAATGTTAGTATTGGGTTAGTCCACTAGCGACTACGATGTGGGTTGTTGGAGAACGTTTCCTAACCTAGCTCTGATAGCTACTCAATATGCTAACAACCGATAGACTGCCTGAGGTAAGCTTTGACAGTGGTCCTAGTTAGGTAGTAGACGATTACTAATGGAAGTATCATCCAGGCGATGTTTACAGCGTTCACTCCTAAGCCAGTTGAGAGTGATTGACATCTAGGATGCCGACGAGTAAGGACACGACTCCGAACAACGCGAATGCCGATGATGACTCCCTACCCAAGTTCGTGATCCAGCTTTCCCCTCCGAGAACAGAATTAATGCCGAGTATTAGCGCTATGACGGTGACAACATATACACCGTTTGGTGGAGAGAGTTTGTTCACACCTGAATGCTATTCGACTGTGAAGATAAATCTAGTTCTCGGATTTCTTGGTCATCTGAATCGGGGCTATAACGTTCTTTGAACGATCCTGAGGCAGGCGTTCATAATGTATGGAATCTTGCTCTTCGATAGGATCTGCTTCGCCTCCTCGTTCTCCAGCCCCAATTGGGCCCAAAAGACAAAGGGTCTCCCATACTTCCGGTGCATATCCACCACCTGTTGAGCTACCTGAGGGAGTTCCTCGCTTGGGCGGAAGACATCCACAAGTTCTACCTTGCTCGCCAGATCTGAGGGCAGGTCCATGAGGCTTGGATACGCTTTCTCACCAACGACCTCATCTGCTGTCGGATTTATCGGAATAATCTTGTAACCGTGATCCTTCATGAACAGAGGAACAGTGCAGGCGTCTTTCTGAGGGTTCTTACTAGCTCCTACCACCGCTATAGTCTTGTACTTTCTCAGAACCTCTCTTGGGGAAACGGTTGTACTAGGAAATTTTGTGACTGACATACTCGAAAGGTCCTAGGTTGCCTTCAGGTAGAAAAGCCTTGGAGCCCCCCGGAACGAGGCGAATTCAAAGTCCATAAATATGTAGAATGCCTCAACATTGTCTGTGTCTCCTAGCTGGAACGTTAAACCGCCTAAGAACGACGATGAATACTTCGAACGGATGACAAGATCACTCTTCACTGCAGGCCTCAACTGGAAGGTAATAGAGAAAAAGTGGCCTAACTTCCAGAAAGCCTTCGCCGATTTCTCGATAAGCAAGGTAGCACGACTCTCTGACAAAGACGTGGAGAAGCTCATGTCCGACGCGGGAATCGTGAGGAACGAGAAAAAGATCCAGGCCACAGTGCATAATGCGGGCGAGTTCTTGAAGTTAGAGAAAGAGTTCGGCTCATTCCAGAAGTACCTTGACAAGTTTGGAAAGAACGAGGAGCGCATGCTGGAGGCTGTACAAGAACGGTTTCAGCATGTTGGACCATCGACCGCGAGAACCTTCCTCTGGTCTTCAGGGTGCAAGCTGACTCCCAATCGCGAAGAGAAGAAATGGATGACGAGTCATAAGCATCAGAAGGACTAGTGGCCTACTCTCGGAACCAAAGAGAATCTTGTCGCATGCGAACT
>MNDT01000065.1 GCA_001915065.1 archaeon 13_2_20CM_2_53_6 | reverse complement strand
CAGCACAACAAGCCCGTACGCCGCGCTTGCAATTGATAACGCAGCCGCTCCCCAGAAGGGGAACCTCGGGCCGATTCCTCCCAATACTCCCCCAACGAGGGGTCCGATAATGAATCCCACGCCCCATATCGAACCTATCATACCGAAGGCGCCGGCCCGCCGCTCCGGCCGGACAGTATCTGCCACGTATGCGAAGCTGACGGTGAAGCTGGCACTGGTAATACCACTTACCACTCTCCCGATGAATAGCCATGTTAGGTTGGGAGCGAGGGCCATGATCATGTAGTCGATGCCGAGCCCGAACGCTGAAACGATGAGGACGGGTCGTCGACCATAGCGGTCAGATAATGCTCCCAGCAGTGGCGCGAAAAGGAACTGCATCAACGCCCACACGGTCCCGAACAGACCAAAGACCTCTGCGCCCTGGGCAGTATCGCCACCGACGAAACCGACGACTAGGCCCGGTAGGACGGGGATGATGATGCCGAAGCCTAGAGTGTCAAAAAGAACAGTGGCGAAAATGAAGGCGAGGGCGGCCCTACTCGCGCTAGAAACGGGTGCCGACTCCACTTTCTGAGACTCTTGGGTCAGTTCTGTCATGATGGCTTACACTTGTCCTGATGCTAAATAATCGGGGATGTTCGGGCCATTATTAACTGTCGGGCACACAGGGCGAGCGCTTCAAGCTAGTGAGGTCGGAGAAACTGAAAAGCATCGTTAGTAGTCTGACTTCAGCTGTAAGCTTCTCGAGTTCCGCAAAAATTGTGACTTTCCTACATGTCTCTCATAGTTCAGCAAGGTTACCAGTTAGCCAAGAGTTGACCTATCGACTCCGCGGCGAAAATCTGACCGTGGGATTCACTGCACTATTATACATAGTATAGACGTTTATTGACTGGCTGACCATTAGTATATAGTCGGGGAGAAAGGATGAACCCGACGAGAGATTTCTCGGAGGCTTTGCTCGCATTCCATGCGAGCTGTTCGCTAGAGACCATTCTCAGAATCTTGGAATGGCCGAGTACGGCCGGTAGGTTTGCGGTCCGTATAAAGCGGACCGAGATCGCCCAAAGAGGAGGAGAGGAAGTGGACTGTTGCCTTGTGCAATGCTCGGGAAGAGTGATCGCTTTGCGAGGTCAGACCTCGGGACAAGAGGGCGTGAAGCCCCTCGAGGATGCAGCATCGAAGATGACAGTTATCCCCATCGTTCTTTGCCTCTTGTGCGGGATATTCTCGGGGACTTTCACCGTTGCACTCCTCTTCAGGCGAATCGCAATAGCACTAGCGATTGCTGGACCCGTGGTATTTTCGGCCCTCTGGATATGGTGGGACTGGGATGCCTTCCGAAACAAACACATGGCCCTCGGTGCCTTCGCCGTAGGCTTCAGTCTAACATTCCTCGCCTTGGATAGAGAACCTTGAAGATGATTCCAATAATAATTGGAAGACTATTTGGAGGTGAAATCTTTGATAAACAATTGGGAAGGAAACCGGGAGAATAGGGCTAACATGTCTCTTGTACGCTTTCCGCGTAGACTCGCAGCATTCGTAATACTACTAATAATCGCCCTGACTTCGCTCGGCTTGATCGCCGCCAACATCTACACCGTCGGCGTGTCGCAAGTGGGCATATTGGTTAACCCTTACACTGGAGAGTTCAGTGGGCCCGTTGCGGGGCCAACGCTTGCATGGAAGAGCGTGCCGTGGGTGAACGTGGTGATAGTTTCGACCGCGGTTCAAACCATACAGATGGTCGGATCAGGCAACAACATCAATGTTCTCACACGTGATAATCTGAATGTCTCGCTCGACGTGACCATCCGCTATCAAGTGATGTCCACCAACGTCATAACGCTATACAAACACTATCCAGCACTGTCCTGGGAAGACAACGCACTTGTTCCCCTTATCAGGTCCAGCGTCAGAGATGTCGTCGCAAACTACACAGCTGACGAACTACAAGCGGTAAGGGCGCAGATCCAAGTTGGCGTCGAGAACAAGCTAACGACTAGTCTTGAGACTGAACCGTCATTAGCAAACGATATACAACTGGTGGAACTCAATCTCAGGGACATCGTTCTACCTAACAGCTTCCTCGCGGCAATCCAAGCCAAACTCAACGCACAACAACAACTGCTCCAAGCAGAGTTCCAGGCTCAACAACTCATCGTCACTGCCCTCGGCCAACGAAACGCGACCATCATCACAGCCCAAGCTCAGGCAAACGCTACGCTAATACAAGCTTCCGCAAACGCACAGTCTATCAGCAATATCATTTCCCAGGTCGAGGCACAGACCGGGACCACGTGGAATTCTACTCAAGTCGCAGCCTTCACGAACATGTACACAGAACTGCAATTGCTGAGCAAACTAACGGGTCAGAACTTGTACATCTTCGTTGGGAGCCCGAACGGTTCACTGATCATACCTACAAAGCCCTGACCATGAAAAAGAACGGCCCAGCCTACCAGTCTCATCGTGCCGACCTAGGCGTTAGTCGGGCGCTCCACCGTACCAAACGTATCCCCTCTTTCTGAAGAATCAGACGAGCAGAATTGAGCAAGAATTGATGCAGGAAAATTGGGGGAGGCGACGGTCCGACGATTGGGCCGAAACGTCACCCACGTATTGGTCTGAACTCAGGCGATCCTCGGGAGGAGTTCGTCCAAACGGTCGTAGGATTCCCTCATGCCTCCTTCAGCGCCTGAAGCGATGTAGCCGTCGCGTTGTTCTCGGCTCTTGAAGAGGACGCGGATGCTGACCACTGTCCTTCCACCGTGCTCTTCGAGAGTCATTGTCTCTAGGGATTCTGCGCCTGGTATGTTCTCGTAATTGTTTGTGCGCACAACGCGCTCAGGAGCTCGGAACTCGCGGATGACTCCGCTGAACGCATGGTCCGTTCCGTCAGGAGCACGGTGCACAAAGCGCCACGCGCCGCCGACGCGGAGGTCGGCGTCTGCGACCATCATGGTCATGACCCGGGGGCCAAGCCACTCTCTTAGGTGACGAGGCTCGGTCATCGCTTGAAACACGAGTTTGCGAGGCGCGTGGAGGGTCCGAGTGATGAGGACCTCCTTGTCTGAGGGGAGAGTAATCGTTAGGTCGTCTTTGTGTTGGATCTTCTCTTTCTGCATTATTTCACCTCCTTCTTCATTCGTTCGAGGTGGGCGTCGAGTCTGCTGAAGCTCTCTTGCATGCTTTGCCTGTAAGACCTCAGCCATGTCTCCAGCTCTCGGAAGGGCTCTGGCCGGAGCGAGTAGAGGCGCTTGGGGCCGTTGGGATGGACTTGTACGAAGCCTGCCTGATGCAGGATGTGGAGGTGGCGGGAGACGCCCGATTGGTCGATGCCGACTTCTTCAACAATATCGTTTACCGCGTGTTCGCCGCTCCGGAGCACCTCGACGATGCGCCGGCGGGTAGGGTCGGCCAAAATGTCGAACACTGCAGTATGCATGATAATACATATGTATAATGGTGCATATAAACGCTTGTACCTAGACCCTTTGACGCTAAGTGATCCCGATGAATGGGACCTGCGTCAAGCTTGAGGACGACAGCCGTACATTCTTCCTGGAAGCCTTATCACGCTCAACGTGAAAGCGTGGGTCGACAAACGTTGGATCTTCTCAAAGAAGCGGCAACGATCGAGCCTGAGATCGTCAAAATTAGGCGTGAGATTCATCAGAACCCCGAACTGGCCTATCACGAAGAAGCAACCGCCAAACTGGTCGCTGAGAGACTCGAGGCCCTGGGCATAGAGGTCAAGCAGAAAGTCGGCGGAACTGGAGTTCTAGGAACCCTCAAGAGTCCGAGGACCGGACGAGTTGTCGCTCTGAGGGCAGACATGGACGCTCTCCCATTGGAGGAGATGGCCGATGTCGAGTTCAGGTCCAAGGTCAAAGGAGTAATGCACGCCTGTGGTCATGACACGCATGTAGCGATGCTCCTAGGAGCAGCAAAACTTCTAGCGAATCACAAAGACGAGCTTGGCGGCACCGTCAAGTTTCTTTTCCAGCCAGCCGAGGAGCATGGCGGCCGGGGAGGAGCAAAGCCGATGATCGAGGACGGAGTCATGAACAACCCCAAGGTCGACTATGTCTTCGGGCTCCACATAGACGGAGACCATAAGTCAAAAGAATTCTGCTTCCGTGGAGGCGCGATTGCAGCTGCGCCGGACACATTCAAGATTCGGATAGTAGGCAAGGGAGGACACGGCTCCGCACCCCATCAGACTATAGACCCGGTCTACGTTGCCGCTCAGCTCATAATCGCACTCCAAGGAGTATCCGGAAGAATGATCGATCCCGTCCAACCCTTCGTAATAACTGTTGGAGCAATCCACAGCGGAACAAAAGAGAACATAATTCCCGACGAGGCACATCTCGAAGGGACCATAAGGACTCTGAACGAGGCGACAAGGAAGCGAGCCAAGACCAAAGTTCTAAAAGTCTCGCAGGGCGTTGCCCGCGCATTCGGCGCCAAGGCTGTCGTCGAGTTCGAAAAAGACGCCTATCCCGTGACTGTCAACGACGCGAGAGTAACAGAGCAGGCGATGAAGCTACTCAAGAGAATCCCGGGCGCAAAGACAAAGATCATCGAGCCAATACTCGGCGGCGAAGACTTCTCTAGATTCCTCCACAAGGCACCAGGCACGTTCTACTTCCTCGGAACGGTGAATTCCTCGAAGGGATGCATCTACCCGAACCATAGCTCAAGGTTCAAAGTTGACGAGGACGTTCTCAAGTACGGTTCGGCTTCACTGGCAATGCTAGCGATGGAGTTCACGAAACCGGCAAGCGGCGACTAGTTTGAGGCTCGCTAGGACCAATTTCGTCTGAGTCTTGGCTGTCCTCTCGTCGTCGCACTCAAGCATCCTTTGAGAGTTTCAGTCCGGCCTGACGAACATATCAAAGTGCCTTCGAAAACTGTTTGGATGATGCTCTTTTTGCGATCCTTGGGTCTGCTTCTCAGACGTCTAGCGGCTATCGTGAAATCATAACCGCTTCACAGATCCCTCCAATGAACTATTTCGAAAAAGTGGTTTAGGCCGTCGCAGTGTATACTCCTTGCGAGACCAGCGAGTTACGTGAGTCTTTAGCCCTAGTCTCCGGCTCAGTCATCGGCGCATTATCCGTTTTGCGAGAATGGAACCGTGCGTACTTCGCGGAAGAGACTGCAACTCCTCCTTCTATTCGTAGCGGGCTCGCTTGTTGTACTGGGGCTCGCACCACAAGCCCACGCCGCAAGCTACGCACTCACTATAATTCCTGCTAGGACCCAGGAATCAAATACGCCCGGTGTCGTCTTGGCTCTCAATGTCACGGGTGCCACGGTTGGAACAACATACAAGTTTACCTGGACGGTCACAGATCCCTCAGGCGCTGCTCGTAGCGCGGCCAACCAAACTGTGGCTCCTTCAACGTCATTTGTCATAAGTGCAGCCTATCCTTCAAGGTTCGGAACGAGCATCAACTATGTAGGAAACTATACCATCAACGTCCAACAGAACAATCCCAATCCCATAGCTTCGGTAGCGACGGGAAAATTTCAAGTCGGATTGACAGATAGCCTCTCCTACGAGAGGACGTTCTCTGTGTCTATCAAAGCAAGGGGCTACAACAATAACTCGCCTGTCACCGTAAACATCTCCCATGCTGGGACCTCAGCTCCAGGCTACCCGACGATGGTCACGGCGGACGGGACAGGAAGCCTGGCAACAACATGGGTGATACCCGCCAATGTCTCAACGGGTCTCTGGACAGTATCCCTCACCGGCAACCCGACAAAGGTGATTCCGGATTCTCAGACGATCACCGTCTATCCTACAAATGCGACAATCGCTACCCTGCTTGTCGGTCAACAAGTCTTGACGAGAACGCAGATCCAATCATTTACGTTTGCCGCCAATTATCTCAGTGGATCGACCGTCCAGACTGGTTCAGCGCAGATCAATGTCACTGAATCTGACGGGACAACGTCCTTCCTACTCTCTGCAAACTACAACTCCACTTTGGCCGCCTATCATGCCACATACCTGGTTCTGCCGAGCGACGAGACAGGGCCGTGGACGGCTACGATCGGATTGAGCGAGTTCGACGACCGGTACGGGAATGGCGGGCCCTTGGCGCGCGTAACGAATAGCTTCACTGTCAATCCTGCAAATGCCACAATCGCCCAGCTGAACATCGGTCAGGCAGTACTGATTAGAGGCCAGACTCAAACATTCAGTTTTACCGCGAAATACAATAACGGTCCCTCAGTGCAGACTGGCTCGGCGCGAGTCCGCATCACGGAAACTGATGGGACAACATCGTTCTACACGACTGCAACCTACAACTCCACTTTAGGAGTATTCTACACGACCTACCGAATCCCATCTGACGGAGAGACGGGCGCATGGGTCGCCACTCTGGACCCGGGCACGTTCAACGACGGCTACGGTAACCTCGGGCCGTCAACCAGCGTCGTCAGAGCCTTCACAATCGCCTCTCTCTCCGTATCGGCTTCGATCGCAAGCCAGACCTACACTCCAGGACAGGTTATTCCAATCTATGCTAGGGTAACCTATCCTGATGGAAGTCTGTTCACGACCGGGAATGTTACCGCGGCAATTTCCTCGTCAACTGTCCAGATCGCGTCTGTACAGCTGGTCTATGTTCCAGGCCAGTCGCAATGGGTAGGCACCTATACTGTCGCGTCCAACGATCCGTCGGGGGTGTGGCTTGTGACGGTCCAGGTCTCCGATTCTTTTGCAAACACTGGCCAAGAGACTATATCTGCGATCGTAAACGTGCCCCCGCAGACTCCTCCCCCAGTCCAACAACCTCTGGACCTCTACTACTTCATCCTGACCGCGGTCCTTATCGGCTCAGGCGGCTCCGGCCTTATGTTGCTCCGGAGGATCAATCCTACCCGTGGAGGCTTCGACGAATTCTTCAAACTCATAGGCGGAGAATTATCGCCTGGCACCACCCTCCTCATCCTCGGAGACCCTGGCAGTGGAACCAGCACTCTTGGCCAAGAACTCATTCAACATCAACTGGCATCTGGCAAACCCTGTGGATTGCTGACCTATGATGCGTTTCCATCCGAGGTCACGCGTGCCATGCGAAGCTTCGGATGGGACCCGGCAGAGAGCATAAAGAATGGAACATTCAAGATCCTCGACTGCTACTCTGCCCTGGCTGGCGCTGAGAATGCGCCCATACGCGACCCTGTGGATTTCACTGAGATAAGCATCCAAGTCAGTACCATGATAGAGAACGCCACACCCGCGCCTATCACCCTCGTTGTGGATTCAATAACCCCTGTCTTCAACAGTGCGCCCCTAGAGGGCACCGCCGATGGAGTGATAGAACTGAGCGTCACGCGAAGTGGGCAATCGGTGATCAGAACCTTGACTGTTAAGAGGCTAGCGGGCCGAAGGGTTTCGCCGGGACCAGCTGAATTCGACATTGTTGCAGAGAGGGGAATGCTATTCAGAAAACTTAGAATCCCACTGGCAATAATCTCGCCTAAGAGAAGCACGAAATAGCAAGTTCTCTGTTACTGTCGGAAAGTGTTGGATTCTAGTTTGCGCTCGGCTTCTCCAAGACTCGACTGTAGACGAGGCCGGCGAGCGTAGCGCCGATAACCGGTCCGATCCAGTAAATGTACCAGTAGCTGGGGAAGGATAAGCTTGCTATCATCGGACCCATCGCCCTCGCAGGATTCATCGCGGCGCCGGTGAAGGGCCCGCCGGTGAGGACGTCTGCTAGGACGATTAGTCCTACTCCGAAGCCTCCTATCTTGGGGGCTCGTTTGTCGACTATTGTTCCGTAGACCGCCATGACTAGCAGGAAGGTCATGACCAGTTCGAAGAGTGTTCCCTGAGCGACCGTTATGGCGCTGGATAGGGACGGGGCTCCCCAATGTACGACGTTTCCGACGGAAGAGGGAGAAACGGCCATCAGGAGAAGCCCTGCGATCGTGGCGCCGACCAGCTCAGCGATAATGTATGGAATCACATCCTTTGCGGGAATCTTCTTCCCTAATAGCAGTCCAATAGTTACTGCGGGATTGAGAGCGCCGCCGGAGATTCCCATCGTGATAGAGATTCCAATCGCTAGACCCAGCCCGTTTGCTAGAGCAGCGACAAGGAGCGATGATCCGGGATCGACAACACCCACATACTGGGTGGCGACAGCCGAGCCTGCTCCAACAAAGACGAAAATGAAAGTTCCCAGAAGTTCAGCTGTATACCTTCTAGCCAAGTCCGGTTCATTCGACAATTCGGGCTCACGTCTTGGCGAGCGCGTTAGAGGAAGATGGTTTCTTAAAACTTGTTAATGATGGACCATCTAGACCCTTGGAATGACGTGGCCTCGAGCCTCACGCATAGAAGCTGGCTATTTCTTCGCTTTCATATGCACACGGCGGTGCAGTCAGCTTCGACCAGTAGTCCTACAACTATGCCTATGACCAGGCCTATCAAAAGTCCCATCACTGATCCTATTAGAAGGGCTTTCGCGTCCAACAATTCACGTCCTTAGTCCAAAAGGGGAGGGAGATGGGTGGTCAGGACATTTTCCCATCTTACTTGGGTGTTACTGTTGCTCATGGGAAATTCAGGAACCACAAGTGGGTCAGTTTGCTCTGTGGCATCCGGAAGTCTACGTTGAAAGCTGTGGTCGATGACGGTTTGGCGTGGTCGCCGTGGAGTATCAGACGGAAAGTGGCGCCTGCACTGTTCTTGACGACAATGTGAAGTATCATCTTGTGAGCGTGGTTGATTACCCCATGACCACTAACTACGGTGTAGGTGTCTGAACCGATGGTCAATGTTCCGCCCGTGAAATTGAGCATCGCGCGACCAGGAGAGCTCTTGACGACGGTTGCCGTCAGGCTGACGCTCGCACCCTCGGTTATGGTCCTGTTGCCGATCTTGTAGGCTGTTCCAGACCCGCTTATTGTCAGGGTGGTGCCTGTTGCGAGCAGTGGGGCTCGGTGATGGCCCTGCGCTTGATGAGACGGAGGTATTCCGGCTGGAGGCGCACCGAAGACCGGGGCTACTACAGCCAGTGTGAGCACTAGCGCCATCACTGTTCCGAACAGTGCCATTCTTCGCACTTGTCTTCCCCAAGCAATAGGCTACCCGAAGGTATAACCCAATAGATTTGAACAAGAGTTCCAATAGATCAGAACACTGAGGGGAATGTCATCATGATCCATCAACTCAGAATCTACGAAATTTTCGAACACAACAAGGCAGCGTTTCATGACCGATTCCGAGACCACGCGGCACGAATCATGAGGTCCTATGGTTTCGACATCATCGCCACCTGGGAAGGGAAAACCGGCCACCGCACGGAGTTCGTGTACCTGCTGGCCTGGCCGAATGAGCAGACGATGCACCGAGCCTGGGCACAGTTCAGGGCCGATGAAGATTGGAGTAAGGTCAAGCGGCTTACGAACGCTCAGCACGGCGACCTAGTCGGGGTCATCGAGGACCGTGTGCTCATTCCCACAAACTATAGTCCATCGATAGACCACTCGAGGCTCGATTGATACTGATGGAAAGCAAGCTAGATGTTGGAGCCTTGAGGGAGGAGCTGCTAGCTCTTGTGTTCGCTTGCAGGCCCATATGGTGCATGAGCGAATTACCTAGCGGCAAAACAATCTTCTGTGCCATACTACGCACGGTTAATCATTCCCATGGATAACTGAAACGTTCGTGAGTTTTCCAGAACGAAGTTGGTTGGCAACGAGGCTCATCCAGAGGACGACTAGCGCGAAAAACATCCTAGGCTGAACTGCCGCAAAGTAGGTTCCGAGTTCAAGAAAACCTCCAAGATAAGTTACCATTACAGCAATTCCCAAATTCCTTGACAATCGTCCTATGGCTAGACTTCTCCCGTCTTGCCGAAAAGCTACAGCGAACAATAATATTCCGACCAGGGCGGAGATTGACCAAATGTTTGCGGCCGAACTGTGAATGAGACCCGAGGGAGTCGGAGCGGTCCCCAGCGCATCCGTGTTGAACGCGCCTATAGTGACGAGCCCAGCACCAGCTATGGAAAGCATTAACAAATCAACACGGTGGAGAGTGGTCGGTCTCGCACGGCCCCGTAATCCCACCACAATCGACAAGAATGCTAGACCGAGAATCACGAAACCAGCCCTCATCACGATACCAAATGGTCCGAGAGAGTATAAACTGATAGGGCTCAAGTTCGTTTCCCGCTCAATGATGTGAACAGTCACTAGAGTAATTGCGAAGAGTGAGGCGAACGCAAGGGTGATGATGCCCATGACAGTGGACCCTTTCCTAGCAGATTCACCCAACTTGACTAACTACCGTCCAAAGCAACGCTCTGAACGCTTAATCTTTGGTAGACACGGTAATCTTCAGGCAAGTAAGGATCCTGCTGGCAAGACTAACGGCCAGGCGAGCTTACGCCTTTTCCGAAGAAGCTCTTCGGCTTCCGTCTCGTAAGATAGGCTGGGATGATTATTCCCGCAAGGATTCTGATGATGCCTCCGACGAAGCCGACGTTGCCGCCGTAGAAGATCTCAGCGATTCCGAGCCCTATCGAGATGATGTAGATTATGATGCCCGCCATCCAGGCCCATCTTGCTCCTGTGTAGAATCCCGCGCCTATTGCAAGGCCGAGGATCCCGAATACGACGACTATGATTGCGAGCGCGAAGGGTCCCGTAGCGTTTCCGGCAAGAACCGAAGCGCCTCCATAGAGGGAGAGCAAGCCCCCAGCCAAGGCTACAATTGCTATTGTCGAGACTCCAATGGGTCTCTTAGACTTCGGCTCAGACGATTGCATCATGTCCCGATTTCTCGGTGATATGATAAGCCTATTGGCAAACCCGCAGAAGCTGGAGGGCTACGCCTCACGAAGGCAGCTGAGTAAGATGGCAGGACAAGACATAGGCACCGGCCGGCTGTGTCTACTTCTTCCAGAGGCTTCGCGGGAGTTGTGGAAACAGGTTACCCGGGCTGGGGTATTTGTTGACGGCAGCTACTGGGTGATACGTGGGTACATCATGTCTTGAAGCGTATACTGCAAGAGCGAATGCCCATAGACGGTCATCATGGGTCCCGGTGACGTGCGAGAATTGTAGCTGGCCTGTCTTTGTTAGCTGGAATCGTTCCGCGCTCATCTCGTTCATCAGTTCGGGGTCGCGTCGGAAGTGTACGTGGCCATCTTGCATCTGCCGTTTTAAGTAGTCCATTATCTCCTGTTTCTTCTGCAGCGAGAGAAAGATTCCTTCTGCGTTCTTGAGTCCTGATTTGTACGCGTCTTGGACGAAGAACCCGCCGACGCCAGTCTCATCGATATAGATCCGGGAGATGGCCTTCAGCCTCTGGTTCAAGAGGTTCAGGTATCCCGTTACCACCGAGAAGACTGTGCTCGGTGGGAAGGCTGTTTCATTTACGAGATACAGGTCCCCGCCAATCTTCTCTACAACGGCGACCGCTGACCGGTCAATCTTTAGACCGAGATCTGCGCCCACGAAGAACTTTCCAGTTCTTGTCAATCGGCCGCTCATCACATCGTCCTTGGTGAAGGTCTCGGGACCTTCCGTTACACAACTCTCGATGAGCTCAAGAGGCAGATATGCGTCCTCATCTTCAGCGAAGTCTGCTTCCATCTCCCGCTTCCACCGTCCGGGGTCTGTCTGGTACTGCCTCCGGATCTTTTCTAGAAACTCGGGATCGATGGGTCCGTTCGGCTTCAGCGCGTCTCTGTAGCTGACGTGGTGGCGGGAGAAATCCGCGAACTGTTCATCGTTTGTGGCTATGTCGTAAAAGAGAGTGTCCCTGGACCCTGGAGTGCTTGTCCCGTAGAAACTGCCATTGGTAGTGCTCAAGGCGAAAATGATCGCATCATACAGCTCCTTATCATGCTCGATATATGCGAACTCGTCGAGCACGACCGTGTTCAGGGTCTCGCCCCGGATGGTGTCGGGATTGTTGGGCAAGGCCTCTATCACGGACCCGTTTCGGAAGGCGAGCCTGCCCTTCCTAGGCGGACCCTCAAGCACGTCGCCTCCGAGCCTTGACAAGAGTCTGGAGATCTTGTCTACCATCTTCATACTCTGCCTCTTGCTCGGTGCAACAATCGCAGCCCTGAATCCTCTCCGGGTTAGTGCGTTGAAGAGTACGGCGACTGCCATGGCGAGGCTTTTGCCGCTCTGCCTCGACCAGCGAGCGAGGATGAACTGGCTCTTGTCCCGAAGGAGCTTCTCCTGATAGACGGTGGCTTGGAAGCCCAGGTGCTTGAAGAACTCGACCACGTCAGTCTCTAGGATCAGTGGTCTGTTCCTAGCCTCGTCCCGTTCTCTCTCGTTCTGAAGATTCTCATAGTATCGGTTGAGTTTTCTCCCGGGCGATTCTGGCATCCAATCTCGACCTCTACAGGCTCACGCTTCGGCCGTTGTCTTCACTCGACGTATCTCTGGACCAGACAGTCTTTCGTGGAATGCGCCCGGCGGCTTCCAGCTCCTTGAGCCGCTTCTCCCAGTCCCGGTACTGCTTGTCCCGCAAGACCTGATTCAACACCTGAGCCGTGTTCGTATGCAGCTGAGTCCATCTCTCACGGGTCTTAGGGTCAAGCTTCAGATTCGTCATCATCCCTTGGGACATTGTGAGGCTCTGCTCCAGCTGGTCTATTATCCCGGACCGAAGATCGTTCTCGTCCCGCTCGCCCTGTTCCCCCAACCTACCCACTACTCCGTCCAGCATTTTCATCGGAAATCCCATCTTCTATGTCCCGAACCTCTTTTCTGAGACCCCGCCTCGGTCTAGGATTGAGCGCCTCTTGCCAGAGTCCAAGGGATTTCATCGCTATACTTCCCAACAGTCTGATCTGCGCCTGGTCCAGAGTTCCTTCCTTGGACCCTTGTTCCAAGCGATCCAAGACGATACGGCTCAGCTGTCGGATGTTGGCCAGCAACTCATCGCGCTGGCCGATTCCCAAAGCTTCTTCCGCCATCCCTAACACTATCTCTTTTCCTGTTGACACGCGAACATTCTCGCACCGCGCGTCCCGTCCCGTAGTCCAAGCACATTCCAGAACACCCGTGGTATCGGGCGATTGTCTTGCGACTCGGCTCTAGCACACGGTTACGAGGTTGCTGCTATGCCTGACGATAGACGATGGCCCTCGCGACTAATAACGAGACCGGAACGCTGCCGGCCGCGACCCAGTTGTAGGACCTAGTATAGTGTTGAAGGTCAACGGTACAAACCGAATAAGCCTCGCTTGCTGCCATCGGGGGCCAAGATCGCGAGGACATGTCAGCCGCAGGATGGGCGGTGGCGCATTTGGGGAAGCGAGTCCTCCGCCAAAGAATTGGAAAGGCATGCTTCTGATGCGAATTCTGCTACCCAACCGCGAATCCCTTTCGGCGTGAAGCAACGCTCGAGGCGTAGAAGGGAATTCAGAAAAAAGAGGGAAGGTGTGCCCTATCGTCCGATTCGCGTAACTAGGCTATGTATCGCGCTGGTTTGCCGGGGTTCGCGTTGTCAGGTCAGTAGGAGTAGGCGTTACGGTGACCGCTAAGCTGTCTCTTCCTGCCAGAACTGGTCCCGATAGGGTGCTGGGTGCCGCGGCAAGAACGGTGGCGGCTGTCTTGATGATGACGCCCGGGCCCCCGGTCTGGACTGCAATGTTCGTGTGCTCGCAGTCGATATCGTTGGTAGTGTCCCGTGTGCAGAATGGACTTGTAGATGACCGACGGGTCGCAGGTTCTGTGGTGCTGTTCACGAACTGGTCAGACGTGTAGATGATTGTAGCGAGGCCGGTAGTCGGACTTGCGGCAACACCGAAGTCGTCGAGCAGGTCCCTGTTCCCGGTGCAGGTGACACCGGATTCGCAAACGCCGCCGTAGTGTATTGTCCCTGAGGCTGCGACTTGGCTCCAGCTGCTTCCGGGGGTAGTAGCCTTCAGGTTCTGGCTGAAGTAGACCTTCCACGCAGCTGTCATCGGGTAGTTGTCAGGCGGGTTTACGCCGTCAAAGTAGTTTGTTCCGTACCATACCACGTCCAGCGCGCCATCACTGCCCGCGCTGCTCCAGGGAAAGATGGCTGTCTTGGACTGTCCTTTGTTGATCTGGAAGGGTCCGGACCAGGTTTGTCCGAGGGTCTTAGAGAAGCTGTAGAAGATGTTGTGGTTGTCGCTGTAGACCACGTAGACATTTCTAGCGATGTCAACGCTCACGTTGATGAACTGGTGGCCATAGTCAAGGCTGGTGTTCGGGTTGTTGTACACTATCGTATCTGTAAATGTCAGACCGCCATCGGTGGATACGGCTATCCAGACTGTGTGAACGTGGCAGAAGATTGTGCATTGAGCCAGCTCAGCGGCACTTGCAACAGAGCTGAACACTTGGTAGATGACATGGTTACTCGGATCTATGGCCAAGTTGCCGATAACGTTGTTGAACCCAGCGAGGAAAGCCACGTGGGCCGGGTCAAACGCGTTTCCTGTCTGTGTGAAACTCGTCCCACCGTCCAGGCTGCAAGTGACGAAAATATCGTTTGTGGCCGAGATAGCATGGTATGACACGCATACCTTGTCAGCTCCATCGGCAGCGATCCACTCCCGGTCATCAACTGGAATACTGGCTCCGGTTGGGTTGAGAAGCCACGAGTTGCCTCCGTCTTTGCTCGTGGACACGTAGACATTCGCTAGTGGGGGAGATGTGGCCAGACTTGCCACGTAGACGTTGAAGAAGCCGTTCAGGTTTCGAACAGGCGCGACGGCAATGTCAGTATCACCGCCAGCAGGGGAGAATCCGATCCTCCCTGAGGAGGCACTGTTTGGCAAAGGGAGAGTGGTGAAGTGTTGGCCACCGTCTGTTGACTTGTAGGCGAAGGTTCCACCGCACTGTCCACCAACGACGCAGAACACGTTCTCCGATGAACCGTAGAAGCTGCCATCAGGGGCCGCCCGGATTGAGGGCTCTCCCTCCGTATTCATACACGTCCGGAGAGTATTGGGGCAGGTCGTGCCTACGCTGGCGCCCGTCGTGAACGGGTTTCCCGCGAGCTCATAGTTGCTGAAGGTAGGGGTCTTCGAGGAGCCTCCGTCCGCTGAGGCTGCGTGGAGGATGGTCGGGGCTAGAAACATCAGGCCTGCAAGGGACAGAATTGAGAGAATAGCTGTCTTCGCTAATAGTGAAGTGTTCGGAATTTTCATCACATGGTTCAGCGGGAGGGCAGCCTATAACGAATATTCCGTACGGCAATATTCTCGGAATATGAAATTCTCGGGTTTCGATATGTCGCTCTTTGACAGTTTCATGAACCGTCGAGCACGGGATGCTCCTCGAGGGAGGTTGTGTCAATCTGCCTGTGCTCGTCTGCGAAGAAAGGACGATGACGATGCAACAGGGTAAGGAAAAAAAGGGGAAATGAGATGTTTTGTGTCTAGCTATGTTTTCTGTTCTAGAATGAGCCTTTAGCGGTGGCGATGTCTTGCATGTTGACTGTGGTGGGTACGAATTCGAAGCCGAACCACCATGTGACGGTTTGCTTGTTATTAGTGTCCGTCCAGACCGCGTGGAAGACATTGTCCGAGCCGACTGCGATACTTGTATAGTCGCCTATGAAGCCGCCACCAAACCCGTGCCGCGAGTTGATCGGATGGGTTGAGACTATCTGTGATACATTCGTTGTGAGATCTGCGACCGCGTATTCTAGTCGTGCGTTGTGGATGTAGTTTCCGAGTTCCAGGCAGTTGATTCTGCCCACCGCGGTTGGAGTCGCGGGTGTCTTACAAGTCTGCCATGGGGAGAGGGTGTCGGCGGCGTAGGCGGACATGTAGACGCGCCCGTTGGGTGCCGTAGCCACCGACGGGAAGAAGGTCTCGACGCGCCCCGTGTTGCTGGGTGCATTGAGGATTGTGTTGTCTGGGTTCGTCGCTGGGTAGCCGACTGGTGTACGGTTCGAAGCGTCCAGTGCTGGGAAGATTAGGAGGGGCGTAGTCCACGAGCCTCCACCGTCAGTAGATTTGCTGTACACAGCTGCTGCGTGGCAATTGGCGCGGACGCTTGCTACTCCGCTGATGAAGAACGCGCAGACAGGATCTGTTGTGTAACTACTCGCTGTATTGAGGGCCTCGGAGTTCCAAGCAACGTATAGAGTTCCGCTTGGTGTTATGTCGGCTGCGGGGAAGCTGTTGACTCGGAAGGCTGTATTGGCCGGATTGAGAATATCCACAACATCGGCAACCGCGACCGGTGAGGTCCAGCTCTTTCCGCCATCTGTAGACTTGACCATCCATATACTGTTGAAGGTGGCGAGTTTTGTACTGCCTTCCCAGAACACGTAGACCGATCCGTCAGGTCCCACCAGGACACGCGAGCCCTGGTCGTATATGACAGGTCCTCCCACGAGCTGGGGCGTGCTAAAGCTGGAACCGCCATTCTTGGAATACGCGACGAATATCGGTGACTGGATGTACCTTCCTGTTTGGGCGCTGAAGATGAATCGGGTCCAGCTTACGTAGATGCGATCCGTGAAGTGACTGGTAGCGTGGGTGTCGACTGCGATCCATTCCTTGTCGTTTAGGATACTTTTGCTGGTGGTCTGGCCGATGAAGGTCGGGAGTCCCCAATGCAGGATACCGTTGCTGTCGAAGGTTCCTCTGTTGACAGCTACGGTGTTGGGGGCTTGGGTGCGGTCGAAACCAAGGCCTGCGAAGAACACGTTTCCTTGTGTGTCGAAGGCCAGGGCAGGGTCGCCGCCTGCGTCGTATTGTCCGCCTGTAAGGTGTTCTACGCCTGGAATGAGCGTGGCTAAGTTATTGGGGTCCGTTGCGACGCAGCACCATGTGGCTCCGCCGTCGTTGGAGTAGTAGGTGCCCGAGTAGGCGTCACCGAGTTCACTGCATGGGGTCCCGTTGACGGTGCAACTCCACGTTCGAGTGACGTAGTCGTTGGACCCGACTACGATTCGGTTGGGGTTGTTGGGGTCTACCGCGATGGCCGGCTCGTTTTGTGGCGCGCCATTGAGGTCTTGGTTGACAGTCACGGCAGGTGGTTGGACGCTGTTACCGTCGAGAGGGCTGGAGAGGACGAAGGTCGGCGTTATCGGTGTGACGGGCGAGGGTGGTGGGGCCTGGTCGCTTGTGTCTGCTTCCTCTTGGAGGAAATCGCTTAGGCTGAAGTAGAGCCCAGGGGTATCATTAACCGAGGCCAGTTTTCCCGCCAGGGTCGTCGTGTCGTAGGTCTTGGACGTAGCGTGGGTCAGTATTCCGCTGCTTAACGTGGCTAACGAAAGGATGAGGGCTATAGCTATGGTAATACGCTTCAAAGATTTTTCATGATTTGGCCGACCTTTACAAATATAAGCTTGAGACTTGTGCAAAGGCGGGACATCTCACATTACGTTTGGGTACTGAAATCCCTTTACAGCTGCATCGTAGGGCTTTCGCATAGTTGTTGAGAAACTCTACTCCTCTTGGCGTGCGTTGCGTATCACCATTCGGAGGGACGATATGTTTCGGTGGCCGAGGTTGTGAGGGAAGCTGGTAGAGAAGTTCATAACCCCTGGGTGGGCTCCTCATCCAGGTCGTCCCGCCTACCCCGACTCCACGGCGCAGTTACGGAGTCGGAGCTAAGGAATAGTCTCAGGTTGCTCTTGACTTGAGGCGGGAATCCTTTCCGAAGGAGAGAAACCCGTTATCGTTTGATTCGTGCGGCCTTGATCCTGCAAAAGAGTCTACGAAATCCTTACGAAAAAGGTTCTTATCCCGCTCATAGCTCGGCGGGCTCCATGAGTAATCTGAAAACAGAGCTGGAACACATCAAGCACCACATCAAGTATCCTGCAAACAAGACTCAGGTCTTAGCGGCCTGCAACAACATGACGGACGTCCCTTCCATAGACAAGGAATTCGTGACAAAGTCTCTCTCTGACAGCAACTACAAGGGCCCAGAAGACGTCGTGAAGGCCCTCCTCAACAAAGTCTAAGCTTACTCCAAACTTCCCTTTTTTTCTTCAGCAGCCGACCGTGTCAACAGCCTTGTTCTTCTCCGAACAAACCTGTCCGAGATGCTGAAAAACACGGTTCGGTCCGAGGTCTTCATTTTCGGCCACACTAGTGTCCTCTCGTGGAAAAGGTCGGTCCGGGTAAGCGGATAGTCTTGCCGCTTTCCAACAAACTCCTCGTTTCATACGTGAGACGTGCGACGGCACTCTGGAGTTCGGAAGCACGAATGTCTGGTATGATGGGGCCAGCGAAGCGTTTGACTACCTGGACTGAGGCCTTGAAAGATTAGGTAGCATGGTCATGACGGAATCGGAAGACACTGACATTATACCCTCTCCAACCAGTATTGTTCGCGCACCTTCGGCTATCACTCCGGTGAATTCAGCCCTAGCCAAGCCAGTTATCCCAAACAAGGACACGCTGGCGAAGGTAACTTTCTGGAAGCTCGACTTGGACACTATCCTGGACGGACTAATTCCTGATCCTCTACCAGAATCGAGCGGCAAAGACAATGCTATTCACCACTTGAACATCATAATCTTCGGGAAACCCAATACTGGAAAAACCACCTTGGCCGAATCGATTGCCCAAGCGCTGGTACGTAGATACGGTCAGAGAAATGTGAAGGCTTTGCGTGCCACGCGGGACCTTCCGGCATTATTCCAGAATATTGACAAGCTCTTCGGCCGATTCCGGAAACCCCCGAAGGCAGTACTCCTGTTTGCAGACGACATGACAAAGGCATTGAGGAAGCTTTCTGGGACAGTCGCGGTGAAAGACTCCAATGGACAATTAGAGAAGATGAGGAAGATCGACTACTGGCTGGACAAGTGGTACGATATCCGAGGCGAACTCTTCAAACGTGGCATGCGCCAGGGGCTTGTGATCATGGTATCCGCCCTCCACCGCTTCTACGGAGGCGACATAGACCTACGTGCTGATGCGGACCTTCTGCTTGTCAGAAGCACAGGAACGCCAGGAACGTTTGACGCGAACAAGGTCGAGCGGATGCTCGGCCCAGTCGTCTACTACGCGATGCGCCAGCATGAAGTCGATGCTCTACGAGACAGGAAAGAACTCGCATGGACCGCGTTTGTGGCAAAGACAGGCTCCGGGGTCTTTCGCGTCCCACGTCCACCACTCTCCACACAATGGCTGATGCGGAACGTTGGCTCTGTTGACGCTTCGGAAGAATTGGCTGTTGAGGTAGACGAACCTACGAAATCCGTCGTCGACCCTAATGGGCATAAGAAGAAATCAGCACTCCAAGAAAAAATAACGGTTCAGGCTAGGCCGCATCGGAGCAAAAAGGGTAGCCGTGTTTCAATGGTCGTTGTGGCCGCGGGCGTCTTGACCATACTCTTCTTGGCATGGCAGTACATTTGGCCTCTCCTTAGGTAGGACCAATCTCAGGCTCAGCCTGGAGCGTTGAGACCGACTAATGGGCACTTCCTTCTTCTGGTGTTCTCAATAGACTGAGCAGTTTGGTAGGTCGCCGCCGGTGCCGAGGCTTCCATTGCCGCTGCTTGTTGTGCTATCATAGGTGGAGCGAGTCGTAGGCGTGTACGTGGCATAGGTCCCGGTAACATGGTAGCTCCCCTCGAGGGTGACGTAGAAGATCGTGAAGTTGGCGTTGGAGGGCGTGCTGTTAAGCTGGCTTCCGGTCAGCGTGAACGCGAATATGGGATATGCGACGCCTCCCTTCGGGGATTCGTGAAATGTTTGGCTGTCACTCAGAACCCAGCCTGCGGATGGGTAGTCTAGAGTGATGCTCCAGGTCACGTCCATGCCGAAGTTTGTCGGGTTGGAGACTCCGAACGTTTCATAGACCGTTAGATATCCAGAGAAGCCATACGTCCGCGAGCCGGACAGATGGGAAGAGTCTGTTCTGTTCGAGAAACAGGCGAACTGTAGCTGGTTGACTGCCTGGTTTGCTGCGTTTGCCTCGGAGTTCCTTGCGGCTTGTAGGATCTGTTGTTGCTCGCGCTGGTAGACTAGGAATCCTCCGATACCGAGGACGAGAACGGCGATCAGAACTACCGCGACAATGATCAGCGCGGTGTTTCGTCTGGGCCCCGGCGTGGGCGCTGGTACCGTAGGCCACGGTGCGGGAGGGGGGATCGCGTTTCCACACTGGGGACAGTATCGAGTCCCAATCGGGACAAGCGTGAAACAGCGCGGGCAGGATACCTGTTGAGGCGGCGCTGGCATCGTGTAGGCGGGGGGAGTGGCTGGTTGCGTAGGAGTGGACTGGTTTTCGCTACTCACAGTATTATCAAGCGGATTCCCGGACAAACATGTTCCTTCTAGGAAGCAACGAGACTAGAAGTTACCCGGCTTATTAGCATACCGGGGATATCGTCTTCTGTACGGGCAAACAATAACGATTCGTTATCTATTCTCTAGATGTTATCTTTCTCTTTTCCACTAACTATTCTTTTTCTGTTATCTATTGTTCGACCCCCCGGGGGCATCCCAAAACTCCAGAGACGCTTCACACTTTCAATCCAATAACGCGCTTCATGAATGGTGCGGGAGGTGGGATTTGAACCCACGAACCCCTCGGACTACGTCCTCGGGTAGCGGACCTTCATGTTCGGTTTTTGACATGTTCTTATTCCTCGGTAAGCATTAGGTACCTAACCGATAAAAGGGTTGCGCTCACATTGAAATTACAGAGCCAAGTTTCCCGGCGGGTTGAGAAGAAGGAATACCGCAAATTTTGGATTGTCATTCCAAATGAGGTTGTCGAAAGACTTGGTTGGGAAAGCGGGGAAGAACTTGAACCCGAGGTCAAAGGACAAACGCTTATCATACGTAACGTTTCCCCGTAAGGTTCTCATGACAAAACATGGACTGGATAAAGGGAGTATTTTCAAGCCTCTTACTCAACTGAGAAACATTGGGTCCGCCATGTCAGGCAAAATGTATGTCTGCAAATGCGGAATGATATTCGATAGCGCAGACAAGTTTAACGAACATATGAAAGAAGTGCAGAGAAAGCAACTCGTTCTGCCCGGTTAGGTTCCCTCTCCATGCCGACCGGGTGCGAATAGGTGATTGCCCGCGAGAATCGACATTATGCTTGAGAATTTACGGGAATTCGCGGACGAGAGCTTACCCCGGAAAGCCCTCGTGAACACGAGAGAAACAAGCACGAACACACGAGACTTTGCCCGCACAAAGTCAACAAGGGGATTCCCATTCCCGAGAAGGGAACAGAAACGTCCCAATGGGTCGCGCCCATACAGCTATTCTGCAAGAACACCAAAAGTCAGTCTGTATCGCAACCTCCCAAAACCATACTGGATTACGGTCAAAATCCTCCCGTTGGCGAAAAATTGAAACGCACAGCACTGGCGCTTCTGATAGTAATAATCGCGCTCTTCGCCTACATTGGCTACGGCGTCGTCTCTAATCTGGTTCAGTACAGAATCACGGTCTCGCAAACAACTCTGAGACTTGGCACGCCTATTGTCGGCGTATGCCGTAGTCGAGCTTCACGGGGTGAAGAGACCGAGAGAAGAATGCAAACTCCCCCTGATCGAGAAACTTCGATTTCTCTCGCTTCACTGATTTTTGCTATTCATCCTCGGTGCGTTCTACTGACCCATACACAATCGGAATCAGAATATACGGACAAGAACCCCATACGCCAACAGGCTGAGGCTCTCTACGTCTGAGACAGCTCAACCGCATACTCCCCCTGTTCCACGACGTGTCCAAGAAAATAGTCGAGATGGCTAAGGCGCATCGTTACGGAATAGTCATGGAACGATTGACTGGGATACGAAGGCTCTACCGGAAAGGGAATTGGGCAGAGTAGAAACTATCGGGCACTTAGGCGTGTTCTGACTCCGTCTCTTTTCGTCGCGCTGCACGATGTCATAGACGAAACTCTAATTGAAAATAGCCTGCCTCGAATTCAGCCTTCAAATCCTTCGAAGTATAGCGTTCGCGATACTTCAGTTTGAAGTGGGCGAATTCATGAGCGCAAATTTCAAGATAGAACTGGAAAAATTTGTCATTGACAGAGAGCGGTACGTTCTCATTAGAGCATTTTTTCGTCTACATTGTGCCCACGGTGACCTCTGAGTTGGAAAAAAAGGGGAGAAGTTCGGGGTTGAGTGGATGGTTACTTATGCGCTCTTCTCCAAATGAAGCTACCTAACATCGCCACGCCCAGCGAGGCTAATGCTGGAAGCGCGATGCTGATCATTGCAATGCCGGAAACCGGGGATATGGGTCCAGAATTGACTGACGCTGTACTTACTAATTGGTGAGTTTGGAGGTTGACATGCCAATTCCCCAATTTTGCGTTGTGCGCGTCAGCGAAAAGTTGTTTGACAAGCAATGGTTGGTCGGTGATATACATCACAGATTGTCCCGGTTGCAGAATCGGAGTACAGGCAGCTGGGTAAGGAGGACAGCCTACGGCAGTCACGATGGAACCATCAGTTTGGTTATAGACAACGTAGTACGTGTACCCCGGCTGGGGATCTGTTGAAGCTGCGAACGCCGGTAGGATACCGGTAGCTAAGCTTGCAACAATCAGTATCGCTAATCCTATCAGAGCAATGTTCCTCATTTCTCGTCTCCTCAGTAATACATTGCCGTAACCAGAACATTGTAGCATTGGGACCGGGAATCTTGGTTATTGATGCCGAGGATCAAGTACATACTCGTATCGAGACTTGTACTTAGCGTGCTACCATATATTTCTCCCCCGTTAGTTTCCCATTCGATTGCGGCACCGAAGTACGAGGCATGATCGTTGGGGTCGATGATGAAACCCCAATTCGCGTATTGTGTGTTGTCACCGCCATTGAGTCCGATAGAAACCTGTACAACCCATAACGTTGTTGAAGATGGACCTGCGTTAGAGTACAAGTAATTAGTAGAAGTGCTCTGGGACGCAACGCAGATGTTCCAAGTCTGATGGTTTGAGTAAATAGTCATCACGTTCGCCCTTACTGGTTGCATTGTGCTAAGAGTCGCAAGAACAAGTATTATAAGAGGTATGGCGAATGTTGTAATAGTTCTTGTGGATGCCATCCTATTTTCGAACGAACATTTTCGCTTGGGATGGTCTTTAACGTTTCCGTGCACTCTTCAACACAAGTGAAGTGAAAAAAATAAACCCCGCCGCCTGTTTACAATCGGTTGCAAACTAAGAAAGTCCTTTCTATCGAAGAAGTGAAGGCTTCCGTTTCTAAGCGATTCCTTTTTCGGGCGGAATAGGTCCAAATGCGAGAGTGTAGGCATGTCGATGTGCCCCTACCATTCGTCCTTTGATACTGAGCGCCCCATATCCATGCTGTTTTGCGCCGAGAAATTCCCAACACACAAATCGACCGCGACGTACAGTTTTATGATGATTCCAAAAGTCCAAATCACTCATTGGTTGCGTGTGATTCATTGCGGTCCCTCACGAAAATAAACAAAAATATTTCGCGAATCACGACACCCCATCCGAGGGTTCGACCGGCAAACGCAAAGCCCCACGACGATGAGGGAGAAGACGAGCAAAAATCGCGTTCAGCACGGCGCGATACCGTTCCGCGGACGATGGGGCGAGATCGGTTGATGAAAGGGACCGGTACCACTCATCCACGATACGCTCGCAATGCATCGAGTCCGAAGAACTGGGTTTAGTCTCGTCCCGACGATGTTGAGCAAGCCAAACGAGAGGGTCCACGCCACGCGGCGGCGAATCGTGCGGCTCAGCCCTAAGCAGGAACGAATAAAGCGGCTAATCCAAGAGAGAAAAGTGGAGTGGTTCGAGTTTCCCGTTCGATAGCTAAGAAGGATGCGAGGCTGCCCGAAATTGACTATGTGCTTGTGTCACATTATCGAAACCGGACCAAGCAAACAAGTCGTGACGTCGCGCAAATCTTGGCGCATTATGTTTACCGTCCCTTCTCACACCCGAATGCACTCGGTCGGACCGTATATGGGGTCCCAAGAGGCTAACCACTTTTCGACCTAAGGATGTGTGGCGTCCCAGACCGGCAACGTTGACTACTTCCTCTTGCGGAAGATTTGGGTTCCGTCTTCCAACTTGCACACGTAATCAAAGCCCGACTCGACTAAGCCCGCAACATCGGAAAGGGACTTGGCGGCTTTGCAAATGAACGAGTCATCATCAGAAACTTGTAACTGAACATATTTCAGCGTGTTTCCGATGTTCTTGTGTCCGAGGAGTCGGGAGACGTGAACGAGGTCCTTGGTCTTGTGGTATTCTGTGCTCCCCTTCCAATGCCGTAACGTGTGGAAATGAATGGCTTGGATGCGGGGGTTACCCAACTTGGTTGCTATCCTCTTTCTCGACTTTTGGAAGAGTCTCCCAAAATGATTGAGGGTCCCATCTCTCCATACTTTCGGTCCATCTTTCGGAAGGGTGCCGAGTATTTCGACAAGTCGGGGACTTAGTCTTAGCTGTCGCGGATTGCTGTTCTTCTCCGGGGTTATTCTAACGGTCCTTTGTTCCAAGTCCAAGTCGGTCCATTTGACACCCCACGCCTCACCCGCACGTGCTCCGGTCTCTTTCAGAAATTGAAGGAACGAAGCGACTCTCTTCGAGCAACCGCCAATGAGTAGGTCAATCTCTCCCTCGTTCGGAAGGAAGGGAAGTTTGTCCACTCTTCGATAGCGGGGCTTGGAGAATGGGATACTTTGGAGCTTGTAGAAGTTGTCGAGAACATTCGACGCGATCTCTTTGGTTCCGAGACTCCAATCTAAAGTTGAGAGGTAGGTTTTAACCGCCTCGGTATCCTCAAGGTTACAGTTCCTTGAGAGCCGTCTGAGTATTCTAACGGACCGGTCAATACTCGACTCTCGATATCCGTTTTTTCGTAGGTGGAATCCATATTC
>MNDT01000031.1 GCA_001915065.1 archaeon 13_2_20CM_2_53_6 | reverse complement strand
AGTCTCTTCAAGGCTTCCGGAACAGTGTTGTTGACTATCTTGATGACCCCTCCCCCCACCAGCCACTTGTACTTGACGAGTGCGATGTCAGGCTCGATCCCGGTCGTGTCGCAGTCCATCATGAAAGCGATGGTGCCAGTTGGCGCGATGACCGATATCTGAGCGTTCTTGAACCCGAAGCGTTCGCCTAGCGACAACGCCTCATCCCAAGACTTGACTGCAGCATCGACCAAGTCTCTCGGCACATCGCCGCGTGGAATCTTGTACGCGTGGGACCGGTGCATTCCTATAACGTTGAGGAAGGGCTTCTCGTTGCTCGGATAGCCGCGGAATGGTCCGAGTCTCTTCGCGACGAGCGAAGAGGTCGAGTAGGCGTGGCCGGACATGAGCGAGGATATGGCCGCGGAATAGGTTCTGCCCTTGTCGCTGTCATAGGGAATGCCCAGCGACATTAGCAGCGCACCGAGGTTGGCGTAGCCAATTCCGAGCGGTCGATAGTCGTGACTGTTCTTCTCAATCCCGGGAGTCGGATAGCTTGCGTTGTCGACGAGAATCTCCTGCGCGGTGATGACTATCTCGACGGCATGCTTGAACGACTCCACGTCGAGCTCTCCGTCGGGGGTTCGGAACTTCATTAGGTTGAGAGATGCGAGGTTGCATGCTGAGTCGTCTAGGAACATGTATTCGGAGCAGGGGTTTGAAGCGTTGATCCGGTCCGTGTTCGAGCATGGATTCCACTCGTTGACCGTCGTATCGAACTGTATGCCCGGGTCGCCGCAGATGTAGGCCGCTTCGGCCATCTGCCTCATGAGATCAGCGGCCTTGTAGGTGTCCGCGACCTTGTGGTTGGTTATGTAATGTGTCTGCCATTCCTTGTCGTCCGTGACCGCGTGCATGAAATCGTCGGTAACTCGGACACTGTGATTGGCGTTCTGGAAGAAGACCGATCCATATGCCTCGCCATCAACGCTTCCATCGTAGCCGGCGTCGATGAGCGCCCAGGCCTTCTTCTCTTCGTTAGCTTTCGACCAGATGAACTCGACAATGTCAGGGTGATCAGTGTTGAGTATGACCATCTTGGCCGCCCTTCGCGTTCGTCCGCCGGATTTTATGACGCCGGCGAAGGCATCGTAGCCTTTCATGAAGGACACGGGTCCACTAGCTTTCCCGCCGGTCGAGAGGTGTTCCTTGGACGATCGGAGATTAGACAGGTTGGAGCCGGTTCCCGAGCCATACTTGAACAGCATTCCTTCCGTCATGGCCAACTGCATTATCGATCGCATATCGTCCTTGACGGAGTTGATGAAGCAGGCAGAGCATTGCGGACGCTCCTCTACTCCAACATTGAACCAGACAGGGCTGTTGAACGCGGCCATCTGGTATAACAGAATATGTGTAAGCTCCGCCTCGAAGGTCTGAGGCTCATCCTCGTCCTGGAAGTATCGTCCCTTCACCCCCCATCTAGTGATGGTCTTGGCGACCCTGTCTAGGAGCTGTCGTATACTCCGCTCACGTTCATTTGTTCCGAGCCTCCCTCGGAAGTATTTCGATGCGACGATATTCGTCGCGGTCTGAGACCAGAAGGAGGGAGTCTCGACCTTCTTCTGCTCAAATATTATCTGACCGTTATGGTCGGTGATTGTTGCGTCTCTAAGTTCCCATTTGACAGTGTCGTATGGGTGGACGCCTGGTTTAGTGTAACGCCTCTGGTAGCGGTACTCTCCAGGAGGGACCGTCGGTATTTGATGTGTTTCCAATACTTGATCTACCTTCTCGCTCTGTTTTCGTTCCGAAAACCGAGGAAGTATGCATACACCACGCGTGTTCGGATTAAAGAAATCTGTACTGATTGGTATAAAAATCTGAAGTATGCATGCCCGCGCCTGTTCGGGGGCTCTGACTCATCAGATGCAAAGGTTCCAAAGACAGCCGAAGTTGGGCTATTCTTTCAGACTGACCAGTACACCGTCACGGAGAGGCAGTATGACGGTCGACATTCCGGGAGACTCGGTGACTAGCCTGTTGAATTTGATCATCGCCTGAGTGTCCTTCGACTTGCCTCCCTTAGCCACGTCTCCGCCCCAGAGAGCATTGTCGGCGACGAAGAGCCCTCCTTTGCGGAGCAGTGGAAGGGACATCTTGAACGAGTCTGGATAAACATCCTTGTCCGAGTCGAGAAATATCATGTCGTATGATTCTTTTAGAGTTGGGAGAATGTCGAGGGCACTCCCCTCGATTACTTTCACCGTTCGGTCAAGTCCTGCTTCGGCAAGATTCTTCCTTGCGATCCTAACCCGTTCGGGGTTCATGTCGATGGTGGTAAGACTCCCCTTCAGCGGGGTTATTGCTCTGGCTAGCCAGATTCCCGAGTATCCAATGGCTGTTCCTATTTCTAGCACCTTCCTGCTCTGGCTGGCCTTGGCGAGGTTGTAGAGCAGTCTACCAACCAAGGGCCCTATTATGGGGACAGAGTTTGTCTCCGCGTATTCTTCCATTCTCTCGAGAAGATTGTCCCTTGGAGGTGCGACTCTGTATAGGTAATCGTCGATGTAGTCATAGGTTATCGACAAGAAGTGATCTGGCCGGATAATTTTGGAGGGCTACATAATCCTTAGCAGGACCTAGACCACCGTCTGGGTTATGTTGAAGGAATCATTCCGTGCCTTGTCCGGTATAGATCCGAGAGGGAGGAGATCGTAGATCTGGTAGGTTACTGTGATTCGGAGTTTGTGGAGCGTGGAGGTCTGGAAGTTGAATACGCCTGTAGCCTGTATCGCGTCCGTCAGGTTGCTTCCGATACCCCACTTCGATGCCGACCCATCATAGTTGTCTTGCATTGTGATCGAGGTTACTCGCAGCCCGAAGCCTTTAACGAATGATTCTGTGGTGCTCTGGTTTAGATTGCTTATTGTCAACGTGTAGTATGTTTGCAGACCAGTTCCGGGATAGCTCTGGTTTGCAATTGAGAAGGCTATGTAGGCTCTTCCATAGCTCATGTTCTCCAAGATTATCCATGTCCCCCGGTTCGTGTAGACTGGCTGTGAGGTGTACTTGTCGCCGATCGGTGGCAGCTGCTGTGGGCTCGTGAATTGCCAGACGGCGAATATGACGATAATAATCAAGAGTATTATGATTGCGATCTTGGCCTTAGGGCCCATGAGCACGATTGGATGATGGTCGTCTTTCGGGCAGGTGTTACTTGCCGATTTTTTAACGGGTTACACTAGGATTAGTAGCTGTGCGGGACAGGGAGCGTGAAGGCGCCACTCAAATGGCAGGAGCGAAGCCTATGCTTCTCTGGTACGTCTGGATCCGCCTCGTGGATGGAGCCTGGCATAGGCTAGACGACATCTCCAAACAGCTGCATCTCCCGAAGAACGCGGTCGAGTGGGCGGCCAAGTTTCTCTGCGACAAGGGAATGGCAGAGTCCGGCTTCGAAGAGGGCGAGATTCGCCTCCACCAAGGAGGCGCGAGGTTCGAAGATGCGGTGAAGACCCTCTTATCGTCTGCGAAACCCCCTAGGTAGCACATCAGCCCCGAAGTGCGTTTTTCGTCTCAAGATTCAATTAAACCTCTGAGAAACTCCTTCGTCCAAGACTGGCGTTGGAATTTCGTAATCTCGGAAAGACCGGGGAGCAGATTCCTGTCGTGGGGCTGGGAACATGGGAGATCGGGGGTGGGATGATGAGCAATACTTCGAGGGACGAGGAGGCTGTCGAGGCTCTTAGACTGGGCCTCGAACTTGGAATGACACTGGTCGATACTGCAGAAATGTATGGGGCGGGTCATAGCGAAGAGATTGTTTCAAGAGCGCTGGACGGAAGGCGCGAGAAAGTGTTTGTCGCTTCAAAGGTCTCGCCGTCCCACTTCGCATACGAAGACGTTTTTAGATCGGCGAAGCGAAGTCTTGAGAGACTCAAGATCAAAGAGATGGATCTCTACCAGCTGCACTGGCCCAACCCCCGGGTCCCGATCGAAGAGACTATGCGGGCCATGGAGAAGCTCGTCCGGGATGGTGTTACCCGACATATCGGTGTGAGCAACTTCTCTGTCACCCAGGTAGAGGAGGCGCAGGCGGCTCTATCACGTGAACAGATCGTCTCGAATCAGGTCGAGTATAGTCTCGTCGACCGCTCGATCGAACCAGACGTGCTACCGTATTGTCAACGAGAGGGTCTGACCGTGATCGCGTATAGTCCGCTCGGGAAGGGGAGGATTCCGAAGGGTCGCGGAGGACCGTTCAAGGTCCTAGACGAGATAGCGGCAAAATATGGAAAGAGCCGTAGTCAGGTGGCATTGAACTGGCTTCTGGACCACGAGTCTGTCGCAGTAATCCCGAAGGCCATAGACAAGGCTCATGTTACAGAGAACGCTGAAGTCGTCAGCTGGAGACTGAGCCTAGAGGATTCCAAGAAACTAGCTACTGCATTTGCCCCGGAATGATCGTCTAGTCCTGCAAACGTTAGACTGGTCCGTTCACCCGATAAAGCCAGTCTTCATCGTCACAAGCCTGTTGTAGGACCTTCTCAACACAAGAATCATCGCAACATAGCAGATCGTAGCTCCCAGCCCATACCAGAAAAGCTCAGAGTAGACCCCGGAACTATCTACCCCAGCGTTCTGCAACAACGAGACCCAGCTAAGGGTCAGGAAGAATCTTTCCCCGAGCCAGTAGCCAATGAAACCTGAGAGGACCAGGGCCGAAAAGACGTAGACCCACCTCCAACCCTTCCCGATCAAGCCGGAAGCCGCTACGGTCAGGACGAGAACCGCCAGGAATGCTTGAAAGATTAGAAGCGTCCAGAGAAAGTCCAACGTTAGGCCGAGTCCAATCCCGTAGGATGAGATGAAGCCCGCGGTACTGCCCTCAACAGGCAAGTGGGAGAGGACCGCTGTGCGAACCGCAATATATTCAGGGATCGAGAGGAACAGGTTGGAGGCCGTTCGAGGACATAGAGACTCACATGTTCTCTGAGATTGTGCTGTCCAGTAGCCTCCAAGACACTGTTCATCCGCCCGACTTCTCAATGTCTGGCGACTAAAGACTAGCGGTGGGACCGTCGGGTTCTTATCACTACATCGCCAGGGACAGGGAACATGAGCGAGTCAGACAAGGTGCTCCGTGACATGGAGGAAGGCGGAGACGGAATGACAAAGTACGGGAACATGCTCCTAGAGTTCATTAAGAAAGAGATCTTCCAAGAGCGGAAAAACGTGTCCGTCGAGGAGATCGTAACACTCGTAGCCACTCTAACCGACGTGTCGGTTGGTCTACTCGCCAAGTTCCGGAAGGACCCGATGGACGAGTCACGAGTGGCCGAGATCGGCCGGGACGTTTTCAAACACATGGTTGGGAGGCTCGGCTTCGATATCGGCCAGTTAGGAAGGCCATCCCTCTACACCTAAACAACCCATTAACAACGGAGCAAGCGTTCAGCACGAATCAAATAGAAGAAACGCCCGTTTGAAGAACAGCCGAATTCGCGGCCGAAGGGAGAAACCGGAAGTGACTCAGTCCAAACCCAGACCTCAATTTAAGCAGATTCCTAGGAGAACAGACATCTCCATTTGAGCGAGGCTAACTAGCGATGAAAGATGTGGCGCGACGGTGGACGCCAGGATAGTGTCAGGTTCTCTCTATACTCTGTGCTGTTGATGGCTCTGATAATCGGTCTTGGATACGGCTTGACGCTCAAAGGACTGGCTGATGATCTGGCCATAATCCAAGAATTGCTCAAACTGAGATAAAGAAACGTGTTATCTGCTGACGTAACGATTGCAACCAAGTAATCCGATCGAGGTGGCAGGTAAAGCTCAGCCCTTCGAATAGATGAGTTACAATTATGTTATAGAGAGAACGGGCCAGCCCTCGGAGAGCCCGATGCAATGATAACAAAGAGGATTTTCTGGCTATTTTTGTTCGGAATCGCTTGCTACGGCTTCGGGGCATTGTCGGTCACGGCGGACGAACTCTACGGAATCGCCCAGCTATACGGACCCAGTGCCGTCTACTATTTTCCCATCATAGGAGCCAGAGGCCTCTGGGACGCATGGGTCCTTGTGTTCTCAGGCATGGGAGTCTGCTTCTTCGTCGCTGTCCTCTCGATTCTAGCCCCTCAAACGCCGTCAGCGAAAGGCTAGATAGTGGGACCAAGTCTGGTCTGAACCTCTGCTCTGTTTCAGGCCACAGGATCCATTTTCGACTAAGCTCTAGTTAAAGTGGGCCGGAGAGCTTGGACATAGTCTTCAAAGCCTAGATGATGGTCTACCTAATACGGACGGCTGTGCCGAAGCTCAAGTTCAACAAGGAGTATCTTCAACGTTTGACGAAGCCCATTCCTAAGAAAGAACCGGGCATGAAAGAGGCAACAACGGCTGAGGTCCAGGCCCAGCCAAGGCATCCTACAGGATTCCTCCAGTACTGCATGAACTGTGGGAAAAACCAGACCTTCAGAGTTGACGCGCTCGGATGGAAGACGTGCACGGTTTGCCACGGCACGGCACCCGACAGAAGCCAGAGCCCGATATGACGCAGCACTCTTGGGCTATTCGTCAGAGCAAAGCATGTTCTAGATCCCAGCTAAATTCGGGTTCTGGCTTGCTTAGGTAGCGCAGACCAGAAAAGGGGAGTCTGCTGAGACTCAGGGTTCATCCGCGTTTTGTCCAAAGGCTTCGGCAAGTGGGTCTACCGTCTAACACTGGCTAGATGGTACTACAACTACGCCTGGGGCTGGGTCATCGGATACTTCCTAAGCACCTTCTCGATGATAGTGACGATCTACTATCTCATTCCGGGCTTGCGGGACCTTTTCTCGTTTCCCATTTTCCTCGCCGGGTCCGGCATCCTGCTCGTCGGCGGGGGCTGGGTGTTGGGAAAGATCCTGGTAAAACGCTTCAAGATCCAGCCGATCGAGAACTACATCTCAAGTGAGGTTAACCCGTTTACGAATGCGGCGTTGACTGCAAAGGAGAGAGTGTACTGGAACGCGATGGTTGTTTTGTTGAAGAAGGAACATGCCCGCCCACCGGACGCGGAGGTCGCTAAGTGTGTCGAACAGATGAACATGTACATCAAGGGCAAGGTACCGTTCAACTTTGACGAACTGGACAATTTTGAGCTGGGAGAAGAATCGGAACCGCAGGGACCGCTTACGAAGGACGCTGCTAAATGGTCCCCTCCCGGAGACATCAAGGAAGGCGGCGACACGCCAATATGAGAATCTGCCAAGTCGCCACCTCGATCTTCTGATAAGATAGATTAGTCGACTGATTCGTCCTCGATCGAGAAGCGTTTCGATCTTGGATGTCTATCTCCTCGATGGGACCTATGAGTTATTCCGTCACTTCTACGCCATCCCACCGCACACCAACCCTGTGGGAGAGGAGGTTGCCGCAACTCTGGGGGTCCTAGCTAGTGTCGTATCAATGTTCGAGTCCGGGGTCACTCACCTCGGCGTAGCTACCGACCATGTCATCGAATCTTTCAGGAACGATCTTTGGACGGGTTACAAGACGAGCGCCGGTGTGGACCCGAGACTGCTCGCGCAGTTTCCGCTACTGGAAGAGACGCTGATGTCCTTGGGTGTTGTTGTCTGGCCGATGGTCAAGCTGGAGGCTGATGACGCCTTGGCGGGGGCAGCATCGCGCCTTGCCGGATTCCCGGACGTCGACCGGGTCTACATCTGTTCTCCTGACAAAGATCTGGCGCAGTGCGTTAAGAAGAATCGGATCGTCATGCTCGATAGACGTAGAAAGACGGTCATTGACGAGAAGGGGGTGATTGAACGATTTGGAGTCTCACCCGGGTCTATTCCCGATTATCTTGCACTGGTAGGAGATAGTGCAGATGGGTATCCGGGTCTGCCCGGGTGGGGAGAGAAGTCAGCCAGTTGGGTTCTCAGCCGCCACGGCCATCTCGAGAATATCCCGGCAGACCCTTCGGACTGGAAGGCGAAACCCCGCGGAGCAGACAGGCTCGCAAGAACCCTGCGAGAGAATCTCAAACTGGTTTTTCTGTTCCGTGATCTCGCGACCCTGCGGAAGACAGAGCCCACCATCAAATCACCGGCTGAGCTTTTCTGGAAGGAGCCTCACGAGTCATTCGTCAGGATATGTGACCGACTGGACGCCCCACAGCTTGTAGAGCGCGTCTCCAAGATAGCGCATCTTAGTTAATATGTGCGCATTCCTCTACCAGAGTGTAAATTCGGTGGAGCTTTTACTAATGAGGGTCCCGCGTCATTTGGGATTTTCATAAGACATCACGCTTCTTAGTCTTCGCGAAGATAGGGTCTCCAAGAGGTTCCGGCGTTGCCTTGCTGGTCGGGCACCGAATGAGAACTTTGGCTGTCAGAACCTGAGACGTTTCTGGAGGTCTCGGCTATCTGAAGGTACCGCATCAGAAGCGCCAAGGCTCGGAATTATTTTGTGGGTCGTCCCGTTCAGTATGGCCCACCCGGCGAGTCCTCCGACAATCATCGGGAATAGAAGAATTGCAAACCCTGTCATGTCTAGGCTTGACTCTGATAGTCCAAGACTGAACCTACCGTCGACGAGGGCAGAGAAGGGACCGATGAGCGTGGATAGTAGGACCATTCTGCTTCTTCTCAACGAGATTCTGGTTGAAAGGTCGAGGACGAGGACCGGAATCAGGGACAGGAGGTAGATGGGGATGAAGAGTGCTATTCTTGCTCCTTGGTCAGGGGAGATGTTTGTAATGTACCAGCTTCCTTGAGGATTCGAGAAGCTCAGCTCAAAGGCCGAGAATCCGAGAACGGCGGCGGAGTAGACTGCCGCGATGATCAGAGCAATTCCGGTTATGACTCCTCTTCGACGGAAGAGGCTCTTGGAAGTCCAGAAGATGATGGTTCCGGCGGCGGCGAAGATTCCTGACGCGACGAGGAAGGAGACGAGAGAGGCGAGGCTGTCTCCGTTTACAGGAGAGCACTGGAAGGCGCGGAATTGCGGTATGGAGCAGTAGCCGAAAGTGTAGGCCATCCCCGTAATATCAGTAGCCCAGTAGCCGAGGAAGTTCAACTGGGCCCAGACCGCGGCCAGTCCGAGAATCACAATCGCCGGCACCAGATTGACCAGTCTTGGCGGGCCTGGGAGCTCTTCACCGGCTCGTCGGGCCCTGAGTAGTCTCATGCTGCCGATCAGCATTCCGACTCCTCCGATTATCATGCCAACGATGAGGAGTGAGTGTGCGGGCGTGAAGAGGAAAGGGTCGAAGCCGTATGTGCTGTGCCACCAGAAATCTATTGGTGCGGCTATGACTTGGAGAGCGGTGCCGAACGCGGCTATGCTGACGCCTCTGAAAAAGGAGGGAGATATTTTTCCCAGGGCGGCCATATTCGTCCGGAGTACGAGTCCTGAGAGACTGGCGATGGCGACCATTCCTATGCCTGTGTAGAGTACAGTGTGGGCCGGAGTGAAGAAGGTCTCAACTATTCCGAGAATATGGGCAGAAACGTCCCACTGCGCTCCAGTTATCTGGAGGAACGCTCCCACGACCCCCAGAGCGTAAATCGGGATGAGCCGCTCGGGGGCTAATAATTTCACAGGGACGCTCGGAAACGCGAATCTAATATCCCTTACCGGAGAGTCGGCTTGTTGTCCAGATGCCACTGAAGAGGAAACGATAGCTTCGCGCGATCTGAAGGTACATGCACGTGAGCGCCCAAGATCTCAGGTCACGAAAGATACTCTCGGAGCGTCTCTGAGGAGGTGTAGACGCGCTTGCGCGGTTCCAATATCCCATCAGTCACCCGCCAGGCAGCAACTACCATCCAGTGTACATCGTGATCCCAGCGTTCTCAGGAGACCCGGCGTTGTTCAGCCTAGCGGTCTGGGTCCTGCTGTATCTCTGGAAAATGTTGAACCCGGTCTGGAAAAGCCCGAAAAAGGATACAGAAGCCAATCTTAGAGCACTCTCCGGCATCAGGGCATAGGGAACCCAAGTGAGAAGAATGAGACTGGGGGAATCCCAGCCTAGGGCGTAGGAGGCCTGTTGTCCCCTACAAATCGCCCTAGAATCCCCATAGGATCGAAAACATGTCCATCAACATGTTAATCCTCTCCGATAGCCTGCGACAAACCAACCACCCACCATAACACCTCCTTGCAAAAACCTGTGAGACCGAAAAATCTAGAATATTTTTGAAATCGATCGATCCTCGTGCGACAGATCCCTTGAATCCTAATTCCTATTCTAGGCTGACGACTATCCAAGACCAAGCGCATTGAACCGATCCACATCTGACCTACCGAGTAGCGCGGCTCTTCTTCCGAGCCTTCATAGGAAGTCGTCCGGCCGCCCGCATTACGTCCTTGGCCACTCGGGGCGTTATCTCAAAGTCCTCCTTCTCAGTCTTGAAGTGCATCGTCCGGTCCGAAGCGTAGACCATCAGAGCCTTCGCGAGAATCACCCGGTTAAGAAGTTCGGCTTCAGATACGACGCTCTCTGGTGTCCACTCTTCCCCGATACTCTTCCGTCGCCAATATCGTCGTGAGCGCCCGCCGGCCAAGCTGTCCTAGTTAGAAGCTTTCGAAGAGACCTGAACTTGAACTCTTTCGCATCCACGGAGACTCCTCTTTCTTTGGAATCTCCGCTTCCTTGACGGCTTGTTCCTTGAGAATCTCCAAGGCTTCAACGTAGGACTTGACCAGCTGGTCCCAAGTCTCCTGATCGAACCCGGGATAGAGGTATTCGCGCTTTGGCATCGGAAAAGCGTCCGGTAAGGCCAACTCGTATTTCAGCTGGATTTCCTTGTCCAGCAAGTTTCTCCAGATCCTGTCTCGAAATGAGTCCAAGCCTAATCATGGAACTGGAGGAGCGAGATTTACGATGCAGAGATCGATGAAACTGGATTATCAGGAGAAAATCGAGGCTTGAACGGGTCCCAAACTGAATGTTTGCCAGCTCGCAGGATCTACGGGAATGATCAGGCGAGCCGCTTTCTCATATTGTAGGCTCTAACATAGAACCCCAGCTTCTTGTAGGGTTCAACAGCCGCTTCTTGTTCAGTAGGCACGTCTAGATTCACAATATCAATGCCGTTTCTCTGGAAATGCTCCAAGAGAGTATTCATGAGCGCTCTGCCAATACCTTTTCTTCTGTAGCGCGAGTCGACCGCCATCAGTTCGACGTAGCCAACCCTCTTGGCATTCCAAGTTCTGAGGACATTTTCTGGGAGTCCTTTTCTCTCGTAGCCAGTTATGAAACCAGTAACTCGTCCCGAATTGTCTTCGGCTACAAAGAAATAGTCGGGGTTCCTAGAGTACATCCCTTCAATGTCTACAAACGTGGGGGTCGCATCGAATGAGGTGTATTTCTCAGCGATCTCAAACACTGACTGAAGATCGTTAGAGGAACAGGGCCTTACCTTGACCATCGGTCATCCACGAATAACTCTTCTACCGAACGGTTGACAGTGTAGGTTGCTTAGTCGAGGCTTGTCCGCGGGACAGAGCAGTGAGGATTGCGTCGACAAGCTTTCTTGCGGAGGCTGGATTCAGTTCCACCGCAACTCTCGCTCCGGGACCCTCCTTCGGATTGACGAAGTCGATGTTCAGCGCATGCTCCAGTTGAGCGTCGCTGGGGTGATCATAGGACACGTTCACCTGTTCGAGCTTGAACCATCCCTGCGGACCTTTTCCGCTACCTGACATTTCCGCGGTCTCAACTATGCCTGTGCACATAGCATTCCTCTCCTAGCTCGGGGCCCTAAGGTATCTTTCAAAGAAAAGGAAGAGCTTCTTCCATCCGTCAATCGCAGCCTCCTGACGATATGCCGGCCTGTCATAGTAGAAGAAGCCGTGGCCCGCCTTCGGGTACATGTGAAACTCGTACATCTTTCCGTACTTTTTCAACTCCTGCTCCAGCAGTTGGACGTGTTGCGGCGTGGGGTTCTGGTCTTCCTCACCAAAGAGACCTAACAATGGACAGGATAGATCCTTTGTGTATTCAATCGGCGAAACAGGCTGCTTGGGCGTGAGCTCTTCCTTTGACAAAACGATTCGCCCACCCCAGCAGTCCACAGCCGCATCAAAACCCTTCAACCGGCACGCCGCGAGAAAAGCTTGACGACCACTCGAACATGTCCCGAAGACGCCGACCTTCTTGTTGGAAAGGGGAAGCGACTTTAGCAAACGAAGAGAGCCTTCAGCATCCCCAATGACGCTGTCATCAGCCACTCCCCCGGAGCCGCGGACCTTCGCTGCCACATCTTCGGGGCTCCCATGGCCGAAACGGTAGTAGATGTTCGGGCTCAGCGCAAGATAGCCGTGGTGGGCAAACTTCCGGGTCATCTCCCTATAGAGCTCATCCCAGCCCGGCATGTGATGGATCACCACGACACCGGGAAACGGGCCTGGGCCGAGGGGGCGTGCAAAATACGCGTTGATGACATCACCCTTGTATCCCTCAACCGTAACTGTCTCAGCAAGCATTCCTTCATACATGTCAGTCGTGTACGGATGCATGGCCCATGCTTGCGACTCACACGGCCTAAAAATCTCCGACAGGCTCCCTCATTGGCGGTGTCCCCTGAAATGGGGGATGTTCGTCTTTGCACTACGAGTGACCCCGAGCCTTGCTTGGTTTTCAGTGTCGGTGTTTCAGGACAACTGCGATAGCAATCAGTGCGATGGTGAAGCCGATCATGCTGCCAACTATGGCGTAGAATAGCTCAGGTTGCAGGCCAAGCAGTGTCGATGCTGGCTGACGCTGGGAGTTGACAGTGAACGTTTCTTCTATGGTTTTTCGGTAGGCAGGAGCGTAAACTGTGACCTTGTAAGTCCCAGGAGTGTCCGAGTTACATGTGAGGGTTGTGGTTCCGGAGCCTATTATGGTGGTTTGGCTGAGGGAGCAAGATACACCTAAGGGTGTGCTCACGGTCAGATCTACTTTCTCGGTAAAGCCGTAGAGGGGTTCGATTGTGATGGTCGATGTCCCGCGGGATCCGGCGTTGGCGCTGAAGAAGCTGCTGCTGGAGGTCAAAGAGAAGTCGCCAATGGTGACGGTTATAGTCGCAGAGTGACTGCTACCCCCGCCTGTCGCAATTAGGGTGACTTGATAGAGTCCGGGGGTCGAAGAATGAAGTGAGCACGTTCCTAGAGTGGGACTGTTGGTTACGCTGATCCTGGCCGAGCAATCCAGAGACAGACCTTCGCTTGGTGAGATATTAGTTGTGAGTGTGACATCGCTCGCGAACCCATTCTGACCCGCAATGTTGAAACCAATCATGCCAGACTGGCTGGAATCAAAGGAGATGCTCAGTTGATCACCTGTGATCGCGAAGTCGGGCTGTGGTGGCCGATTCACGATTGCGTCGACGATTGCTGTGTGGACAAGAGCGCTGAACCCGGTGCCGTTTGCTCCTATGATTTTTATGTCGTAGGGTATACTGGTTTGCAGTCCCGGACGAACCTGCACGCTCATCACCGCTGTTGCTGATGCAGACTGTAGGTTGACCGTCCGAGGAGTGAAGGTTTCGAAGAGCCCCAGCTCTCCTACGCCGGTAAGGGTGATGTAGCCTTTGAACCCGTTTAGAGCTGTCAGGGTGACCGTTGTATTGGCCGAAGATCCTTGAGCGATATCGAGGAAGTTAGGATTCACGTTCATGTAGAAATCAGGTGTTGTCGGTGTTGGTGTGACGGTGACATAGAGGGTTTGGGAATGAGATAGTTGACCGTTGTTCCCGGTTATGCTGGCCGTGTAAGAGCCGGGTGTTGAGGAGGAGAAGGTGCAATCCGCAGCACTGAGAGAGTCTGTTGTGTTCACGGACACCAATGTAGGGTCGCAAGACCCGGTGAGACCGATAGGATCAGCTAGTGACAGGCCTATGGTCCCGTTGAAATCGTTGAGGCTAACAACCAAGATGACGGCGGATCCCACCTGCCCGGCTGGAAAGAAAGTCGGAGAGGCGAAGAGAAGGAAGTCGGGTGGTTCGATGAAAACTGTTACCGCGGCGTAGCGTACTGTCAATCCCGATTGGGCGGTTACATTGAGCACGTAGAGGGCAGGAGCCAGATTGGATGGTGCGGCGACGGTGAGAGTCGTATAGGCCGTTTCGTCAGAGTTGAGAGTAATAGCGGTAGTGTTGAGGTAAGCACCAATCTCTGAGGGATGAGTCAACGACAGACTGATGCTCCCTGCTAATCCCCCGAAGCCGGTCACGATTAGGAGGAAGCTTGTCTGGTGCCCAGGAACGAGCTCTTGCGACAAGGGATTCGAATCTACGGCCAGGTCTTTCGCAGTCGACTGTGACCACATATTAGTGCTGGCCAGCTTGATCGAGACAGAGTCTCCCGTTCCATAGGCGGGGTCCGAGAGGTCCACTTCGACAACTGCGCCACTGATCTGGTCCCAGATCAGGGTCTCCGTGATGTCGCCAGGACCGTGTGGCAAAGTTACGACGTTCACCTCGCGCAGGGCCCCGTAATACATCTGAGCCACGGTGGCGTTTATGCTTGGATTGAATGTCTGGGAATCCGTAGTGGCGATATTGTAGATAGAATCCCCTGCTCCGAGCGCCCCGGCGATTAGGACTGAGCTGAGATTTCCAGACCCGCTGTTAAGATCGCCCTGGAGAACGGCTACTCGGGGCTGAGTTTCATTTCTGAAGGTGTATGTTTCGTTCAGAGTAGCGAGGCCTGAGGATGCATCCTTGACGGAAAGGAGAATCCCGCTTACATTTTCTATCGATCGAAAGGGACAGTAGATCGAACACTCTACGATTGCTGTTAGGTTCCATATGTTTCCCGGGGATACTGCAGTCGCGTAATGAGTCGCCGCGAAAGTTAGCGGCATAGCTCCTGAGGCAAGAAGGCTCATGCCTAAGACAAGGAACAAGGCCCAGAGGCTCAGCCTCAGCAAGGATGAAGATCGTCAGTTCAAACATGTGGCCGGGATTTATTCATTGCTCGCCAGCACAAACTTGCAGCGGGTCATGAAGCTGCAGATCCTATCAAAACGGACTGCGCATATGTGAAGAGGAGAGCGTAGGTAAGAGAGAAATGCTGATTTAACCCTCATCGAATCTGTCATCGACAATGGTAAAGGTGCATAGGGCCATGCCCAATACTCCCGGCATGGAACAGGCTGAGATTGAGGTTTTTCTCACCAGCTCTAAGACGCCGCTGAGGCTTGGGACCGTCGACTCGAAGGGCGATCCGATGATACACCCAGTCTGGTTTCACTACTCGAACGGCAAGCTCTACCTCATGACCCTGAAGGAAAACAAAAAGGTTAGAAACATTAGAGGGGAGAAGACAGTCTACTTCTCCGTCGACACGGACGCCGAACCACACAAAGGCGTCAAGGGAAAAGCTACTGCGGTCATTCTGACGGACGTTGAAAAGTCAGTGTCATTGACGGAGAAAATAGTTGCCAAGTATCTGGGAGATGTCGGCACGCCCATGGCGAAGAGAATGGTAGACGGAGTAAGGAAGGGCTCAACGGTTCTAGTCGAAATTACCCCTCTCTACTTTTCAGCCTGGGACTATACCAAGATGAAATGCTAGTTTCTTCAGGAATCGCCGATGGCGAACGTTACGCAACGATAGACTCTAGCCCGGACTCTTGCGCTTGAGCTTCCCGGTGAGCTTGGCGCAGTCTGGTCAGGATGACGGCACAGAATGCGATTGCGGATGTAAGAAGTATGAGGAGATATATGTCCGATACCCAGTCTTGATGAAGACTGACGAATATGCTGCAGCGGTTCACTGTTACATTGCCGGTCGTCCAGTACCCCGGTGGAAAACCTCCGCAGGTTGCAAGGTCATCTTGGTATCCAATTGACTCAGCGAAAGACAGGAACAATGAGAATACACCTATTGTGAAGTTTCCGAATGCGAGAATGCCCGAGTGGGTGTAGCTCAAGGACCTTCTTCGAGCTAGTCCTGCGAGCAAGAAGACGAAGCCAGAGCCGGCGAATAGTGTTAATAGAAGGATGGCATCGTCCGCCACGGCGCCGATAGCGCTGACCGAGGTCTGGTTGCGAGCGGTCTGATACACGACTGAGAAAACTGTGATTCCAAGCGTGTTTGCAAGAAGGGCTGCGAGCAGATAACGCCAATCCAAACGGGGTCTCCTAGGATAAGGTGCTCGCCGAGAAGTAACTCTATCCAAGAATGGTGGATAGAATATCAATCATGATGCAAGATCTAAGCAACCATTTTTCTGGCAGAGCAGGCATCAGTTGGCCTTAGTTGTAAGCATATTCGAGAAGAAGAACGGATTGGTGCGGCTGCCGTAGTTCTCACTCATGTAGCTCGCACTGGCTAGGTTAATTCTTGCAACGATATGGGTTCTATCTTACGATAGACTTGGGAGGGGTCCAAGAGTTTGTCGTCAACAATCAACAGGTCCTCTCTGACTGATACTCCGAACAGCTTCTCGTTCTCTTCCAGATATGGCAGAATCAGCTCCCAGTCTTTCAGGGTGACATCTGCCAATCGCCCACCGTTGAGCTGGTCCCCCGACACCTTTCTGTGTGGATCTCGGATGAATATGGCTCCACCGGAAGCCAGTGAGAATAGATTGCCTCCAGGGTAAGGGTGTTCCTGTTCTGTGAAGGTCCCGTCAAAGTACGGCTTCAAGCCGTTGACGACCACAAACCCGCCCCCGCTGTACGGGTCGCCTGCCATGAAGGATTCGGCAAGATAGTCCAGACATGTCCCGTTGATCACGACCCTCGGCCTGCCCACTGCGTTGATTAATGGACGCCCTGCCGCGTTACCCAGCACGTACACCTCACCTCCCTTCGCCGCGTACATGAACGCCTGACCCACATCACCATGAACCACTAGCTTCCCATACTTCAGAATCTGGGCAACCTGATCCTGAGCCGCGCCATGAACAGTCAACTCGCAACCATCAATGCCTGACGCGACATAATCGCCTACATCCCCGTAACAGTCAATCCTCAAACCATTCGTCCCTGGACCCAACCCGCTCCCGATGAACCTGTGGCCTCGTAGATTGTAGAGCAGGATATTCTTCCAGCCCTGGTCGTACGCGCCGACTACGAACCTAGCCGCACTCTCGCCTCCATCAACTGGAAACTCCAGAGCATCAACCACAAGCACCTGCGAGTCTAATCCCGGATGGACAAGTCTGGACCTATTCTTCCAGTCCAGCCGAGTGTAGAGGTCATAGTTCGACAATGGTAAGGAAGAGAAGATCTCATTCAAAGCCTCATGATACAAGTGCAGCAGTGAGCTGCGCTTCTTGTATCCAGTATCGTAGACTCGGTCGAATAACAGTGAGAGCGATTGTATCGCGAAGCGTCTCGACTCCTGCCCCCTCAACGCGAGGCTCTTCAACTCCTCAAGAATCTCTCCGGCATATTGGAAGCCGGCGTCCCTCAATGCGGGACGAACGTACTCGTAGAATCCCAACGGGTCTTGAGCATGTGGACCCTTCCTAGGCAGTTGCAGTGCAACGCTGACGTTTAGAGCAATGGCCGTTCGGGGTCCAGGCAGCCAATCCTGTTCTGGAAGACTAATCGCCCGTCCAAATTTGTCAGCACATTCCAGTTCCTTCCCAACCTCTCCATCCTTTACGGTGAAGAGGAATGCTCCTCCATCAGTGTGACTCCCGCCACGAGCATTCCAGTAAGAGTCAGCAAACCTGCTCGGAACCCTACCATCCTCCTGTAGCCGTCCGAGCACAGCGTTGATCGCCTGTCTCTCAGATGCGATGATGCCGATCTTGACCGGACCCTCTTGCAAGGCGAAGACCTGGGGTCGCAGCATCGACGTGTCAGTAATCCCCAGCAACTGCCAGGCATTTTTCTCGACGTCATTCCTAGCGACGATGAAGAACCAAGGACCGTCCGGAGACCCGTGAATGTGAGAAGTCTGAATCAGGCGATAGATCTTCCTCTTCTCCTCCGGCAGCATCTCAAAGTCCCGCTCGGTCGTCGGCGCAAGCGCCTCGATCAAGTACTCCAGAGGATACTTGTAGACCCGGCTGATCAGATCGAACAATAGAACAGACACTTCAGTATCCGTCAAGAACATGGGATGGATGTTCCGCTGTGCCAAGTATTCCATTATCGAGTGGTAATTCGCAAAATCACCGTTGTGAACGAGCGCCTCATGCAGCCCGACAAACGGGTGCGCGCCGCCGGGATGCCAGACCCTGCCCTTCGTCGGATAGCGGTGGTGGCCGATCCAGACGTGAGCTTTGAAATCTTCCAGTCGGTAGAACTTTACAACATCATCTCCGTAGCCGACCAGTTTCAGAACGATCAGGTTCTTGCCGTGAGAGACAACGAACGCTTTCTTCTCGCCTAGTGACGAGTAGTGTTGGAGATTCAGGCGGTAGCTGTTCTGGTAGACAAACTCGTCTTCCAACTCGCTACTCTTCAGGCTGTGAAGATTGTTCTTGCACGCGAAATCAGCCAACACCTCCGGCTTGACGCGCACAAAGTACCTGTAGACCTCCGGCGGCTCCACTTCGAGACCCGGAATCGACCGGTAATCATCGACCGCTTCAACTCTCGATTCGTGGTCGACCTGGAAGAAGGGTCGAATATGCTCATCTTCGACCTGATTTCTAGAAGACCTGTCGAGGTAAGCGACTTGCAGAATGTAGTCTTCGCGCAGAATCTTCTCTGAAACTCCCAGCTGTTCTGGGACGAGGCCTAGGGCAGCAATGCCTCCACCCTTGCCGTTACCTCTGTTCCGCATCTGTACAAGCGACTCCAGGAGATACTTTCCCTCTAACGGAATGTTGGAAGCCAGTCCAACAACCCCGCAGCCGCCCTCTGCCTCCTCTTTCAGTGATGACGGATCCGGGACCTTCAACGTTTTTCGGGAGTCGATAATCTCTTGGCCGATCATCGCGTTCTCACTTGTATCGTACGAGTAGGTCCTTTCTGCCACGAAGCTCACGAATACTCTCGAGTCCGAAACTGGCGAGGAGTATCCGCAGACGTTTCGACCAAGCGTTGAACAGGTTGACGATCCTCATCTCGCCCCACTCGGGATCAATGAACTGGGAAAGCTCTGGATCAGTTGTCGTGATGCCTACCTGACAACCGCGTCCCCGTTCACAGTTCCCACAATGCGTACATCCGACAGCTACCGCTTCCGCTGTCGCCACAACACATCCGTCAGCTCCCAGAGCAATGGCCTTCGCAATATCATCTGCAGTTCTGATCCCCCCGCTTGCCATTAGCGTGATCTCGTCCCGGACTCCCTCCGACACCAGATAATCGTGGACCTTCGGGATCGCGTACTCGATTGGCATGGCAATGTTCTTCTTCGCAATCTCCGGCGCAGCCCCTGTCCCACCATAGCCGCCGTCGATGTGAATGATGTTCGCGCCAGCATAGTAGCTCCCAATCGCTACCATGTCAACATCGGTGGGCGTCGAGACCTTCACAGAGACGAGTGCTCGGGGATTAACGGTCTTGATCCAGTCGACATGCTTCTTGTGATCCTCCACAGAGTACACGCTGTGAAATGGAAACGGCGAGTAGAGACTCGTGAACATAGACGACTCTCGCATCTTCGCAACTTCTGAGGTTACCTTGTCGGCGAGGAGGTGGCCGCCCAGTCCCGGCTTTGCTCCCTGAGCATACTTGAACTCGACAATTGGCGCGTACTGGATAGTTTCCTCCCGGACCCCGAACATGCCCGTAGCAACTTGTGTAATCACGTGATTCCGATAGGGTACAATCTGGTCAGGGTAGCCTCCTTCACCGGTTGAAGTGTAGGTCCCGAGTCTCCTTGCGGCTCGGGCCCGCGCGATCATGAAGTTGAGACTGATCGAGCCAAAAGACATGCCTCCACCATAGATCGGTACCGGAATCTCGATTTTCTCGCCATCACCTCTCTTGTTCAATGGAATTGATAGATCAACCTGATCTTGGTCGACCTTTGCAACTCTATCATGGCTCTTCCATCCCAGAACGTCGAAGCCTCCTCCAGAATTCCCAGTCTTGTACTCTAGATCGTTCTGCGGAATATCTCCGGTCAACGCCTGCTCATAGGTGGCAAGAATTAGATCGCCTGTCCACCGTTTGTTCCCCAATCCGTCCGGCACGCCATGCTTGAGCGTAGGGAGCACTTCTAGGCCACGGTGAATCCTTTCGGTGTGCTTCTCGACGATGAGTTCTAAGTTGCCCATGCGATCCCCTCGAACGATTGTTCACGCAGTTCCGAGTCCATCATTGATCGGCCAATGTCTCCTCGCAGCCGTCGTACGTCGCGGATTCCCATAGCGCCGAGAATCTCGATCAGCTGATCATGCCAGACACCGATGAGGTTGACGAGACGCTGTGCTCCCCACTCTGGATTGATTTTCCGCGGTCTGAATCCGCATTTCGCCCTGTTCCGAGTCTCGCCTAGGAACTCTGCCTGCAACGCAACCAGTATCGTCGTGTCAATCCCGACTAGGTCCGCGCCGCTGATGATCGCTTTTGGCACATGCTCCGCTAGAGTGATCCCTCCGCTCGCGATGATCGTAACTTGGTCTCGCAGTCCATCCCGGACCAGCTGCTGATGCACATCCCGCAGGGCTGTCGAGATGTGCCGAGGATCTCTAGAATAGTCGTGGCCGTGATAGTCAGCGTACAAGTGCATCCCGTGCACGCCTTGACGGGCTAGTTCGGACGCAACCCGTCCAGAATCCTCTTTGAGCGGTAGCCTGCCTATGATAATTGACCGGTCGAAACGTGTCAGCAGCTTCCTCAGCATACCGGGGTTCTCGGCGTCAAACTCGAGAATTGAGGGTTGCTTCTCCCCATAGTCTTCGATTCCCTCCTCGTCAATTAGCGGCAACAGATTGTCAGGTCCCGGTCTACCTAGCCTTGTTTCCCTAGCAACGTCTAGTGTACCGATGTTCCCTGCTGCCAGTGCTACAGCTGTTTGAACATCATCGTTGTCAGTACCATTCGGTAGTTCATCGAAGATTATTGGGACCGGAATCTCGATCGTCCTAGGCGTCTCAGTGACTTTGTCGAGGTCGATACTTGTCGGCTTCCGTCCAACATCGACGCGTGTCGAAATATACTCGCGTCCGTAGACACCGTCCCTGGTTGGACGAACAATTTCTGACATGTCAGTCCAGATGCCATCAAATCCCTCTCCGCCAAATGCGCCTTTGTAGCCCATTCCTTTGACCGGAATTTTTCCCGTAGACGCTTCGTTCCAGACAGTGTAGACCATCTCGGGAGTCCAGAACGAGTCGCCCAGTTTCTTGTACGCCTCGGAAGGTTTGACTGTCATGATGTGCGGATACTCCTGAACACATCTCATGCAACCTACGCACTTGTGTTTCAGCGGTTTGAACCCGCCGAAGTGTCCGCTGAAGACACCGTAGATGCAGGGGCGACTCAGAACGACGTCTTTCTCGAACCTGTACTCGAATGCCTCATGTACCAGCATGGCAGCAAGGCGGATCTTGCGAGCTCTAACATCGAACCTGTTGGGGATCGCGTAGACGTGAGGAGCAGGCCTTGATTCGATCTTGAAACGTCGGTACCCTGTCTCTTGCGCTTGCACCCCTCTATTCCTCGCCTGTACGAACTCTCAGTTTGAGGGCATGGGAACCACCGAATTTAAGGTGTATCTTCTCGCAACTGGACACATATCCAATTACAATCTACCGAAGAATTGCTGGACGTGCCGAGTTCTAAACGGCTATGGGCGTGTGGGTCTAAGACTGGTTTGTTTGCGCCGTTCTTCTATAAAGGCGCTTGGAAGGCCTTGGGCGGTTTCGACTGGGCCGGCGACCGGCTCTTCGGCTTTGATGAGAACCTGATCTTCCGTCTCGGTCACCGAGGATGGCATGTTGAGAAGTTCACATATCGCTCTAGCGTATTCTGCATAGTAGGCTGATGCGTGGCTACCCATTTCGTGTCTCACGACAACTGTGTGGACCCGGCCCTCCTGTGAATGTTCGAAGACGAATGTGCCGCTGTATCTGGCAAGGATGCTTCCGAAGACTCGAAGGACATTTTCGAGGTTGAAATTTCCAAACCAGGAGATGACCATATGTGGCGCCTCTTCTCTCCCGTTCCTTCTTCCGAGCTCTCTCGCCTTTTCTTCAGCCAAGTTGTCAAAGAGTTCTCGCAGAAGTCTCTTTCCTGTAACCGCTAGTCCGGCGTTTTGGTAGACAGCGCCCCACTCTGCATATTCGCGTAGACCACTGTTCATTACATGGTTAAGAGAGAGATCTTCCTTTCTCGATAAACTTTCAAGGCGTTCTCTCACATCATCGTCGAGTCGGACCATCAAGCGAGCCTTGGATTTTCTTGGGAACCCCGCTCACTAACGCCAATTGTTTCCTTGGCACTGCTATTTTACGATTTCATGATTCAACGGCTTGCTACAATAGCTGGTGGGATTATAGCCTGTCGAGGACATGGTTCAGCTCGTGAGTATATGACGCCTTTTCTAGGCCATAGACTGGTAACGTGATAGTACTGTGGAGACGCTGGACAGGTTTCGATTCGCTTAATCTCCAATCTAGCCTCTGGCCATTCTGGCGAGACGGAGAGTCGGCCAGGGTCCAACATGAGATACATACTGACCGTCGACTTCGAAGACGACATCGATATTGACAGCTTTCTGAGATTCGTCGCGTATCATAGCAAGCGGCTGAAGTGTACGAACAAGGACGTATTCATTCGTCTCGCTCACGAGTGGGAGAAACAGCTGGTGAGCACCCATGAGTCAACAAGCCCAAATGGAGCAAAGAAAGAGAAGAAGAAAACACTCAAAGAGACTTCAGAGTAGCCGATACAAGATCCGCGTCCGCTACAAGTACCACTACTACCGCTGGATCGCAACAAAAGACTACGGCAGCTTCAAAGACATCTACGAAAAATACAAGGACAAAGGCTACACATACTGGTGCGCAGATTTACCGCCGGAGTTCTCAAGCCAGGATGGGACATGGACGGGATACAGGCTTGATGGAGACAAGACCCATACTGCATCTACACTGAAAAGATATGGGCGGCATAAGGCGTGGATCGATAGCAGCTACAAGTTCGAGGGAAAACCAGTAATCCTGGTCTACAACGCGTCGCAATCCAACTAATGATTTCTTAGCGCCTTTCTTCTTCTAGGATTTCACAATGCTAATTCATCTCAACACTACATGTGACTGTCCTATGTGACTACCTCGAGTGCGCGACCCTTATTTGTGACGGCAGAGTCCAGCATTGCATGGAGACGGCGACCGTCCAGAAGGAGACGCTCTGGCGGAATCACAGCTTCCTGAAGCTCTGGACCTCCGACACCATCTCGCAGTTCGGCAGCCAGTTTACAACGCTCGCTCTACCATTGACCGCGGTCATCATACTGCACTCGAATCCTACCGAGCAGGGAATTCTTATTTTCATGGGATCGGTTCCCTGGCTCCTCTTCGGATTATTCGTCGGCGTTTGGGTCGATCGCCACAGAAAGCAGCGGATCATGGTCACGTCGAACATTCTCAGAGGCTCACTCTTGGCGCTCATCCCGATAGCAGCCATCTTCGGCATGATAACTCAGCTGGGAATCCTCTTCCTCTACGCAATCAGCTTCTCTGTCGGATTCCTCCAAGTCTTCTTCGATATCACATACCAGTCTTTCCTCCCAGCCCTCGTGAGAAAGGAACAACTGGTCGAAGGAAATAGCAAGCTCCAGGCAAGTGCCTCCGTGGCCCAAGCGGCCGGACCCACCATGGCGGGGATTGTTATTGGAATAGTCACTGCGCCGATTGCAATAGCCATCGACGCCTGCTCATTCTTCGCATCAGCATTCACGCTCGCTCGCATCGAGCATAACGAATCTATTGATCTGGGGACCTCGAAAGCTTCTGTTTTCGGGGACATGCGGGAAGGCTTGAGGGTTGTACTCGGCGACAAGAGACTCCGGATGATAGCAGGCTCCACAGGAACATTCAACTTCTTCGGCACTGGCCTCTTCACGATACTACCATTCTTCCTACTATCCCTCGGAATCTCGACATCGAATGTAGCACTAGCCGAAGGACTGATCTTCAGCATAGCCAGCATTGGTTCTCTCGTTGGAGTCATTCTCGCACCCAGAATAGCGGCGAGAATAGGGATGGGACTGTCCATAATCGGAAGCGCGCTCATAGGAGGACTCGGTGGTATTCCCTACTACCTATCAGGATCCCTCACCGCATCCCCGCTATTCGCCCTGTTCGGCCTGGACGTCAACTGGTATCTTCTCGCCATTATGGCAGGCCAGTTCGTGAGTTTCATCGGAGTAGTTGTCTACAATATCAACCAAGTTAGCCTAAGACAAGCCATCGTCCCAATCCGCCTTCAGGGGCGAATGAACGCGACAATGCGATTCCTAGTCTGGGGCACGATACCGCTCGGTGCTCTCACCGGAGGATTACTCGGGACCTTCTTCGGTCTGCGGAATGCCATCGGCATAGCCGTACTCGGAGGATCTCTCACCTTTCTCTGGGTCCTACTGTCGCCCGTACGCTCGCTCAAAGAAATCCCAGAGTCGATGGAATAGAAAAGCTCGACCCTGCCAGCCGCTACAATCGAAGATTACTCCTGCGAGAAAACTCGCCCAGAACAAGCCCTGATCGGCAATCAGGGAGGGGGGTCCCACACGGTAGGTTTCGCAAGCATGACTGGACCCCACACGGCAATTATAGAAAACGGGCGATTAGCCTGTTCTGCGCGATAAACCGGAAAATCTCACCCAGAAACGTTTCAGCCAGCAAATCGACCCCTCCATAAGTTTAGAAAATAGAAAATTCCAGCGACACAAGAGTGCTCTTTGGACGCTCTGCCCAGCCAAGGTTAGAGCTCAGAACCAACAATCCGTCAATAGCATGAGCACCGTGTATTGGAGAATCAATTCTGTCGCGATGATCGGCGCAGCAATAGCCCTCGCCAGCGTCTTCCTCCCCTGGTGGGGAATCTACGAACTCTTGGGTTTCGACACGGTATCACTAGCCCGCTGGGCGCTCAGGAGCCCGCCAGGTTCAGCGGCCCTCCGCAGACTAGGCCGGCCCGATTCTCTCTCGACTGCCAGCATCTCTCAGACATTCACCTTTTCAAGCCTCATAGTGCTGATTCTAGCCCTGGTCGCGGCATCACTCGCCCTCACTGGTGGCCTCACTCTCGTCCGGAAATACTTGGCAGCCGGACTAGTAGTGTCAATCCTAACACCAGTCGCCTACACCATCACAATAGCTTACGTGACATCCACCTACTGCCTATTGTTCCCTCTATGCGCATCAGGACCCATCGGTACCGGAGCAGTCTTCGGAACCACGTACACTGGGGGATTCGAGACTGGATTCTACATCTTCATCGTCGCAATAGTCGTCTTGGCCCTGTCCCTCGTCTTGAACAACAGCCTGGCCAGAACCACCGCGATCCGTCGCGCAGAAGTCTCCGTCCCAACCAGCCAGCCAACAAGGTAGAACCAAAATCTAGCTTCCTAGATCACTGGCGTGTTCGAGAAGACTATTCCTTGCTGGGTGATCTGGTAGAAGTATCCCCGAGACGCTACCGGGTTCCGCCCAATCCGCAACACCTTCATCGTACCACCCTTCAACAAGATCTCACCACTCCTCTTCCTCATCTCGATCACACCATCAGCCAAATTCGCCGTGGCATTCTCCAAAGACTCATCCACAACCTCCGTGTGGAGGATCGCGATCGTCACAGCCCGCGCTATCCTAGTCGCAAACCGCATCACCTGGACGTACTGGAATACCTTTCGCGCTTCAGTCAGGAGAAAGAATGGCGTGATCGAGTCCATCACTATAATCTTCGGACCCAGACCCGGTTTCAACGCAAAGGCCCGACCATAGCTCAATAGGTCTTGAAACTTCAAAGTCTCATCCAGTATCTCCGACGGATCCATCTTCGGCAACGACTCCGCCAGCTTCTGCGCCCCGAGCGAGAACATGTCAACAAACTCCAACCGGCCCTCCGACTCGATCTTGTCCACGGCGATATGATGATCCTCCAGTCCAAGCTTGACAATGTCCGCCGGATCATCGATACAGTAGTAGAGTAGGCTACATCCTTGACGGATGAAGTTCGTCACCAGCTCCCGGACAAGCATCGACTTCCCACTGCCAATAGGGCCCAGAAGAGCAATCGCTGACGGCCGAGGAAAGCCGCCCCCGGTCACCTTGTCGAGAATTGGAATCCCGGTCGGCTGGAGGGCCTCGACCCTATGATCATCAGCCGCTCTCTTCAAGAATGCACGCCGCACCAAACGGGTTGTGCAGTGGTTCGAAAGGTGGCTTGTAACCGGAACGAGAGTTGGGAAGTGACACTCGGAACCGACATCTACCAACTGTGATGAATCTGCCACATCCCACACCGCCTTCGCTCGCTTCTGGCTCAGCTTTTATTAGACCCCGGCCGCCACGCTACCCTTTCTCTATGATAGTAATCGGCGGCTCAGCCTCCACCAGCCTCGCCGAGAAGGTGGCAAAGCAGCTCGGCCAAGAACCTGGGCGGATCGAGATCAAGAGATTCCCCGACGGCGAAAAATACATCCGGATCCACGAGGAGGTCAAAGGCCAAGACGTCGCGCTGATCCAGTCACTCTACCGGACACCAGACGAGTACGTCTTCGAATACCTCCTCATCGCAGACACACTACGAGACATGGGTGCCACCTCCATAACCGGAGTCACCCCATACCTAGCCTATGCCCGCCAAGACTCCCGCTTCTACCCGGGCGAAGCTCTAAGCTCGGCCTCCCTCGCAAAATTCTTCGAAGCCGCCGGCACAACATCCATCATCACGATCGACTGCCACCTCCACCGGCTCGGAGACGTCTCCAAAGTCTTCAAGATCCCCGCCCAGAACGTTTCAGCAATGAACCTCCTCGGCAAGTACGCACGCGAGAACCTGAGACCGAAGAAACCAATCGTCGTCGGACCTGACGAGGAGGCCGAACAGTGGGCCGGAACAGTGGCAAAGGAGCTAGACGCTGAACACACAGCGTTCACCAAGAGACGGGTCCGCAAAGAAGGAGAGACAAAATCCAGACTCGAAATGGACACAGGAAGTGTAGACGTCAAGGGTCGAGACATTGTCTTCGCAGACGACATCATCAGCACCGGAGGAACCATCGCAGAAGCCGCAAAGGCCTGCAAGAAAAAAGGCGCCAGACGAATCTTCGTACTCTGCACCCACCCCGTGCTAGCGGACGGAGCACTGAAACGGATCAGAGCCGCAGGAGCCACAAGAATAGTCGGAACAGACACAATTCCAAGCCCCATCAGCACCGTCTCCGTCGCCCCCGTCATAGCCGCAGCTCTCAAAACAAGACCATAGACGATGCTGAACGCAGACCAGTGTACAGCTTGAACATTCATTAGGACAATGGCTCGCGATCGCGCGGGAGATCATTGCCGCCAGAACTAGCCATCACCGGCGCCCTCAACTGGGACATCAACCTCTTCGTCAAACAGATCCCCCGCTCCGGACAGGAGGTAGTCGTAGAGAAGATCGACCGGGTGCCGGGGGGTAAAGGAGGCAACGTGGCGGTCGCCGCCACCAGAATACTCGGCCAAGGACACGTCGCACTCATCGCATGTCTAGGAAGAGATGATGTAGCGGAGAAACAGATCTCCATCCTAAAACAGGAAGGCGTTGACGCATCAACCGTCCAGATGCTCGACCGCTTCGAGTCCGGACAAGCCTACATAACAGTCGACCAGAAAGGCAGCAACGTCATCGAGACCCACTTCGGCGCAAACGCGGGACTCAACCAGGACCATCTAATGCTACCCACAGTCCAATCCGTCCTCGCAAACATCCAGACGCTCGTCGTAATCGACCCACCACGACAAGTTGCCGGAAGGTTGCTGGCCGAGGGCCGAAGACTCCGCAAGTCCGTAATCTGGCACCCGGGCGTTCTGACAAGATACGGGCTGAGCGAGTTCGAGGACGACATGGAGGAGATAGACTACTTGGTCCTTAACGAACATGAAGCGCCTCTCTTCGCAGGTGTCAAGCGGCTTGATCAAGCATTATCCTCGTTGAACAAGGCCGCGCCCAAAGCAAAAATTCTCGTCACGCTGGGAAATAGAGGCGCCGCCTTCTACTCGGCAGGCAAGCTATCAAGGATTCCAAGAATCTCGCTTGAGAAGCTTGGACGGAAAGTGGTCAACACGACCGGGAGTGGCGACGCGTTCGTCGGAGCCTTTGCAGCCTACAAGGTTCTGGGCGTCAACGACATTGACGCGTTTCGGTTCGCCAACATGGCTGGAGCGTTGAAAGCATGTCATCCGGAGACGCGTGGAAGCCCGACGAGGAAAGACCTAGAAGAGTCTTATCGGAAATATTTTGACTAGCTGACTACGCCAAGCTAACGGAGCCGATCTCCGTCAGATCCGCCAGACTGTTCATCTTCACCATGCTGTTGCTCACAGTATACAGTACGCCGCCGATGTAGAGTGCTCTATCGACGAAGAGGTTGGTATTGTAGTAGCTGGGCAGTTCACCGGTGGGTAGGTGAGTTACTCCTCCTCTGAAGACGAGTCCGTTCTGGCCTGTTACGTTGAACACGTAGGCGCCTTGCCAGACAGGAGGATTGTAAGCCCACGGATAGGTCGAACTCTGTTGCGCCTGCGCGATCTCGACCGGGATGACAAGCAGATTCAGCGACTCGTCGAAGAGTACTGCTCTGTGGTCGGTCAATGCCGGCGAGTCACTGCCACGATCTCCAACCAGGAAATTGCTGGTGTCTACGGGATGATTGGGGTCGGAGACGTCGAAGAAGCTGAGCTTGAGGCCTTGGAAGAGAGCAGCGTTCTCCCACGTCACGTTCGTCGAGGATTTTCCTAGGCCTATCAAGTGGGTCTCATCATAGGGTTGTAGATAGTCCGACACTCCGGTTATGTTGAGCTGGCCGAGCACCTTTGGTTGGGACGGGTCCTGGAGACTTATTACAAACAATGGGTCCATCCTCTGATACGTGACCAGGTAGGCTCTATCCCCCATGAACCTGGAAGTGTAGAACGCTTCTCCCGGTGATAATCTTTCGAGACTTCCAATAGTTCGAAGGCCGCTGTCCAGCACGTACAAGTCGGTCTGCTGCTGCGGCGACACCGTGGAGACTGCGGTCTGAAAGGCGAGGACCCTGGCGTAACCGTATTCGCTGGTTGCTATCCGGAAGTAGCCGTTGTATTCGTCCATCGAGAACTGGTTGAGTACATGTCCTGGAACTGTCCCGGTGGCTTCGTAATTTATGGAAGACCCATTGATGCTGATCCTGTGAATGGTAGTCTGTTCTGTCTGGCTCCAGATCGGCTGTGTGAGGTAGATCTGGTTGAGTGAGACGTAGATGTTGCTACTTGTTCCGATCAGGAATGTCTTCGCAGCCGGAGCCGGGTTGATCTGGCTGACGTCAACGGCGATGACTGTCGTAAAGCTCTGAGCGTAGTCCGCAATGTCAGAGTGGTAGATCTGGCCGGGCATTATTGTCAATGCATGGCCATCGAGAATGTTTTCTGGAAGTGGGACTGGCTCTGAGCACCCGATGGGCTGGGTCGAAACCATGTACACGTAGTCTCCAATCAGACGAGCCCCAGACAGTGTTCCATTAGATATGACCGTGGTGGTTAGGACTGGATTGGAGTGGTTGGAGACGTCGAAGATCCACACTGAGCTGGTCTGGTCGTAAGAGTGGGCGGGCACGGCTATCGTGCTTACTCCTCCGGCGACTGCTGGACCCCCCGTGGTGTAGTAAGGCACTGGATAATACTGGAAATGTTGGGTGATGACCACCAGCCGGCTGCCGTCGATGAAGATTCCTTGGATAGAGCCGTTTACGGAGATCCTCGCCACTTGTTTTGCGTCTACAACCGGATAAGCGAGGACTATGGCGACCGTGTTGTTTGTGACGGTGTAAAGGTATGTCCCATCATTCTTCACCGTGTCCAGTTCGTCGACCCCCGCGACTTGTGCGTTGGTCTCTGAGTGGGTTGGAATCGAGCCCGAGTAGGAGGAACTGGATGCGGCAGTTGCGCTCAGTTCATTCCCGGACAAGGGTTGGGGAGCCGGGTTGGGATTGTATAGACCACGGACTTCAAGGCCATTACAGCTTTTTGTGAATATGAACTGTTGTAGCTCCTCGTAGGATGAGAAGGGAGTTAACGAGTGAACTGTTGGAGTGGCTGGGCTATGAGTCAGGTACATCGTAACCGGGACCATGGTTAGCGCTATCAGCGACAGAACAGAAACGGCTGTACCAAGGCTTAGGGGTCGCATGGTAACATACTCTCTGTGCTGGGGCTTAATTCCAGTGTTTCGAACGGGGCGTTCAGAGAACAGAACGCCTCCCTAAAGCGTAAGATTCTATCCTCCGGCAATGTTGTCTCTTCGGAGGGTCGGCGTTGGAGAAGGACCGTGACAAGATTGTAGAATCAGAACTGCGAGGGGTCACGCTGAGGGTCTACTGGCACATACTTGGTTCGAAGAACCGGTCTGTCGGAGTGAGGCCTGTGCAGCGGGCCCTCGGATTGAGCAGCCCTAGCGTTGCAATGCATCATTTAGAGAAACTTCGGACGCTGGGATTGCTGGAGAAGGACTTGACGGGGGAATATCATCTCATTGAGCATGTAAAGGTGGGTGTGCTGCGAGACTTTGTCGGCGTTCTCGGGTTCCTTCTGCCACGCTACCTGTTCTATTCGACCATGTTTACTGTAATGCTGGTCCTCTACCCCATCTTCTATCCGCCCAATTTTTCAGCCCATAATATCATGGCGTTCGTCTTTGGAGGATCCGCGGCACTCGTTTCATGGACTGAGACTTACAGGGCGTGGAGGCTGAGACCGTTCTGATGATGGTACGGACCGTTCTAACGTGTGGGATTATGCCGAGGGGACGACCAATCAATACCATAGAAGGCCGCAGTAGAAGAAGGCGAGTCGAAGCTTGAAGCTAGGCGCGAGAACAAGGCTGACATTGGTCGTTATGCTCGGAGTCATAACTGGATTAGGGTTCATCGCACTTCCAGGTATCCTAGCAGTCCCTTCCCAATCTTCCCCGTCAACAAGAACGACGGGCACAAATTCGACCTCCGGAACAACGACCACCGCATTCAATCCAAATGCAACTGTGCAACTCGCGAACAGTACGAAGACTCAGACGCCAACAGAGACCACAATAACGCCGGGAGCCCTCCCCTTCCTCGTGTCTCTCATAATTGTTCCTGCCCTAACCCTCTCGTTGCTGACTTCGACACTGGTTTCAAGGCGTACGAGAAAGGGTCTAGAGAAGGCGTCAGAAGACGATTCTTCCCCGAGCTAGCTCTAAAGATTCCTAGTCTCGAGAGAATGACGCAAGCTTGACGCGGTGTTGGCCTGTATAGAAGAAGCTATCTACTCAATAGAGCTCCATCGCTACCGTGGCAAGCGCTAGTCTGAACAGATCTCTCGAGTACATATCGAAGAACAAGGACCGGTTTCTTCAGGACTTTCGAACCCTCCTCAAGCAGCCGAGCGTTTCCGCCCAGAAGATTGGGATTGAGGACTGCGCGAGGATAGTAAAGAAGCAGATGGAGATGGCTGGAGTAAAGACGAAGATTCTGCCCGTCAAGAACGGTAATCCCGTGGTCTACGGCGAGGCCAAGTCGAAGTCCAGCTCGAAGACTCTCCTGATCTATGGCCATTATGATGTTCAGCCTCCGGAGCCTCTGGAGAAATGGGTCTCTGGACCTTTCGATGCGAAGATGCAGGGTAGGAAGATCGTCTCGCGGGGTGCGGCGGATAGTAAGAACAACGTGACGTCTTTCATCAAGGCCACGGAGAGCTTTCTGAAAGCGACGGGTGATGTTCCTCTCAATCTCAAGTTCATTGTCGAGGGCGAGGAGGAGATTGGTAGTCCGCATCTTCCCGGCTTTGTCGAGGAGAATGCTGAGCGGTTGAAGGCGGATTCTGTCGTCTGTTATGATGGTGATTTTGACGAGACTGGCCGGGCCAAGATCAGCCTCGGGGTCAAGGGTCTCTTGTACGTCGAGCTTCGCTGCAAAAAGGCTCGCGAGGATCTGCACTCATCTTATGCTCCACTAGCTGAGAATCCGGCCTGGCGGCTTGTCTGGGCAATGTCCACGATCAAAGGCCCTGATGACAAGATTCTCGTCAAGGGCTGGTACGATGACGTGGAACGTTTCTCGCCGGCCCAGTCGCGTCTGTTGGAGAAGGTTCCGTTTAGGGGCCAGAACCTGTTGAAGGAGTGGGGTCTCAAGAGTTTTTTGAAGGCGAAGAGTAACCGGGAGGCGTTGAGGCGTTACATGACTGAGCCTACGTGTACGATCTGCGGCTTCAAGGCCGGGTACATCGGCGAGGGCTCGAAGACTGTGCTGCCGGGGAGTGCGATGTTGAAGATAGACTTCCGGCTCGTCTATAACCAGAATCCGAGGAAGCAGCTGCGGCTGTTGAAGGAGCACTTGCACGGTCACGGGTTCGACGATATCCAGGTCCGGGGGCTCGGCTTCATAGAACCATCATTTACGAGACCATCGGCGCCGATAGCATTGGCAGCGGAGAAGGCGGCGAAGATCGCGTATGGGAGCAGTGCGGTGGTTATTCCGCGGAACCCGGCGTCGGGTCCCGACTATCTCTTTACCAAGCGGCTGGGCATGGAGTCTATCTGGACGGGCAGCGGGCCACCCTCGGCCTACTCTCACGCTCACGCGCCGAACGAGTATACGACGACCGAGGATTTCATCAACGGAATAAGATATATCGCTTCGATAATCGACTGCTACGCAAGCATGCGATAGCGACGTTTCCGGGGGGCCTTTCAGGCAGACGAGTGTTGTGTCGCTGGGACCCGGTGGTCTCGAGTCTCTTGGGCAGAGGGGATGGTCCTTCAGGTTCTCTCGGCTTTCTGAACGATTTTCAAACATGAACTTCTTCCAAAGAGTGCTTTTGTGTCGTGGGAAATTTTTTATTTCTAAATCCTGGAAGGGGTCCTCTCGCCATCTAAAACCGTTCTGGGCGAGAACTCCGGTTTATCGGGCAGAACGGGCTGATTGGCCGTTTTCTATAGTTGCCGTGTGGGGTCCGTCCAAGCGTGCGAAACCCTCCGCGTGGGACCCCCCTCCCTGATTGCTGATCCGCGCCTATTCTGGGCGAATTCTGTCGTTCTCAGCAGCCAGTCCAGTCCAGAAGACTTCCGAAGTTCATGGTTCAGCGAACGGGCTGACATCTCTGAAAAGGATCGTGGCGGGCAAAGCCCCTAGGGAGCTGATTCTCCTCAGACCAAGAAGATTGCCATTTGACCGTTCAAATATTTCTTGGTAAGAGATTGGACACGTAGGAGGGCAGGGTCTACCCTAGCCGGATCTGCTTGCCTTCGGCG
>MNDT01000053.1 GCA_001915065.1 archaeon 13_2_20CM_2_53_6 | reverse complement strand
TGAGGGGAAGGCGCCCCTAGTACGAGAGGAACGGGGTATCGTAGCCTCTAGTTTACCGGTTGTCCGACAGGGCACTGCCGGGCCGCCACGCTATCGAGGATAAGGGCTGAAAGCATCTAAGCCTGAAACCTCTCCCGAAAATAGGCAACCATTCCGGTCCACTTGGCACGCTGGCGACAGCGTGTTCGGACTGGACGAGGGCTCCCACAGAAGATGGGGTTGATGGAATCGGGGTGTACGCGTCGAGACTTCGGTCGAGACGTTCAGCCCGCGATCCCCAATCGCCCAAGGTGCTGGTCCCTGGTGGAGCCCACGTTCGGAGCGATATCAACGTCTGAGGCGGAATCTACACGGCATCTCTCATGATTATTCTGTGTGCTTGTTCTGATCAGTCTATTAGCAGGTCTCGTGTTTTCCGGTTTGGGTGGCGAGTCGGTGAGCAGTCGCAGAACAGCGTCGATAACACGGCGTTGTTCTGAGGAAACTCCACCCACATGGCGGAAGCGTAACACGTAACGTGTCTGGCGAGAGCCTGTGTGGGAGCGCAGAAACGATACCCGGCCGGTACCGTGTGACGATGATGGGATGTTCTCCCGGGCGTCCCTGATGGAGGGCTGGACGCGGGATGAAACGGGCTCCTGCTGCGCTGTGAAAGGGGATGTAGACGCCTGTGATCCTCCGCCGGAGGCGCGGGTTCCCCGATTAGACAGATGCTGCTACGAACAGAAGGTGGGTTACGGCCGACACGCCACCCATCAAAAGTATGAAGGGTTTCTGGAGAGAATGTATGCTCCCCGGGGGGGTCGAGAAATAGATAACAGAAAGAGAAGAGATAGTGGGAAAGTGGAATAATTTCTCATTCTAGGATTCGCTGGGTCTGTCATGATCGATTCCAACCGAAAGCTTGTCTGCCATTATGGGAATATGGATGGAAACTGATCATTCTCTTTCCGGAGGACGCCCAAAGAGCACCTTTGTGTCGCGGGGAGCAACTGCTTTTGAGATTTTCTGGAGGGGGTCTCCGCCAGTTGAACCCGGTCTGCGCTTTGATTCCTGTTTCTCGCGCAGAATCGGCTGGTCGAGCGTTTTGGATATCGTGGAGGCCAGCGTGCAGGTCAGCGTGAAAACTGCGCGAGGTCAAATCGGCCGCCCGGATTTCCGATCAGGGCGTGTTCTGCGCCTGTCTCGGCTCTTGCGCCAACTATTTCGGGGATTTCAGGACTTGATGAACCGCGTCGGATGGACTGGCAGGTAGTCTCCGAGCGGAATGTTGCAGTGGAGCTTAAGATCCCGACTCGGGTCCTGCGAGGGTCTCGGCAATGATCTTCTAGTATCGTTTTTCGCTGATCTCCATTGCGTCCTTTGTTGTCTCTGAGAATTCCAGCAGGGTCTCTACTGTACGGCTCCTGTATCGGCCGGTGGTTCTGACATAGTTGAGATAGTCCATCATCTGGTCACGGAATACGCCTACGTTATCGGCTACTATGACGCTGCCCTGGTGCAGCTTCGCTTCAATCGCTTTCAAGTACGCTAGGTACTGGATCTTCTCGGCATCCAGGAATACTAGGTCGAAGGGTCCGGGGAGCTCGGGGAGAATTATGATCGCGTCTCCCTGAATGACCTCGATCATGTCGTCCAGGCCAGCACGCGCGACGTTTTCCTGGGTAATGCGGGCGTTCTTCGGGTCTTTCTCGACAGTTGTGATTTGTGCATGGGCTGGACTGTTCTTGGCGATGAGGATGGCCGAGTATCCGTAGAGAGCACCTACTTCGAGGATCAGCCTCGGCTTGTGCTCTCTGACGATATCGGCGAGTATCCGTCCCTTGAGGGGGCCGATTGATGGGATGAAGGATTTCTTGCCCATCTCCTCGATCTCTCGCAGAACCATGTCCGCAGGGTCCGACGACTTCTTCATCGAAGGGTCCAGACTGGTAGAGTGACGCGCCTGATCATCGTTCACTATTCTTTCCACCCAGCGTTCCTATTTGCAAATATGATTAGACTGATCCTGACTCCGACCAACATTGGCCAATCAAATATGATTGTTTGACTACTCAGGCTGACGAAGCCTGACGAGGCTACGGGTCCATGCGGCTAGTGTCGGGCGAATGTGCTTCGAAGCTCTATTTCTTGGAGGATTGTCTCGCGTAGTCCACCATGCCTTGGAAATCGACTACGACGACTGGCTCATTTCCGACGACCCACGCATCGTGGCCCGTGGGCACCAGTGATATTTCTCCGGGTCCGACATCCTTCGCGGTACCGTCATCCATTACAATGTGAAGTACGCCGGATATATGGTATTGAAAGTGGGGTGCCTCGCAGCTCTCCGTGTTCGCTATCGGCTTCACATGCTTGGACCATTTCCATCCAGGCTCGAACCGTGCTCGGCCCACAGTAGCTCCGCCGATCTTGACAAGGTCGATCTTGCCCTTCTCGAACTTTCGGACCTCGTCTGGAGAATTGAGATGTTTCACTTCCATCTTGGCTGAAGGCATGATGCGCCGTTAGCATTCCGTATTATAAGACTTGTAGTATGCTCGAACGCCGTTACGGACCTGAGATGCTGGGAGGAGATCGACGGAATGGAGCAATGCTACCATCTTTCCTCGGCTTTCGTCAGCAGGATCCATTCATCAAGACAAGTCTCATGACCCGTGAGTGCGTGGACTTCACAAGACTCGGGAAAGGGATTCGAAGCCTCCGGCTATACTCTGTTGTATCTGAAGCATTTCGTAGTGTGGTCGTTTACCATTCCAACTGCCTGCATGAACGCGTAGCAGATAGTCGGGCCGACGAACCTGAAGCCTCTTTTACGCAGCTCTTTACTCATAGCATCGGATTCTCTAGTAGTCGAAGGAATCTCACTGAGCGATTTGGCCGCGTTCCTGATCGGCCTACCGCCGACAAATCGCCACATGTAACCATCGAAAGAACCGAATTCTTTCCGCGTCTCCAGGAATTGTTTAGCGTTTGTGATAGTCGCCTCGATTTTGAGACGGTTGCGTATGATGCCAGAGTCATGGAGGAGTCGTTGGACATCCTTCTTGTTGTAGCGCGCGATCTTCGCGGGGTCGAAGGCGTGGAAAGCTTTGCGATAGTTCTCACGTTTGTTGAGAATGGTTTGCCAATTGAGTCCTGCTTGAGCCCCCTCCAGTGTAAGGAACTCGAACAAGATTCTGTCGTTATGCACCGGGACTCCCCATTCCTTATCATGGTAGTGAATCATGAGCGGACTGTTGCTGTAGGTCGCCCACTCACACCTGCTGGCAGGAGTTTCCTTCAATTCACGTCTACGTCATGATGGTGAGTGACTGGAGGGTTCAAGAAAAGATCATTATCTTTCACAGACCAGTCGGTTGTTTGAGGCTAATCGACAAGAACCAGTGTCAGGTAAAAACTGTCAGCATTTGTCAATCGTTTCAGCCCAATTCTCCTAGTGCAGTACTTTGAACATGGCGTTCCACGAGTTTAGAGAGACAGCTGCTCTTACCCATAATGGCACGAGAGCCTCCAGCCACTTGGCTTCAGTGATTCCGCCGATGTCTATCGCGCCAGCCCATCCGAACTCTTTCAGAATCTGAGTAACTTTATGCTTCGCCTCAGTATCATTCCCGCAGATCAACATCTCCGCAGTCTTATCGCCAGGGCTGATCATACGCGAGTTGGGCACCGTGTTGAAGCACTTTACAACCTTCGCTTGGGGAAGTTTCCGCTGAATCTGCTCACCGAGAGAATCCGCGAGTCCAGTGAAAAGTCCCGGGGGCATTCCCTTCGAAAAATCAAGAGCATTCGTCGTGTCAATGACTATCTTGCCGGCAAAGTTCTTGGCGCCCGCTAGACCGATCACGTCGTCAACTGCTGATCCTAGCGGGGCAAAGACTAGCATATCTCCGTAGGATGCTGCTTCCGAAAAGGTTCCGGTCGAGCTCTCTCCTTGAGCCTCCTTCCGCCAGACCTTCAGCTTCTCGCTATCAGGTGTTCGAGATCCCAGCTTGACACTGTGGCCGTGGCTCACAAATCCCTTACCCAGGGTCTTGCCCACATCACCGCTGCCCAGAATACCCACTTTCATCTCTAAACCTGCTTCCGTGGGTTCAATGAACGAGTATAATATGATTGACCTGCGCGGAATCCCGTAACCTCTTCCGCTCGGATTCGCTACCGCCCGGACTTCTCTCTATCTCAACCCTACAAGGGACAGGAGAGAGTAAAGGAGTGCTGCGATCGCGGCCGCTGCTGGTATTGTCAAGACCCATGCGTAGACTATTCTCCTTGCCACTCCCCATCTTACCGCTGACAGTCGTCTAGTGGCACCAACGCCCATTATGGCTCCCGCGATCGTGTGAGTCGTACTCACCGGAATGCCCAGAGATGCGGTGGCGAAGAGGGTAGATGCCGCCGCGGTCTCGGCGCTGAAGCCGCCGAAAGGGTGGAGCTTTGTTATCTTCATGCCCATAGTCCGGACTATTCTCCAGCCTCCAAACCATGTTCCCAAGCCCATGGCGACTCCAGCCATTATTATGACGTAGTACGGAACGTAGAAGCTCGGGCCTAGGATACCTTGCGCGAAAAGTAGTGCGGCGATGATGCCCATCGTCTTTTGAGCATCATTCGTTCCGTGTCCCAGACTGTAGAGGGCTGCGGATACGAGTTGGAGGCGACGGAAAGCGTGGTCCGCTGTTGAACGGTGGAAATGCATTCCGATTCGAGCCGTCAAAAGGACGAGGCCTATCGCGGCCAATAGGCCGATGAGTGGAGAGAGGATGATGAAGAGGAGTATCTTGTTCACTCCCGCAACTTGAACTACTCCCCATCCTCCCTTTACGACGCCTGCCCCGATGAGCCCGCCGACTAGCGCGTGTGAAGAGCTCGTGGGTAGGCCGAACCACCAAGTTATGATGTCCCAGGCGGTCGCGCCTAGCAGGGTTGCTAGGAGAAGCCAGGCTGTCACGATACTCGGATCGATCGTCCCCTTTCCGATTGTAGAAGCAACGTTTACACCGAAGAGGAAGGCGGCGACGAAGTTGAAGAAGGCGGCCCAGAGCACTGCTAGTCTAGGCGTAAGGACCCGGGTTGAGACTACGGTTGCTATCGAGTTGGCGGCGTCATGAAAGCCGTTCATGAAATCGAAAAACAGGGCGACAATAACGACCAGTACAACTATCGCGAAGGGAACTATTACCGTCGACATCGGGTTTTCTCGGTTAGGAGTATTCGAGAATGATGTCGCGGATCACCTGCACAACGTCCTCACACTTGTCCGTGATCGTCTCCATCAGCTCATAGATCTCCTTCAGCTTGATGATCGCTATCGCATCATTGGTCTTGAAAAGTGCTGCGACTGACTCGTTGAGTACCACATCAGCCTCATTCTCTAACCTGTCCACTTCGATGATCCTGCTCTCCACCTCGGGCGCCTTGATCTTCTGAATGCTCGCAAAGGCGAAGTCGATCTCCTGCACGGACTTTACCACTATATCCGTAAACCTCTTCATGGGTTCGGTTGGAGAGCGGACCTCGTACAGGTACAGACGGTTGGCGACTGCCTCGATGTAGTCGAGAACATCATCGTAGAGGGAGGCGAGTTTGCTGATATCCTCTCTGTCGATGGGAGTGATGAACGTCTTGACCAGATGGTCCCAGATGGAATGAACGATGTTGTCCCCGTCATGCTCAATGTCTTTTATCTTGTTCCGCTTCTCAGCCAACCGGTCGAAGTTCTGGATGAGATCATTCAGTGCATGGGCCCCTGCGAGCACGTTCTTGGATTCCTGCTCCAAGAGCTGGAAGAAGATCTTCTCTCTAGGGATGAGGAGTTCTCTAAGCACCATTCGAATCTAGGCCGACTAGGTCGTAACAGAGGAAGATAAACAGTGCTGACTCCGTGTACCTGCGTGTGGAGAATCAGTAGACTGGACCGAAAGCCTCGTCTCTACAAACTAGAAACTACATAATGGAAGGGTTCTGGTCCGGAGTAGCCTCGTAGACATGACGATTCGAAGGGCCATGCCGGCCCAATAATGCACAGGCTACGGCTTGGCGATTCTCTTCATATATTTCTTCACGAGTTCATCAAACATCCTTTCCACACGCTCGGGAGTTGGACCCTCAACTTCTACCTCATAGCTCCCCTTCTTCACTCGAATCTTCCAGTTGCCGCTCTGATCAGGCATGAGCAGAATGTAGAATCCGTCATGTATTAAGCAGTAACTATCGCCTCCGAAAGAAACCGTACCCTTACGTCCACGCCACGGCGCGTTATCATCATTCTCAGATTCTCACTCGACCAAGGTACAGCCAGATCGCGTATCGTGATGAGCACTTATATCGCGGACCGAAGAAACGAATAGTGTGAGATCAGGCCAATACTCTTCACGGGGCGGTGGTCCCTTGAAGGTTACTTTTGTCGGCATCATGCCCACGCTCTTCGCTCACTGCCAACACTGTATGCAGGTAATGCACGCGACCGGCATGGCTCCCTACTCGGAACAGCTGGAAGGCTACCCGGAAGATGTCAAGAAACAATACTTCCAGCTCTCAGAGATCGCCCAGAAGCTCAAGGCAGAGTTCGACGGCAGGGTAGTATTCGACCCAGTGGACTCTGCATCGCCGCAAGGCGTCTGGTTATCGATCAGACACCGAATCCTGAAGACCCCTTGCATATTGATTCAGGGAAAGAAGCTATTCAGCAAGCTTCCGAGCTATGACGAGCTGAGAGCAAAGATACTAGAAGCGTTGGAGCTCTCCGGCCATTTGGCCTCGACTCAGGTCCCTCGCTAGATCGACCGTCCGACCAGAGAGATAAGATCAATCACCTTAGCCAAGTCGTCCATATCCAGCCGCGCCACGAGATGGATCCTCGACGGTTCTTCCTGAAGCTCAAGAGACTCAACATTGCTCAGTTCTTTCAGCCTCGCAATTACTCCACTTCGCTCGACCAATCGGTTTGCGAATTCGGGGCCCGTTGAGTAGACTCTGTAGCCTAGCTCCTCGAGTTGTGGATTCTTGACCTCTTCAATACCTGCCGTATCCCAGGTAACCTTCACCTTCTTCCTCTGCCTCGTAATCTCGACCTGGAACTTTACCGGGTCCGTCAAGGCAGCCCAGCAGTTCAGCTTGTCAAAATCTCTCGTCACCACACGGTATGGATAGTAGATCAGATTCTCTCTCGCGCCGAGTGTCAGCGCGAATTCTAGCTCTTTGAAGCCGTCAGAAGAACTGTTCATCTCACATTTGATCCTAAGCCCGGCGTGTCCGAAGGATGCATACTTCACTTTCGCCTTACGGGAGAATCCTTCATCAAACCAGTGAGCGTATCTTCTGAGAGTTCTGTGTTTCCAGTAGGTCCCGAGAAAATAGACGACGACAAGAACTGTTGCTAGGGCAGCGACGATCTCGATGTCTGAGAAGACCAAGATGAATACTAGGAGATTGCTGTGATAGAATGCTATCTAGGTTTCAGCGAGTTCCCCGGTAAAGGCTGGTTTAGGCGTCTCCGATCCAGCAGCCTTGGCGAGGACCGGTCCCGGAGTCATCGAGGGCGTGCTCACGCCCCCGACTCTGATCCGCCGGTAAGCGCGGAAGCCGTCATAGGACAAAACTATGCCGAGAATCGTGAGTATCACAGCGATTCCACCAGCAACAGCATTCCCATACACCTTCAGTGGAGTGTTTGTCGTGGCGGCAATGTCGAGCGTAGCATAGGCAGTGTAGCTCAGCGCAACGATCGTCGTGCCCAGCATGAAGATAGCCGGTATCCCCGTCAGGAATGTATTCCTCTTTATCTTCGCTAGCCAGAGTGTTGTGACGAGGAGTGTTACTCCTGCGAGTAACTGGTTGGAGCCTCCGAACAGTGTCCAGATGAAACCCCACGGTGCGCTGAACCTAGAGCTTGTAAGCACGAAGGTAATTATCGACACTATGATGGAGGTCACGTAGATGTTCTTGAGAAAACGCGCCCCAACCATTTCTGAGATTGCAAGTCTGGCAAACCGCAAGGCAAGCTGGGTCAAAGTAAGTCCAAGTATTAGGACCATCAGCGCCATAATAGCCGTTGACGCCGCTGACGGGATCAGTAGGTTGCTCAGGTAAATAGCTCCTCCCTTAACGTAGAGTGACAGAGCGCCGATTCCCGTCGTGTTGGCAATTATCCCCACCGCTACAACCGACGTGAGACCCAGGATCCCCTCCAGTAGCATCCCTCCTCCACCGACGAAATGCGCGTCAGCCTCATTGTCCAGCTGCTTGGAGGAGAGTGATGAGCCGATTAGTCCATGCCAACCCGAACATGCTCCGCATGCTATTGTAACGAAGAGGAGAGGCCATAGCGGGAACGAGATTGAGGTGATAGCGGAAGCGCCGGCCGTGTTAGCGCCTATCGCGACCGGCGCGAACCAGTTTGTGAAGAGAGGTTGAGCGAAAGTTTGCGGAGCGACAAAGGAGCTCCCTATGATCGCGGCGATAACGAAGTAGGCCACGTAGAATCCCAGATAGTTTATCGGCATGGCAAAACTCCACAAGGGCAAGACCGCTCCGAGAAAGCTGAACCCTAACATGGAAATCAACAGAATATCTTCCTGCAGCTGTGCATTCGGAACGGCCGAGTTGAAGGCCGAGTTGATCGTGCTCCCAAACACGACTTGGCTGAGATATACCGAAAGGGCGACCGCGGCGAGAGAAATTCCAGTGACCGCAACTACGTTGATCTTGGCCCTGAATATTGAAAAGCCTGACGCTACTCCGATTACTGCGATTAGGATGAATGAGACCATCGCAGCAGCGCCTCCGGCGCCCGTGCCCTTGACGACGGGGAGGAGTGCTCCGAGGAAGGCTGAGAAGATGAGAATCGAGTAGAATGCGAGAAATGCAACGAGGACCTTTCTGGCCCTAGTTCCTATCAGCTGGTATGTTAGAGGTCCGAGGGACGCGCCCTCGTTCCTGACGGATGAGACCATCGAATTGTAATCGTGTAACCATCCAAGTAGCGAATTTCCGATGAGTATCCAGAGAAATCCGGGAAGCCACCCCCAGACTATTGCTAGGGCTGGACCGGTTACGGGGCCAAGGGCGGCTATGCTTTTCCAGTGCCACCCCAGCATGACATACTTATTGGATGGAAAGAACTCAACACCATCGAGATATGTGTGCGCAGGTGTGGGGCGATTCGGGTCAGACTGGACGACGCTCCTGTCGAACCATTTCACATAGAACTGGTAGACGATACCGTAGACGACGATACCGCTCAGCATTACTATGAGCGATTCATACAACCAGGATCGTGTGGCCGAATCAGGCCAGAAATATAAGAATACCGGGTAAATTGGGGCTTTATAAGGTATAAAAGGCGAGAAAGCGTTCAGATTTTGCTTTCCGAGCCTAAAGATAGGCTTTGAGCCATCCTCGAAACCATCTCCAGACCGTTAACTTCCTTCTCGTACAGCGGCAATACCGCCCGGATCATCCCGGGAAACTTCTCTTCGGCCAGTTTCAAGTAGCCCATCTGTTCCTCCATCCGGTTCGCGACATACGGCGACAATTTTTCCATGTCGGCCTTCGGAATGACTTCGTTGACAATGACTCCCCCGACGGGAATCTGGAAGGCTTGGACCCATGTGATGAACCGTTCAATCACCGCGATCGGGAGGGCTAGTGGAAGCGTTACAAAGAAGAATGCGGTTTTCTCTGAGTCCGTGAGTAGCGTTCGAGCCTCCTCTGTCTTCTTCTTGGTCCCGGCAAGCGAGATTAGCAGCGGGTCCTTTCTCAGCTCCTGAATTATCTTCTCCTTCCTGAAAGAAAGCTTTGCTCGTAGAGACATTGACTCTTCCCGACTCTTGATCATCTTGTTGAGCCAGAGGTTGTAGACTTTAGACATACCCAGCAGTCTGTAGGTATGTGCAACCGGTGCTGTGTCGAAGATGTACGCGTCATATTTCTCGTTCAGGATCAAGTCGACCATGTCGTCGAACATGGCAGACTCTTCGAAGGAAGGATTGGTCGTCGCGATTTCGATAAACGGCTCAATGTCGACGGGAATATCTGCGAACTTCAGGAACTGGACGAGGCGTTCCTTGATCTCTCCCTTGTATCTCTCTATGGTCGAAGAGATGTCTATCTCATTCGCATAGAGGTTCTTGGTTCCCTGAATCCTCTGGGTCCCTTTCTTCCATAAGTCTTGGCCAAAGAGGCTTGACAGGCTGTGGACCGGGTTGGTGGATGAGATCAGGGTCTTCCTCTCTAGCTTCTCTGAGAGATAGTGTGCTGTTGCGCCGGCGATTGCTGTCTTTCCGACCCCTCCCTTTCCACCGAAGAAGAGATACTTCAGATTCTTCTTTCCGGCTATGAAAGACGGAAACGATGTGCTCGGTCTCGCTGTCTCCATAGTAAATTAGGGTCCGTACAGTATGTCCGCTACTTTCGATATCATGCTGAGGCCCTTCGGTTCTCGGTCAAGCATCGGCACAGTTCCTCTGATGAGACTGCCGAACTCGTTCCGGATTTGTTGCATGTATTCTTGCTGGGACGATATCTTATTCTTCAAGAACCCTGGAACATCCGTCTGGTCTCTCAGCTCCTTCGGGTATACTTGGTTGAGCACCACTCCACTGACTGTCACGTTGAACTCGCGGAACATCTCCAGTGCCTTTCGCGTGTCTAGGATTGGCATGAGTTCCGGGATCAGAACATAGAAGAACGCGGTATGTTCGCGGTCGCGAACCATGGTGCTTACAAAGTTCAGCCTTCCCCGGATGAACTCGAGCTCTTTCAGTACAAGGTCTTCTTGGGCCAAGCCTCCCTTGCTGCCCATGACTGTCGCAGCGTCGCCATATTCTCCTGCTTTCTTTCTCACGCTGACAATTTTCTCGACCCACTGGTCCAGAATATCAGCCATGCCCAGGAATCTTATCGCGTGTCCATGCGGCATCATGTCGAACACGTAATAGTCGAATTTGCCAGCGGTCATCAGTTCAACCATCGCGTCGAATGTGGCCGATTCCGCCATGGCTGGCTCCGCTGCTGATGAGTTGATGTAGTCCTCGACTTCCTCGGGAATCGTATCCATCTTGTACATGTCCTTGATCTTGTTCCTGATCTCGTCCTGATACTCTGCTATCCTCCGGTCAGCGTCTATCTCGACAGCGTAGAGGTTGCCTGCAAGTTCAACCTCTCCCTGTCCGAAAATTTTCCTTTCGAAAATATCCGATAGACTGGCCTGGGGATCGGTTGAGAACACGCAGACCCTCTTGCCCTTCCGCGCAAGCCAGTAGGCCGTCGCCGCTGATAGGGTAGTCTTTCCCAGTCCACCCTTGCCGCCGAAGAGAATGTACTTGATCTCAGGGTTTGATGCAAAGTAATCGGCCATGTCCGCCCTGATGGTAGTGCTCATGGCCATTCACCGGCACCTCACTAGTATAATGAGTCGGTAATGTCACGATCCCTAAGCAGGGTCTGCTTCCAAGTCTTCAACGACGGAACCGCGTAAGGCAGGAGTCTGAGACTGTAGTATGGAGGCAGCACGGGTATTCCCAGCATGTCTCCCATGGTTATCAGCATGAACAGGTTCTCCATATGCATCCTCAACCTCAAAGCGTAGGTCACCATCCCATGCAGAGCCATCCCATAGAAGAGACCCTTCGCCGCCTTCGCAACCTCACTCTGCTTCTTCGGATTCTTCGCTTCCTCGACCTTCTTTGCCATCTTACTCCCAGAAGAGAATATGATTCAGATCGCTAAATAGATACCTACAGACGCCCACCGGGGACCGGTCAATCCACGCGTCCCTTTTTAACAAACAAACGCCCCGAAATCTCAGTTCGCGCCAGAGAGTCAAGGCTAATTGATCTACGTAGGCGTCGACATAGGAGGGACATTCACCGACACCGTCGTCTTTGACGAGAATGCACCGCAACACGTTGAGATCGTCAAAGTCTCCACAGACGCCAACGAGCTGGAAAAGGCAGTGGTCGAAGGGCTAAGACGGTATCAGGGAAAAGCTCAAAGTGTCTCGCTACTATCCCATGCCACAACGGTCGGCACAAACGCCCTCCTTACTCGCACAGGACTCGCGAAGACAGCACTCATCACCAACCAGGGATTCAGAGATATCCTAGAAATCGGACGGCAGAGAAGACCCGAACTCTACAACTTGAGGACCCAGCGACCAGTGCCATTGGTCCGGAGAAGAGATCGGTTTACTGTTAGAGGAAGGATGAGAGTGGATGGAAGCCAACTCGAGCAACTCAACAATGAAGATCTCAGAACCTTTGCCCAACGAATAATTCAGTCGGGATTCGAAGCAGTGTCCATCTCACTGCTCCACTCCTACGCGTACCCAGCTCACGAGAATAAGGTGCGCGATGTCTTGAGAGAGGCAGGCTTCAGTGGGCACGTTGATGTTTCCAGCGAAATCGACCCAGAGTATCGTGAATATGAAAGAACAAGCACCACCGTCGTCAACTCCGTACTCAGCCTCTTAGTCTCGAAGTATCTGACAAGGCTGGAAAGAGAGCTGCGACTGATAGGATTTCACTGTCCCCTCTACGTCATGAATTCTGACGGGACCGCGAGTACCATAACGCAAGCCTCACAGCGTCCAGTCTCCATTATCGAGTCCGGCCCTGCAGCTGGAGTCCTCGCCTCAAAGAGCTTGGCGAGTGTTCTGGGATGCAGGAAAGCAATCACCTTCGACATGGGCGGGACGACCGCCAAGGCAGGGACTATCATCAACGGCAGACCAGACCTCGCCTACGAATTCGAAGCCGCAGCAAGAACTTACCACGGAAGGTCAATCAAGGGCAGCGGCTACCCAGTAAGACAACCGTTCATCGACCTGGCAGAAGTGAGCGCTGGAGGCGGAACAATCGCATCGATAGACGAGACCGGAGGGCTCAAAGTGGGACCAGAGAGTGCGGGTGCAGACCCGGGACCCGCAGCATATGGCAAGGCTGGACGACAGGCGACAGTAACCGACGCAAACATAGTCGCCGGAAGAATCAACCCCACCCAACTCCTAAGCGGCAATCTCCAACTACACTATGATCTAGCCGTCGAAGCCATCGGACGTTTGAGTCGGACGCTTGGAATATCAGTCGAAAAGATGGCTGAACGCATTCTCCGGATAGTCAACAACAACATGAGCAGAGCTCTCAGACTCGTGAGCATAGAACGCGGCCGAGACCCGAGAGAATACACACTAATCAGTTTCGGTGGTGCTGGGCCGCTACACGCCTGCGACTTGGCAGAAGAGCTTGGAATCAAGCGGATAGTCATACCATTGCACCCAGGTCTCTTCTCAGCCTTCGGTCTCCTCACGGCAGAGCTCTCTAGGACATTCACGCAACCTATCCTCAGACCTGTCACTGCCAGTGTCGAAAGAACATTCACACAGCTGAGAGAGCGAGCAAGGAGATCGTTGAAACAAGAAGCCTTTACGACCTAACACTGTGGAAGCGGTAAACGCAAGACTACGAGCCGTTATCCCCACTCCGAAAGCCAGACTTGCCAAGAAGGGTCTCCGACCATCCAGACCACCGGCTGCTATCTCGTCGAGAAGAATGTCGCTGCTAGGTGCCTGGCAGAAGGTTCCAGTCTACAGCCGGGAGACATTGTGGGCAGGAGTGTACGGTAAAGGCCCGTGCATCGTTGAAGAATACGACTCGACCACAGTGATTGGAAAGCACTGGTCTTGGACTGTCGACGGGTACGAGAATCTTGATCTGACGACCCGGTCGAAGAGTCAGTGATGGTCTGGAGTCTTGATTGCCATTGGCGTCCCGGTTTGGACCTGTGGTCGATCTGGATTCCGGTCTAGCCAGCTTGCCGAGAGATAAGCGAAGATCAGAGTCGCCGAAGCTAGAATGTCCACGATTATAATTCCAGCCACCATTTGAGTGGAGAGACTCGTAACAATCGTCCATGTAATTCCCATCACGATGGGACCAAAGACGGTGCCCAGACGCGCTACAAGATTCGATACAGTGCTTGCGGCTGCCATCATATCCCGTCCCACGCCCATTATCAAAGTCATTGTAGGACTTGAGAAGAGACCGATCCCCATCCCAACAAGCAAGAGACGCCAGGCGAGATCCATCCAAGAGGTTGTCGAGGAGACGACGAGTGAAAGAGCGAGGCTGCCAATGAGTAGCAGTCCAGACCCAGCAAGCATGAACGGCCTAGCGTGATAACGGTCTGAAAGATATCCACCAGTTATCCCCATTGTCATCATGCCAAGAGGGACGAAGAGCAGGACCAGACCCGAAAGAGCGGGGTCGATGTGTTGTATCTCACTTAGGTCAAACGGCAAGAGATAGTAGAGTGCGACACTAGCGGATACGCTCGAGAAAAACGCGATAAGCGCCACCAGGAACTGTGGTCTGCGCAATAGCCCAGCCATTTGATGGTAGACGTTGTTAGCTGGTCCCTGATGTCCCAGGCTCACGCCTCGTAGGCTAAGAAAGCCAAGCAATGATGCCAGCAGCCCTACTGGTACGTTTACGAAGAAGATCGAGGACCATCCAAAGTTAGCTAGGAGCAGGCCGCCGATCCCTGGACCTGCTACTCCTCCGAGAGGAGCAATAGTGCCGACGATTCCCATGGCTCGACCCCTCTCCTTTGGCAGGACCACTGCGGCAGCGAGGGCGACTCCTTGCGTCGCGATCAATGCGGCGAATCCGCCCTGGACTATTCGACCGGTTAGTAAGACGAGGAAGTTTGGTGCCAAACCACATGCAACACTCCCGAGCACAAATCCGAGGATCGAGACGAGGAACGTTGGAAGAGCGCGGAATCGGCTAACCAACGCTCCTGACGGAAGAACTAGCAGGGTCAAGGGTATCGCATATGAGAGTGTTATAGCGGCAGCAATGCTGTCCGAGAGTTGGAAACGGCTTGCAATTGGCGGTAGCGCAAGCGCTACGATTGTTGCGTCGAGAGCGGAGAGAAACAGCGAGAGACCAACAGCCACTATCGCCACCCACTTTCTCCAGTCTTGTGAAGCTACAAGACCGACCTGAGCGTTCATGGGACGAAGTGTGCGCTGTCCGGTTTCTAAGTCAATCCCAAAAGGCTTTGGCGTTTTTGGACAACAGGGGTCGGACATTCTGAGAGTCTACTCGAACGTGCTCAAGCCTGATTCGCAGACGTTACTGAATGAATATCTGTCAGCTCCTGACGCATCATTAAGCTAGAGCGGACCCTCGCATCGATCATGTCCGCATCAGCTAAGGTGATGAGACTTCCAGTCAAATATTGCGTCAGCGCCACCGCAGTGGCTGCAGGCGCATGAAGAGATAGTCTGGGTTGGACAGACACAGTACGGCTCCCGAGGATGGGGAGGCGGAATGGTCCTCGTCCTCTTCGGAGGATTCTTCCTAGCCGTAGGAGTATTCGCCACAGCGCTAATCATGGCTGCTTTCGGACTCCTATTCATGATCATCGGAATCCCACTTACCTATCAGGGGATCATACAGGGCGGTATCCGATTTTATCTAACAAGCTTCAGACTCGTCAGAGTAAAGAAAGGAAGCATCGTCGCGCAGATCTCAAGAGAAATCTTCCGAGGCAAGAGTCTCTCGTCCTTCCTTCGCGTAACGAAAGCGCCCCGGCGTGACGAGAGGGGCAGGTCATCGCAACCAGTCGAGAATTTCCATGTCGAGGTCCTAGACCCGAACTCGGGCAACCACCTGATGAGCCTCGGCTGGATACCAGAACCATCCGTCAAAGCCCTAGAAACTATCAGCCAAGACGTTTACTGCCAATACTGCGGGCGCAAAAACCTCGCGTCGAGCGCCGTCTGCTCCGAATGCGGGGCAAACCTCTAGAGACAGAGAACACACTCAATATCCAGCGCAACGATCAATCGAGTTTCAGCAGACTCAAGTGGGTCAGAATAGAAAGGCTAGTCTGAATGAGCCTTTGAGGACGACGAGGTTCCTAGGACGCTTTCTGCCGCTGGTTGGGGTACTAGTCTTAGTGGCGTTTCTAGTTCCCGTGAAGGCGTTCCTGACTTTGGTATATCCGCCAATCCGTCCTCAGTGGCAGGCCCATCGTTGAGTTCTACCATTACTCTCACCAGTCTAGGAGGTTTCTCGGGCAGTGTGAACGTTTCAGCCTCTGTCTATCCTTCTGGTCCTAGTGTCTCACTGACCAGTGGCGTCTCGAGCCAGAGTGTTATCCTAGACTTGCCGGCGGGTGGATCAGCGTCTACACCCCTCTTCGCAACCTCGTATGTTAGCGGTAATTTCACCATAACCATAACGGGAGTAAGCGGCCCGCTCTCTCATTCGGTGCCTGTAATTTTCGAGGCCCAGCCTCTTCCCGCTGATTTTAGCATCGATTGTTGCTTCTCCCTCGGCAATGGGAATATGGGCCGTGTAGCAGCGGGTGAAAAACTACACTTCCTGGGGCTGGGTGACGAGCATCAACCATTTCTCCGGCAAGGTAAACCTGACCGCAACCCTCAACCTCAATGTGAAAGTCTCCATCAAGCCATCCACGCTCATTGTTCCCGAGGCTGGAATGGTCGAGCCGACTATCACGTTCCGAGTACCTGCCAACGCGACGCTTGGCCGTTACACTGGCATTCTAACAGCCACCAATGGCTCGATAACTCATACGGAAGCCTTGACACTCACTGTGGACCCGCCACTGCCCGCCTGCCCTACATGCTTTCCGAGTGTTTGGTCATCCATTACAATCCTCTCAGCTGCAGTCGCATTATCCTCACTAGGAACCGGGATCGTCTTTCCGAGAGTCAACAACAACCCCAAGTTCACCCGGATAGTCGAGAACGTCGTCCTTGTTTCAAGCCTCGTATCCATCGGAGTCATAGTCACACTTGCCACAGGTCTCATCTTGGTATGGCAAGGTTGGCTAGGACTTACCTGTATTCGATTCTGGGGATACGGGTTTCCATTCACTTGGCGAGAAATCCTTAGTTGCGGGAACGTCTCGCAAGAACTCAACTGGTATGCCTTCGCGTTCGACGCGATATTCTTCACTGCTGTGGGCTATATGGCGGTTTTTTCGTTCCATGCAAAGTGTCGTGGCAGGGTAATCAATCATCCGACTACGTTTCTGATCGCGGCCGGATATGTAGCTGTAGCAATGGCCTGGTTTGGCTTGATCGCTCTTTGAGATGGCTCATCCTAATCCGGCCGCATTACTCCTCTAACGGAACGCTCAGTTTCCCATCAACGGCCAAGACATTTATGAAGAGCGCGGAAACTTTTACCCCGATAATGCCCAGCACGCAACGGATCCGATACAGATTCACGATCACAAACTAGACATCTTAGTCGGCAATCCTTTGGAGTGAACAAATTGGCTCAAGGCTTCGAATCATTCGGCTTGAATCCGCGTCTCCTCCAGGCCGTCCGGGAGATGGGCTTCCACGAAGCATTCCCGATACAAACAGAAGCAATAGCACCACTCTTGAAGGGCAGAGACCTGATCGGACAAGCCCAGACCGGGTCCGGCAAGACACTGGCCTATGCGTTGCCGATGCTGCAGAGGGTCGAGCCACACTCACGCGAAATCCAAGGACTGGTACTAGTTCCAACCAGAGAGCTTGCTGTGCAGGTCGCGGGCGAGTTCGAACGTCTTGCCAAGCATCTTCCATCACGGACGATGCCAATCTATGGTGGCTCAAGCATGAGAATGCAGATCGAGCAGTTACGTCGCGGTTATGCGAAAATAGTCGTAGCCACGCCAGGCAGATTACTCGACCACCTGAAGCGTAGAACCGTCGATCTACACGGTGCCAAGTTCGTCGTTATCGACGAGGCTGACCGGATGCTGGACATGGGCTTCATAGACGATGTCAAGTCGATCCTCGAGAATGTACCCCGAGGCCACCAGACGGCACTGTTCTCAGCCACAATGCCCAACGAGGTGGTCAAACTCTCCCAACGGTATCTGTCCAACCCTCTGCGAGTATTCGTCGACAGCGAGGAGATCGCCGTGGAATCACTTCGCCAATCCTACGTCACGGCAGAAGAAGACGCAAAGTTTCCCGTTCTAATCGCCATACTCAAGACAGAGAGAATGGAGGGAGCACTAGTCTTCTGTTCAACAAAGATCAGAGCAGCTCATCTCGCCGAAGCACTTGCAAGAAACAATGTCAATGCTGAAGCCCTGCATGGCGACATGTCTCAAAGCCAGAGAAACGCTGTGTCACAGGCCTTCCGCCAGGGACGGATCGACGTACTCGTCGCAACGGACGTTGCCGCCAGAGGTCTCGATATACCTTGGGTCAGCCATGTGGTCAACTATGACATGCCAGACGATCCACTCATGTACTTTCACCGAGTGGGACGGACGGCACGAGCAGGGAAGAAAGGAACGTCAATCTCGCTTGTCAGCCGTGAAGACCACGATATTTTCAACAACATCAAGAACATGACGGGGACTACCATCGAACAGGACGGGAGGTTCGCGCTGGAAGGAACCGCTCGAACACGCTTCCTACTACCTTCGCGACCTGCAAGGTTTGGCGGTCGCGGGGGAGGCAGAAGGAAGAGAGACCATCGTGGAAGACAGAAGAGGTCCAGGGACGCTGGCAGGTTCAGACGCCACCGACGACGCTGAGAAGTCAGACGGACGAGTATCCCGTTTGAACAAGAAAGCGAAGAAGGATCAGCGGGATGCCATGCCAGGCTATGAGGTCTACGCGAAAGCGAGGCCCATTATGACCTTATGGCGCTGGGTTGTCGCCAGCCTTGTCTTTCTAGTTTTAGGTGCCGGAGCTTGGGCCGACCTGCCTAACAGCCTATTCGGGGTTTTCTTTTTTGTCGCGTTTGCTCTGGCCGCCGCCACAATCTCCGGATTCTATCTGCGCAGTAGATGGATCCCGATCGGGATCAAGCGTGACGGAGAGAGACTGCTGATCACCGGTATTGCAGACTCCGGCATAATGGTTGCTTCAAAAGTCGAATTTACCAGTCCGACCAGTCTCTATGTGGAGCGTTGGGGCGAGAGGCTAGCCTCCAAGAAAATGATTCTGTTCTTTGCGTCGACTGAAGACGCGAGTAAAGTAGCGGACTGGCTGAAACCGGGTGCAACGCAGGGCGAGGTGCCACCGGTTTCGGGCTAGCCTAGGTTCTTCCCTTTACTCTTGGAAAGTTCTGATTTCAGCTTTTGTTCGATTATATCCGCGTCTGCTGAGGAGTCGAAAATCATTCTAACATCCCCATAATGCCAAAAGCCGGTAGAGGCAACTAGGGTTACTGCGTCTACGCGTTCTATTTTCTTCGGAACCACCTCGAACATGTTCCTGCCAGGGTCCACAACAAAACAGATGCCTCTCTCAAAATGTATGCGAGACCTCTTCACATAACCAGCCTCGCCTCCGGGTGCTATGACCATTGCCCACACATCCTTATTGCCGTTCAAGCTTCTCGGCAACCAAAGATCTCATTGTCTCGCTTGCATAATCCTAGCCACTAGCTGCTCACCGTTTCTACAGTAGACATCTACAGGTAAGTCTTAAAACAAAACCCCTCTCTCCGCCTTGGACATCAGGGCGCGTGAGTGGGGCCTCCCACCCGTTGCGCCATAAGAAAACCCCGGAGTCGGGAGGCAGAATGCATACGCAAGCAATCACAAGACAATGGATTCCTAGAACCGCCGAACTAACACTCGCCGCTGGCCTGGCAGCTACCTACGTCATCACTACCTTCATTCCGTTGACGCCATTCATCGGCGGGCCCGCCTTCATCACCCTCGAAATCGTCATGCTCCCAGTAATAGCCGCAGTACTGAGACCAATACCGGCACTCGCCACCGCATTCGTAGGCAGCCTGGGAATGGCACTCGGCCAGCCCAGTTTCTACCAAGCCTTCGGGCTACCAGGACTCCTGGTTCCCATGATCGCCGCAGGAGCCGGAAGCGTTGCTTTCCACTATGGCCTTGGACCCATCTTACCATGGGCCTACGTCCTAGCGGGCGCAACATACTACATCGCCCTATCCAGAGGCGGAACACTCTTCTGGCTCATACCATACCTCCTCGTGATCATCTCCCTCCCCGCGGCCTTTCGACTGAAGGAAAACCCACGAATCGGAATACTAACATTCTACACGGCCATGACCGAACAGGTCACACTCAACATTCTCAGCATAAGCCTCCTAAGCCTCACAGGACCAGTATGGCTAGGAATTACGCCTCTAATGTACTTGGAACGGACAATAGCCACGTTCGGAGGCGCAACGGGAATCGTTGCCCTTAAATCGGCACTCGGAGGCAGACTCGACATAGCAGAGAGGATCCGAAAGGAGGTGAGGTAGGAGAAATGTGTGTCACTCCAGTTGTGAAGTGTTGGCACTGTGGAGAATGGTTCGTCAAGAAGGCCAATCGTGGAGAATTCGAAGATTGTCCTCACTGTGGAAAGGGCTTCGAGGATCTTACACCAGAAGCGCAGGTGGCTGTGAAGGCGACTATAGCGCCCTTTTTCGAAGTGCCTAGGATAAAGCAGATCGCCTAGATCTCACAACTCCATTCTTTCTTTGACTACAACCAGCGGAGCCCTAGCAAACTGAATAACAAACAACACGAACCATCTGATCGCTTGGACAATGCTTCTGGACCCGACGACGACGGAGATCGTCAGAAACTCGCTAGTCTATTCGAGCGAAGAGATGGGCATAGCCCTCCGAAACACCTCCTACAGCCCCAATATCCGCGAGAGAATGGACCACTCGGCCGCAATCTTCGACGAGGAGGGAAGACTACTCGCCCAGGCGGAACACATACCTGTACATCTAGGCTCCCTGCCATGGGGACTCGCTAGGACACTCGACTACTGCGAAAGAGAAAATATCGATCTCGAACCTTCGTCAATGATAATGGTCAACAATCCATACATCGCCGGGACACACCTGAACGACGTAACCGTCATCAGGCCAGTCTACCACTCCAACAGACTTGTAGGTTACGCCGCCAACAAGGCTCATCACTCCGACGTCGGAGGCAGAGTCCCAGGAAGCATATCCGTAGACGCCAAGACTCTCTTCGACGAAGGCGTCGTCATAGACCCTCGATACCTGATCCGGAAAAACTGGATTATCAAAAGCGCAGTTAGAGTTCTATCCTCAAGATCTCGCACTCCAAAAGAGCGGATGGGCGACCTCAAAGCCCAAACAGCGGCCAACATTACAGGAGAACGTAGGGTCCTCGAACTTGTAAAGAAACACGGACTCGAAACATTCAGGCAAGCCTGCACGGAGTCGTTGAGGAAGACAGAGCAGCTCGCCCGGCTGCGACTCTCAAAGATGCCAACCGGCACATACCAAGCCCAAGACTATCTCGAAGACCCGGACGGAGAGAATATCCTACTGTCGGTCAATATCACGCTCTCCAAAGGGAGCCTGAAAGTTGACTATACCGGCACCGACAAACAGGTATCTAATCCACTCAACGCGGTCTTCGGAGTAACCCTCTCAGGCGTATACTACGTCACCCGAACGTTGACAGGAGACGATGTCCCCGCAAACCACGGAGCCTTCGCACCGATCCAAGTCCACGCACCCGAAGGAACAATCCTCAACCCAACCTATCCCCATCCGGTGGCGGGCGGCAACGTGGAGACGAGCCAGCGGAACGCTGACCTCCTATATCGCACATTCAGCCAGGCGGTCCCGGACAAGGTCCCAGCGGATTCGGGCGGGTCCATGAACAACGTCATGATGGGTGGAAGATGGAGGGGAAGGAGGTGGGCCTTCTACGAGACAATAGGAGTAGGCCTCGGAGCACAACGCGACCGCGACGGCATCGACGGCATACAAGCAAACATGACCAATACGATGAACACGCCGATAGAGGAGATTGAACGATCCTACCCACTACTCGTCAGACAGTACGAGCTACGACCTGACAGTTCCGGACCCGGACGCCACCGCGGAGGCACGGGAATCATCAGATCCTACCAAGCACTAACCAATGAGATTACAGTAACAGTTCTTGCAGAGAGAGGACGAAACCGGCCACAAGGGCTCTCCGGAGGCGGACCCGGAGCGAGAACAGAAGTTTCTCTCTACAAGAAAAAGAGAGGCCGGTCAGAGACGATTAGACTACCAGTGAAAACCACTGTCATCCTCGATGAAGGAGACATCATCGAAATCAAGACCGCGGGAGGCGGAGGCTATGGGAGACCGAAGAAACGAGAGAGGCAAAGAATCGAGGAGGATCTTGAAAATCGAGTAGTTTTACTTGCAAAGTAGGAAAGCAACAATCTTGAGAAATCCTTCCTCAGGTGATATCGATGAGCTTTGAGACTGTCGTAGGGCGGAGAGAAGAGAAAAAATGAGAAGTCTCTAGGAAGGCGTTGTTGGAGAAGGTATCGGGGCTGTGGCTGGGGCGGACCCGGGCAGCGTCGCTCCCTTGGCTCTTCGAGTGAACCAGACGATTAGAGCCGCAGCGACGCCAGCGGCTAGTCCCGCTATTCCAAGCGGCACCCATGGCATGGCGGACAGCAGACCCATGAGAGTTGATGTCCGTGATGGGGACTTGGGCAGGCTAAGGCTGGTCGTTGAGAGACGGAGAGCAATGTCGATTGTCAGAGCCATGTCCCGAGTTACTGTAACTGGGACTGGACCTGTAATCGTGCCGATGGTCGTTTGGGCCACGCTGTGCGTCGTCAGACTGGCCGCATTATCGTTGCGGAGTAGCAGGCCCGTGCTCTTGTCATAGCTCCAGAGGAGCTTGAGGATCACGGCCGCTGTGGAAGTGGTAGAGCTGAGCGGATTGCTCGGGTCGGGTATGCTTATGTTGATAGACTGAAAGAGTTGGCTTGTGACGATCCAGGCCGACCTCGTCCCGATGCTCCCGGGGAGGTTCAAGCTCTCACTACCCGTGACGCTACTCCAACCGTGCAGTATCTGGACTGGGCTTCCGAGGGACAAGGGTGCGTTGACCCACCACGTGGTATAGTCTGGGGTATTGGAGGCTAAGAGCGTACTCTGAAATACCGGGCTAGTGACGCCAGTCGCGAATGTGGCTCCAGCCAGTGCTGAGGCTAATGAGGTCGAGAAAGACTCGACTATGCCAGTCGCTGTGCTTGGTGACTCTGCGCGTGTCGACAGATTGATGGACTGTTCGTAGCTACCCGATTCTGTGACCGGAGTGAAGCTGATTCCGGGGAGGGGCGACACGGACAGGCTGATCTGGTGAGAGACGTTGAGGTTGCCCTGACTGGTGCTCAAACCCACTACATTCCACCCAAGATTTCCGCCCAGGTCTACTTGGAACGAACTTGGCAAGGGCGGGACCACTGGAGCAGAGGCAGCGGGAGTAACGACTATCGTTCCTCTCATCCAACTGTAGGCTAGGTCGTAGTACTGGTAGACGCCCGGTTGCAGGAAGCTTACTCGGAGGCTGCCCCCGCTTGTGATGTTGCCTGAGAAGTTGGGAAGACCGATGTTGGCTGTAGCGTTGGATTTTACATCATGCTGAAGTGTCCCCAGATTCGTCCAGACTACCATGCCTCCTTGCGATACAGGGGCGAACATTGGGCTGAAGCTACAAGCTGGGTCCCCGCTGGATGAGCAGCTACCGTCGTCCATGATTGTGACGTTCGCCAGGGTGGGATTACCCGTTGAGGGGGGTGCGCAGGCCTGGGGTGTGTAAATTGCCGGATCGGAAGTGCAACTCTGGCTGACTTGGATCTTTCCCGTCAGATTGTAGGAGGCCGAGGAGCCCAGACTCAACGGCGGCGCGGCATAGACGGGAGCTACCGCGAGCAACAGGAGAGTGAAAGCACCGACTAGTGTCATGTATGATTTTATGAACAATTTTGTAGTCGAGGTTGGGTCTTCTGACAAGCATAAAACTGTTCCGGGTACATCTGACTATTCTCAGATAGCCGCGGGATGAGCATCCTAGAGCCTCTTATACGGCTCATTTGTCGAATAGCGACTTCATCCGCTAGCGAAAGAACCGTGTCCTTCGATGACTGATCTCATTGAGAGTCTCAACCAGTTCATCAGTACGAACCCTCTGCTAGGCATCTTTGTCACCAGCATAATTGGCAATGTTATTCCGTTCTTTCCCGTCCCATACCTGCTGTTCGTCGTCTTCGTCGCCTCGACAGACACCGGCCTTAGCCTCATACCGGTCGCAACAATCGCCGCCTTGGGCGCCTCTATCGGAAAGTTCACAAGCTACACCCTTGGATACGGAGCCGGCCGAGCCTTCTCTGGTAGCAAGACCAAGTTTGACTCGCTCAGAAAACTGCTCGGTGGAAGCGCCTTCCTTGCAGCCTTCGCATTCGCCGCACTGCCTCTGCCGGACGACGTCATCTTCATCCCGCTCGGTGTAATGCGATACAGCCCGGTCAAGACATTCGTCTCCCTGTTCACCGGAAAGTTTGTCCTCACCCTCTTGATCGCGTACGTCGCTCGGACCTCCAGCGGCTTCCTCGACGTTCTCACGGGAGGGAGCCTCTTCGCCTCCATAGCCTCAGCTGGAGCGGTTATCATTATCGCAATACTCATGATGAGAATAGACTGGGAAGAAGTGCTGGCTGCGGGCCGTAAAGGCGCATTCCGTCGACTCCTGAAGAGTCTAGTTCGACGGCAAAGAGGCCGTCAAAGGGGCTCACAAGAGGACTCGGACCCTTCCAAAGAGAACCGTTCAGACTAATAGTAATCGCTACTCCTTAGGCTTGGTAAAGGTCCGGGTCAGGGTATACTTGAAGGAAGAGAAGACTGTTATCCGCTTCCTGTGAATCAGGACCTCGACTATGGCAAGGGCTAGAAAGAGTATCGCGACCCAGAACCTGATCTGGACAAGGACCGTAGAGGCGAGCCATAGTCCGAAGAGGATTGTCGCGTTCCTCATATCATACTCCAGATCCAAGAGACACATGCACGCGTACAGCGACTGGGTCATCGTCAGCAAGACCTCGTCCCGATGCGCCAGAATCGGCACGGAGTCTAATGCACCGAGACTAAATGCAAAGACCACGGGGATGATCGCCACAAGGGCGGTCAGCTCGCTGACAGCAGATGAGACAAAGTTGAGCAATGCCATGGGCGCAAGCTTGATCTTTCTAGCCCAGTGAAAAGCGGTCACTTTCTCGGGAAATTCCGACAAGAACGGGGCAATCCACTGAATGAAGAAGAAGCCAGCTCCCGCGCCGAAAAGTGCGACCGCGATAGTGTTGATCGAATCAACGAACGGTTGTGATATGAACACGAAAACCAGACCAGATAGAAGGAACAATCCTACAATAGCCCCTATCCTGGTACGTTTTCCACGGAGTCTTACTATCGCCTTGGGAGGCGCGTCCAAAACCTCTTCGGGATCCTCCTTTTCAGAGGGAAGTCTTGACAAGATCGTCATGTAGACAATGAAGATTGCAAGGAGCACACCTGTATCAAGAAGGTCCAGGGCTCCTCTGAACCAGATGATCGCGTAGAAGGCGGTCGCAGTCAGCATGAATGCAATTTCTACACTCTGTTCTCTCCGAAGGGCAATCACGCCGCTACCCTTCAACCCATTCCTACGCCTCTGAACTATCGCGGTGAACAGGATCAGTGGCCACCCGAGCCCTGTCAGCAGCCTGTTGGCCCCGGTGAAGTTCGCGGTGACATTGGGAAGCCAGTTAGCAGGGTCCTTGCCGGCATTCCACGTGATCGCCCCCTCGACAAAGAACTCGGGAAGAGTCTGTACAATAGCAACTATCGCTAATGCAAGACCCTGGCTTATCGAGAACTGGGAAGCCTCTGCCGCCCAGGCAATCATCATAGCGGCGGAAACCACAGCGACAAATGTCAAGAGCGCGACCAGATAGGTCAGGGAAGAGTACGAGGCGGAGAACTCTTCGAGCGTGATGACAACAGCCACTCCAACTATAGACGTGAGGATTAGGATCGCGTAGCTAGCTCGAACCCAGCTCACTCAGGAAGCACTCTCTCGACGCCGAACTCTCGGCCTATTTCTTTACTCTTTGGGGCAGTTTTCGAAAGACACTCTGATGTCGAGTAGAAGAAGCGACGAAGGATTGTCGCTCGAAACCGTTGACCTTTGGACCATGGACCTGTCCTACGTTCAGAATTGAACGGCGGGCTTATCTACAGCGTGGCTATTCCATTCTATACGGATATCCAAGTGGTCTGATGTCGGACAAGCGATTTGTCCAACAGTCCGGTATCGACGCCTTTAACGGAAACGAGCTAATAGTAAAAGGCGCACTGGAAAGCCAGGTTGGCCTCATAGCAGGCTACCCTGGATCACCCGTAGCAGAAATCTTCACGATTCTGGAGGAGAACGCGGACATTCTCCGTGAGGTTGGACTCTGGGGCGAGATGACAAACGACGAGTCGCAGGGTGCGGCTGCCCTCAGTGGCGCCATGGATGTAGGCGTGAACGCGATAGCCGTCATGAAGAGCGTTGGACTAAACGTCGCCGCCGACCCCATCAACATCATCAACTACTCAGACAAGTACGGTCTGAGCGGGATGAAGGGAGGAGCAGTCGTCGTATGCGGCGACGACCCCCACGCCTCCAGTACCCAGGTAGCCGGAGACAGCCGCGCGTTGATGGAGCATCTGAAGATGCCCATCATAGAACCTAGCAATCCGCAGGAGATCAAGGACTGGATTGGAGAAGCCCTCAGACTCTCAGCCCACTCGAACCTGGTCGTAGGCTACCTCATCACAACCTACCTAGCCGAAGGAGGTGGAAACGTTCAGCTCTACGAGAACAAATCCCCTGAGATCAGCTTCAAACACCCAATCACCCTCGACATCTCGAAAGTCGACATCAAACGGAAAGTCAGCATCCCACCCAACACGTGGGATCTTGAAAGGGAGATTATTCGGGACCGTTTTCCGAGAGTCCACGAGTACGTTCGAGAGCATGCTCTGAACAAGATTCTCTATTCAGACGGTAAGAAGCATAACATCGGTTTTGTCGCTGCGGGAATCTCTTACAGCTACCTGGAACAGGCTCTCTGGGAGCTGGGCTGCGACGAACAGTTCCCAATCCTCAAACTTTCCGTAACCTTCCCCATAGACCCCGAAATCTTAGAGCAATTCTCGAAACTCGCCGATAATATCGTGGTTGTGGAGGAGAAGGGGCCGATAATCGAGAACCAGATCAAGACAATCCTCCGAGACATGGTCCAAGACGGAAAGATCACCAAGGAACCCAACGTCTGGGGAAAAGTATTCCCGAAGGACGAGGACGGGTTTCCTGAGGAGAGCGGACTAACTCCCTCGACCCTCATCGAGAAGATCGGGGGACTAATCCTCGATATCGGAGACCGGATCGCGAAGTATGATGAGAAGAAGATCCAAAGCGAACTAGATCTCCTGACAGAGATCAAAGCATACGGAATACTGGTACCTCCTCGGTCTCCGGGATTCTGCGCCGGCTGTCCCCATAGAGAGACGCTCAGCGCAGTCCACTCGATGAGAGAAGAGCCGGCTCACAAGGACATCTTCGCCCACGGAGACATCGGTTGCTACTCGATGAGCTTCCTCCCGCCCTTCGGTGAGATGCACAACCTAACCGCCATGGCGCTGGGCGGCGCTGCCGGGAGCGGCATGGACCCGTTCGTAACCAACAAGCAGTACGCGTTGATGGGCGACTCGACATTCTTCTGGAGAGGCATGACAGCCATCTCCAACAGCATCAAGGAGGCCCAGGACATCCTCTACATCATACTCGAAAACAAGAACACGGCCATGACCGGCCACCAGCCCACCCCCGAATCGGGCCACAACATCATGGGCGACAAGACCACCGCCCAAGACATCGAGAGCATCGTCCGAGCAATGGGACAAGGACAGATCTACGTCAGGAAGATGCCTCCCTCAAACCGGGAGAAGTACATGAAAGAACTCGACAAGGCCTTCGCCATACCCGGCGTCAAAGTAGTCATCGCAGACAAGGAATGCGGAATAACATTCCACAAACGAAAACGCGCCGAGAGAAACCGGATTATCGATCGGCAGGGATTCATCCCCCGCGAAGAGTTCGTCAACATATCACAAGAAGTCTGCGAAAACTGTCGCGAGTGCACAAAGAACACCGGCTGTCCGGGACTGACGATCATAGACACGGACTATGGCGAGAAGATAGGCATAGACCAGTCCACATGCGTCAGCGACACCTACTGCACCAAGATAATGGCCTGCCCCAGCTTCGAGAAAGTGATAGTCACAAGAAACAAGCCTCCGAGACCCCGCGTCAGAAAGATCTCCCTCGACGATATCCCACCCCCAAACCAGCACGGTTTCACTGACACTTGGAGCGCTTTCGTCAGCGGGATCGGAGGAATGGGGGTCGGAGTGCTCTCCTCAACGCTCGCTAGAGCAGGCACCAAGGAAGGCTACACCGTAAAGTTCAACGACAAGAAAGGACTCGCCATCAGAAACGGAGCAGTATCCGCCCACATCAACTACGCCAAGGACAGAGCCAAGATATCTACAATCGTACCCAACGGTAAAGCAGATCTGCTCGTCGGCCTCGACATGCTCGAGGCGGAGAGAAGCCTCATCTACGCCAGCCGTGCCCGGACAACAGCCGTTGTAAACAGTAGCATCATACCAACCATACCGATGCTTGCGGGAATGATGAACTATCCATCCGATGTGGAGGACAATATTCGGAAGCATACAAACTCGGACGAGTACTTTAGCGGAAGAATCGGAGAAATATCGGAACTCTTCTACGGTAACAAGCTCTTCACAAACATCATCCTGCTCGGAATGGCCTTCCAGAAAGGCCTCATACCAGTGAGCGAGAAGAACCTCGTCGACGCGATCATGGAGACAGTCAGCGCGAGCCAGAGAAACAGGAACATGGAAGCGTTTCGGCTTGGACGAAAGCTCGTGGTGGAGCCTGAACTGTTAGAGTTCAAGAACATCGTTGCTGACGAGAAGATTCTCCAGCTCTTCGGGGCCAAAGAGACCTACCAGCAGTTATTGGACAGAAAGTCTGACACGATACTCCACTCTTTCTGGATGTTCTGGAAAGGCAGAACAGCCGCCGAAGCCTACCGGAGCATCGTCCAGGACGCGGTGTCAAAGATGAACCTCGACGAGGAGACGAACCGGAACCTAGCCCGGCGGGTCTACGACATGGTAATGTGGGGAGGCCTAGACTATGCTCGGAAGTACGTTGACAGGGTCCTAGAAGTGTTCATGGTCGATCGCGCCGACAAAGATTACCAAGCGACCAAAACGGTGATAATGAACCTGGCCAAGGTCAACGCGATCAAAGATGAGATTTACACCCCACTACTCCTGACGGATGAGGAGAAGCTGGAGAGAGACAAGATACGATACAACGTTGACGAGGAGAACGGGGACAGGATCAAGTACGTCCATCTCAACCGTCCCGAGTTTGAGATCCTCGGAAAACAGGTGCGGTTCAATCTTCCACAATGGCTTGCCCACAACTGGCTGATGAACATCTTCAAACACGCTAGATTCACGCGGAGCATCCTTACCCGCTGGGGATGGCACAAGAGAGAGCTGGGATTCCGAGACTGGTACAACGACGAAGTGATAGGATTCTTCCTCAAGACAGCAAACAAGAGCTATGAGCTTGCCCTCCGAGGACTGCGAGTCATCAACGACCCCTACAGGCCCAGCGAGTTCGCCGTCACCGGCTTCAGAGAAGTAATCTATCCAAAGATGGAAAAAGCAAGACGAGACTTTGAGCAGCTGATAGGCTCAACTCCTCCACTGCCAGAGATTCCCGTACTCGCATCCTGAACGGCGACAGCCCTGTTCAACGCAACCTTTGACTAACGACATCAACGTTCTAGCTACGAAAGCGTATAGATCATTCCACATGACCGTGGCCGTGACTATCGGCTGAGGGAGTATCGGTTATATCGCGGTAAGCGGATACTCTTCCCATCTGCTCGGATAGAGCCTTGACAGTGGAAGATCGTCTCCGCAACCCGTTTGACCAAACGATCGCGCGGAGGCCGTACACTCAGGCCGCCTTGTACCGGGCGGCGCTGGCCGACGCCCGCTTCTCCTCTGGTTTCGGAATGTATCCCCCCGTCAAGCCCAGCCGCCTAAGACCCGCCGCCTGGCTCGTCTTCAAGTTCGGCTTCGTAGGGGGACTCGGGCTATTCCTCAACGTCTACATCATGTACATCCTTACCCAGGTCAACGCACTTACTGGTCTACTCACAAGCGTACTCGGAAGCTCCTTCTACATCGTCTACGCGATCATCAGCAGCCAAGGCGCAGTCATGGTCAACTTCCTCCTCAACGAAGGATTGGTTTTCAGGGGTAGGAAGGGCGTGGCCGGCTTTTTGGGACGTTTTGCATTCTTCAATTCAGTCGCGTCCGCCGACCTGCTCGTAAGAATACCTATTCTATGGGGCTTTACAACGTTTCTCGGCGTGCCTGCGCTTCTATCCAACTTCGAGAGCATTCTGTTGACCTTTGCAGGAAGATTCGTGATCAGCGCAAAGAAGATCTGGCCTAAACAGCCTTAGACTTTTGCGGCCCGACACGAGCTTCGGTAATCGGACGATTGTTGAAATCTTGGACTTGACCCTTTGAATCAAATCTGACGAAGAAGCCGTATCGCTTATCACCTTTCAGAGCGATGCAGTCTCGTCCCCGATAATCCCCCTCAATCTTGACCTCGTCGATGCTCTTCCATCCTGTGCGAGACTTGATTTCTCGGATCATGTTCTTGAACTCGACCGCGCAGATGTCGCAGCAGAAGAACATCCTCTGCCCCTCTACTTCCTCCCAGTAGTCTCCCCAAGTAGCCTCGCAGAGCACGCAGCCTTTCTCAGGCACTCTCAAACTGTCTACCCCTCTCGAGTCTGGCCATAAGATAACGGTCGAAGGCGTCGATCGACCTCATGAAGGTGGCCTGGACATGCTCGACAATACTAAATCGGTCTGCATACTTTGCGGCAAGGTCCAACGCTTCTTCGGAGTGTCCAACATCGGCCTCGTAGCCTTCTCGCAGGAAAGCCCGAGTCGCGTCCGTGACCTCTCTCGTTTCCAGGATTGTTGGATCGAAATAGTGCATCCTTGCTCCTTCCTTCCTGAGATTACGGTTGGCAATAAGCTCCAGTCCGTGCATCGCCACCATCGCCTCGACCCAGTGATCCTGTTGACAGATATTATCCCAGACTTGGATCGCCTCGACAGTATCGGTCAGTGCTGGCGTTGCTAGAATCTTTGTTCTATCGAGACCCAGGCTCTCGCCCATCCTGAGCAACAGCTCATAGTGGCTGGGCTGTTTAGGGCCCGACCCTCCAAACTCTGTATTGATATTGTCCAGCTCGTACAAGATCACGTCCGTCGCGTCGGTCCGGGCCATTATGAACGAGCATGATCGGACCCACTGCCTGAGAAAGTGCTGGTGCTCTACCACGTAGCCCAACAAGGTCCCGCGGTTGGGGTGCTGAAGTGCTAGCACAAACGGGTGAGGCCGAGAACCGTAAAACTTCTCAACGAACCGTCGTTTGACCCAGTCTTGAAGTCCACCTTTTCGAACTTTGAAGAATTCTGCAAAGAGCATTGAGAGGCTCTTCGCATCGGTCTTTGTCTTCGTGATGTTCCGGTTAAGCCACATCACGTGAACAGCGTCGCTCGCAAGCGCTTGAGCATAGAAGTGTTCACCTAGCCGGGTAGTATCGCCGGGCTTGAAACTGGCGCCGCAGCAGGGACACTTGGTCAGGTCCTAGATCACGACCGTTTATACCGGAAAGTCTTCGGGCATTCGGCTCCGGAGCTTTCTATACTCGTCCTCAGCGAGATTCTTTTCGCGAATTCTGGCCAGAGTACTTTTGACTTCTTCGGGCTTTAATCCTCGCGCGTTGCCCACCATCTCTACCGTCTCCTCAAAGTTTGCATGGCATGCCGCGTAGCAGTTGCCCATCCCGGTCAGCAGCTCCCGCTCTTTCGGGGTCAATGGCTAGTATCTTCGGACGAAACTTTCGACAGGGTGGGAAAAGTCGAGTTGTGGTGATAGTTCAAGGTGGAAGAGCTCTCCGGGAGGTGTCTTCTCGAAGGCGGAGTCCTGTTTCTGTACGAGCTCGTTTATCAGCATGACCCGTTTCCTGACAAACTCGCTCTCCTCGGCCGCGGGGAGGGGACCGAAGACTCTAGGGGCGGCGAGGCTTACCGCGCCGTACATTGACCATGCCACGTCTCGGATCTCCCACTGGGCGTCAGGGGCGCATCGGAGGTTGAAAAAGTGGATCAGCTGCCGGGGACTCATACTCATGACAATGTTTGTCGTCGCCGCGTTCGGTCGGAGATACCTGCTGTCCTCGGCCTTGATTCCCGTAGCCACAAGGCCCTCCTCGGCCTGACGTGTCAGGTCCATGACATCGGCAAAGCTCAGCTCCATCTTCCGGCCGTGGATCTCGACCGGGACCTTGAGATCCTCAGGGATTCCTGATGGTTTGAGATATCCGTAGCTCCGTGTTATCTTGACGTATCTTTGTGATTGTTGGCTGAAGGAGGCTATCCTATGCCGGACTATCTGGTGGCTCGCGGCGCGGCTGACGCCTTGGAGGTCGAAGGTGAAGCTTCCGTGGCGTAACAGATCGTCCTGGGTCATCTTGACGCCCTCCTTCTCAAGGTTGCAGATGAGGCTGGGATAGTTGGTGTAACTGAACAGTATGACCTTGGTAGTCGTGGATCTCAACTCTTCAGGGTAGGGGCGAGGGCGGAGGCGATGTTTGGAGCCGCAGAGTTTAGCGTGGATACAAGCTCCTTGCTGAGGAGTGTCTGGTTCTTGGCTCGGGCCAGCTCAACGAGTACTCTGAGGTTTGTTGTTACGATCCATCTCTCCTCGTCAACTCTGCTTGTCTCGAAGAATTTTGACGAGTTCATGAGGGAGAGAACGTCTTTCTCGCCTGCCTCGACGAGCCATGTTATGCTGTTGTGCTCTAGGATGTCATAGTGTCCCAGTTCCAGAGAGCGCTTCAACAGCCCCGTTATTCGTTCATGGTCGAAGACCTTCTCTCCCTCCAGTGCCTTGTCGGGTGAGGTGTAAGCGAACAGCTGATAGCCTGGATGTGGCGAGTAGCATGAGCGCATGGCTGCTGCGCAGACCCGTTCGAG